>NZ_BBAJ01000005.1 GCF_001311195.1 Lacticaseibacillus camelliae DSM 22697 = JCM 13995
CGCGTCGCGCAGCCACTGGATCGCGCTGCCGGCGACAAACACCGAGCTTCAAGCGCGTAGGTGACCGAACCGTTCAGCCCGTAGCCGATGGTCGTCAGCAGGTTATGGGCGGACATTTTCGGCGTCTTACCGGTGTTCATCACAATGAAGGAGCCGGTGCCGTAGGTGTTTTTGACCATGCCTGGGCGCAGCGCCAGCTGACCGAACAGCGCGGCCTGCTGGTCGCCGGCCATGCCGGCGATCGGGACCCGACTGCCGTAAAAGTGAAACGGCGCGGTTTCGCCGTAAACTTCGGAATTGCTGCGGACCTCGGGCAACAACGCTTTGGGGATGTGCAGCAGGTTCAGGATCTCGTCGTCCCACTGCAGTTGGTGGATGTTGAACATCATCGTGCGGCTGGCGTTGGTGTAGTCGGTGACGTGGATCGCGCCGCCGGACAGCTTCCAGGCCAGCCAGGTGTCGATGGTGCCAAACAGCAGCTCACCGCGCTCGGCGCGAGCTGGGCGCCAGGCACCGCGTCCAGCAGCCAGCGGACCTTGGTCGCGGAAAAGTAGGGGTCGATCAGCAGCCCGGTTTTCTCGTGAATGGTGTCCCCATAGCCCCCTTGCCGCAGTTTTTCTGCCAGCGCCGTGGTTTGCCGCGACTGCCAGACAATGGCGTTGTGGATCGGCAGCCCGGTTTGCTTGTCCCAGATCACGCTGGTTTCGCGCTGGTTGGTGATACCGATGCCGGCGATCTGCCGCGGCTGGATGCCGCTTTTGGAAAAGGCGTCGGCGATCGTGGTCAGCACTGCGTTCCAGATCTCGTTGGCGTTGTGCTCGACCAGCCGGGCTTGGGGAAGTACTGCGGAAACTCCTGTTGCGCATCGGCGATGATCTGCCTGCGTGATCAATGATGAGGCGCGGGTCGAGGTCGTGCCTTCGTCCAGCGCATGATGTACTGTTTGTCCATGTCTGCCATGCTCCTTGTCAGTCTGATAGAATAAGTGTAAGCGCTTCGGCCGGGATTGAAAAGGCCGGCCTCGGCCCTAAGCCCGATTTTGGGCTTGGAAGCGATTTATTTTTAATTTGACCTGTTTTGACCAATGGCAATTTGTTAAACTATAGGCGTAGTGATAATCATCACGAACACACGCCGTCTGGTTAAGCCGGACCGGCGAAGGAGGGGATTTTTTTGAATCCTGATAGTTTTACGCAAGCAGTCACGGAAGCCGTTGCCGCCGCGCAGCAAATCGCGCAGGTGCGGCACCATCAAGAAATCGATATTCCCGAGGTCATTAAAAGCATGGTCCAAAAGGGCGACCTCGGCGCCCAGCTGTTTCAAGATGCCGGCATTAATCTAAACGGCCTGAACGCCGCCATTGATCAGGCCATCGACCAGGAGTCTGTGGTCGAAGGGGCCAGCAGCTACGGCCAGAACATGAGTCAGAACCTGTACCAGCTGTTCCAGGACGCGGATAAGGTCAAGACTTCCTTAGGCGACGAGTTCATCGCCACCGAGGACGTCCTGCTGGCCCTGTTCGATCAGCCGTACAACGTCATCACCAAGTACCTGACGGACAACGGCCTGACGGAAAAGAAGTTCCGCAAGGTCGTCGACAAGGCCCGCGGCGGCAGAAGGTCACCTCGAAGACGGCCGAAAACACCTACAAGGCGCTGGAAAAGTACGGCACCGACCTGGTCAAAGAGGCGCGCTCCGGCAAGATGGACCCAATCATCGGCCGCGATGAAGAGATCCGCAACGTGATCCGCATCCTGTCGCGCAAGACTAAGAACAACCCGGTCCTGATCGGCGAACCCGGCGTCGGCAAAACGGCGATCGTCGAGGGCTTGGCCCAGCGCATCGTGCGCAACGACGTGCCAGATAACCTGAAGAACAAGACCATCATTTCGCTGGACATGGGCAGCCTGCTGGCCGGGGCCAAGTACCGCGGCGACTTTGAGGAACGCCTGAAGTCCGTTTTGAACGAGGTCAAGAAGAGCGAAGGCCAGATTCTGCTGTTCATCGACGAGATCCACACCATCGTCGGCGCCGGCAAGACGGAAGGTTCGATGGACGCCGGCAACCTGCTCAAGCCGATGCTGGCCCGCGGCGAGCTGCACCTGATCGGCGCGACCACGTTGGACGAGTACCGCGAGAACATTGAAAAGGACAAGGCCCTGGAGCGGCGGTTCCAGCGCGTGCTGATCCAAGAGCCCTCAGTTGAGGACACCATTTCCATTCTGCGCGGGCTGAAGGAGCGTTTCGAGATTTTCCACGGTGTGCGCATTCACGACTCCGCTTTGGTGGCCGCGGCGACGCTGTCGAACCGTTACATCACCGACCGCTACCTGCCTGACAAGGCCATCGACCTGATCGACGAGGCTAGTGCCGAGATCAACGTCGAAATGAATTCGCGGCCGACCTCGCTGGACGTGGCTGAACGCAAGCAAATGCAGCTGGAGATTGAGGAGCAGGCCCTGAAGAAGGAAACCGATCCCGCCAGCGAAAAGCGCCTGAAGCAGGCCGAACAGGAACTGGCCAACACCAAGGAGCAAACCGCCAAGCTTAAGGCGCAGTGGGACGCCGAGAAGAAGGACATCAACCAGCTGAACGAGAAGAAGGAAGCCATCGATAAGGCCAAGCACGAGCTGGAAGACGCGCAAAGCCGCTACGACTTGGAAACCGCCGCACGCTTGCAGCACGGCACCATCCCGCAGCTGGAGAAGGAACTGAAGGACCTTGAAGCCACTGACCGGCCGGATTCTTGGCTGGTTGAAGAATCCGTCACCGAAAAAGAAATCGCCGCGGTGATTTCGCGGCAAACCGGGATCCCCGTGGCCAAGCTGGTCGAAGGCGACCGGCAGAAGCTGTTGCACCTGCCTGAGAACCTGCACAAGCGGGTGATCGGCCAAGACGAGGCGGTCGACGCCGTGTCCGATGCCGTGCTGCGGTCACGCGCCGGCCTGCAGGACCGTCGCGGCCGCTGGGCAGCTTCCTGTTCCTGGGCCCCACCGGGGTCGGGAAGACCGAGTTGGCCAAGTCGCTGGCGGACAACCTGTTTGATTCTGAAAAGCATATGGTCCGCATCGACATGTCCGAGTACATGGACAAGATTTCCGTGTCGCGGCTGGTCGGCGCGGCGCCGGGCTACGTCGGCTACGAGGAAGGCGGCCAGCTGACCGAGGCGGTGCGGCGCAATCCGTACACCATCGTGCTGCTGGATGAAATCGAAAAGGCCCACCCAGACGTGTTCAACATTTTGCTGCAGGTGCTGGACGATGGGCGTCTGACTGACAGCCAGGGCCGCACCGTCGACTTCAAGAACACCATCATCATCATGACGTCCAACCTGGGCTCCGAAGCGCTGCTGGACGGCGTGGAGGATGACGGCAAGATCACGCAAGACGCGAAGGATCAGGTCATGGCGCAGGTCCGCAGCCACTTCAAGCCGGAGTTCTTGAACCGAATCGACGACATTATCATGTTCAACCGCTGCGGCTGGCAGACGTGGAAAAAATCGCGGTCAAAGATCTGAAGCAGCTCGGCGGTCGTCTGGCGGACCAGAACATTACGCTCGACGTAACGCCGGCCGCGCAGGAGTGGCTGGCCAACAAGGGTTACGAGCCGGCTTACGGCGCACGGCCGCTGCAGCGCCTGATCACCACGGCGGTCGAGACACCGCTGGCCAAGCAGCTGATCGCCGGTGACATCGTGCCGGAATCCACGGTGACGATCGGCGTGAAGGACGGGGCGCTCGACTTTACCAGCAAGGAAAACACGCCGGCCCCGGCGGAAGCGTAAATTTTACCTGTAAAGGTCTTGCCTTGACGCGTATATTTTAGTATGATTAGTCATGCTGTGATAGCAACAGGCTATCAATGCCGCTTGGCCTTGCAATTTTGGCCGGGTCCGGTATAGTAGTAAAGAAATCTAAAACAAAAGGGGTTTTCCGCTCATGGCAGTTCCAGCACGCAGGACTTCAAAAACCAAAAAGCGTATGCGCCGCGGTCACATTAAGTTGAATGTGCCGAACTTGCAGTTCGACGCAGCGACCGGCGAATACCGTGTCTCTCATCACGTTTCACCTAAGGGCTTCTACAAGGGCGCTCAGGTGCTCAAAAAGGATACCAACGCTAAGGCGTAATGGACCTTTTGCCGCAGACCAAATTGGTTTGCGGCTTTTTTTGTAAGGTGCATAGGCTTGGCGCATTTAGCCCGACAGCTAGCCCGACCACGTCATTGTCGGCGTACTAGGCCGACGAGGGCGTGGGCGTAGCTAGATGCTCGGGCGTTGCCAAGTCGTAGCCCGATTATAAGGTGCCAAGCCCGCCGGTTTATGTGGACTCTTTTCACGGCTCCATACCTTTATCTGGTTTCCAGTACCAGCTCTCGTGTTATACTGAAAATAGGAAATGAAGGAGGAACACAATGGCTGAAGATGAAGAGTATTTTGCGTACCTGAAGTCGCTGCAGCAGGTTCAGCTGCCGCGCTGGGCCGACCTGCCGCAGTTCGATCTGTACATGGACCAAGTCGTGCAGTACGTCAACGAGCTGCTGGCGCCGCTGGACCTGGGCGAGTTGACCGCGACCATGGTCAACAACTACGTCAAAAAAAGGCGTGATCACGCCGCCGACCAAGAAAAAGTACAGCCGGGGGCAGGTCGCCAACATTTTGATCATCGCCATCCTGAAGTCTGTCTTCTCGCTGGATGAAATTGCGGCGGGCATCGACTACCAGCTGCAAGGTCGCGAGAAGCAGCAGGCGTTTGACGCCTTTATCCTGAACTTTGCCGGCGCTTTGCAGCAGGCCAACACCAACTTTGCTGGCGGCGTCCTGATCAACAAGGTGACCAAGGAAGACACGATCAAGGTCCAAAGTGCCATGGTGTCTCTGGCCATCAATGCGGTGCTGCAAAAAATGCTGGTCTCTGCCATGGTGACCATGGTGATGCCCAAGCCGACCGGCAAGAAGGAGAAATAACCCGTGAAGTTAACCATTCTTTCCACCAGTGACACGCACGGTTACATTGTCCCGACCAATTACGTGCGCCGCGATCAGGACCTGCCGTTTTCACTGAGCAAGGCCAAGACAGTGATCGATCAGCTGCGAAAGGCCGCGACTGGGCCAGTGCTCACCATCGAAAACGGCGATTACCTGCAGGGTTCGCCGCTGGCTTATTACGCCGCCAGCATCAAGCAGGACCCGCAGCTGGAGACCGCGGCTTACAACCGGGTGGGCTACGATCTTGGCATCGTGGGCAACCACGAGTTCAATTATGGGCGCGAGTACCTGAGCCAGGCCATCGCCACGCTGAACTATCCGGTGCTGTGCGCCAATATTTTGGACCACGGCCAGCCCGCGTTCGGTCAGCCTTACCAGATTTTTGAAAAAAGTGGGGTGAAGGTCGCCGTGCTCGGCTTGACCACCAGCTACATTCCGCACTGGGAAGGGCAGCACCACATTCACGACTTGACGTTTGAAAGTCCTGTTGCGGTGGCGACTCACTGGCTGCCGCGGTTGCACGAGCTGGCGGACGTGGTCGTCATTGCTTACCACGGCGGCTTCGAGCGGGACCTTGAAACCGGTGAACCGACCGAGGCGCTGACCGGCGAAAATGTTGGCTACCAGCTGAGCCAGTTGCCAGGGGTCGACGCCTTGGTCACCGGCCACCAGCACCGCGAGCTTGCGGGCCTTGTCAACGGCGTGCCAACGACCCAGCCAGGTTACCGCGGTGCGAACGTCGGGGTCATCACCCTGAACTTGACGCCCACTGCGACGGGCTGGCAAGTGGCAGACGCCAGCGCCAGGTTGGTGCCGACCGGGGAGGCCAAAGCAGATGGTCACGTGCTGACCGCCGTTGCCGCGACGCAAAATGCGACTGAGGACTGGCTGGACTCGCCGCTCGGCCGCGTGCAAGGCGACATGACCATCCATGACCCACAGGCGGCACGCCTGGTTGAGACGCCGTACATCGAGTTCATTAACAAGGTGCAAATGGCGGCGACTGACACTGACATTGCCGGCACGGCCTTGTTCAACAATGAAGGCACCGGTTTTGGCGCGACCATCACCATGCGCGATGTGGTGACCAACTACATTTACCCCAACACGCTGGCGGTGCTGCGCCTGTCCGGGGCTGACATCAAGGCGGCGCTGGAGCAGTGTGCCGAGTTCTTCACGCTGCAAAACGGCCAGCTGGTGGTGACCGCACGCTTTGCCAAGCCGAAGCCGCAGTACTACAATTACGACATGTACCAAGGCTTGGACTACACGTTCGATATCACCAAACCGGTGGGCCAGCGCGTCATACAGCTGGCATACCACGGGCGCCCAGTGGCCGCCGACCAATTTTACGAGGTAACGACCAATTCCTACCGCGCGGCCGGTGGGGGCAACTTTGCCATGTTTGACCCGAGTAAGATCGTGCGCGAGAACCAGAAGGATATGACCGAGCTGATTGCCGACTACCTCCAGGCCCACCCGGTCGTCCAGGCGACTGCCGACCACAACTTCACGGTCCTGCCTAAAATGTGACACCTAGTCACATTTTCATTGCGTTTTTGGTGGGAACGCGGTAATGTGGGGCACAGACTGAAACAAGGGAAGGTTTATACATGAAAAAAAACAGGATTGCTCTTCGTTGGCCTCGCCGCGGTGCTCACACTCGCCGGTTGTGGCACGAAGCTGAGCACCAGCAAGACCACATACAGTAATTCGGGGATGGTGGCCATCATCAAGGGCGATGCCTCTGGCAAGTCGGTCAGCTACAAGGCCGACACTGAGTCCGGCAAGACCTCTGTCAATGACGGCAAGTTCACCTTCACCGTACCGATGAGCACCAGCAAGCAGAATGTGACAATCAAGGACGGCGATGCCAGCACCAAAGTCACCGTGAAGGCCGCCCAGTCGCTGGGCGCGTATAAGACGGTTGCGACTAAGTACAATCAGGCCATCATTGCCACGGCGCTGCCGGCAAACATTCAAAAGCAGCTCCAGGCGCTGCCACCAAGAAGCAGCCGACAAAGGAAGAAGTCGCCAAGATGCCGATCGCGCAGCAGCAGCAACTGGTTGCGGAGCAAAAGGCCCTGCAGTCAGCCATGAAGACGGCGACTGATAAGACGAAGGACCAGCAGCTGCCAACCAGTGTCTCCGGGCTGAAAGAAGTCTTGGATGTCGCCGGTGGGAAGCTGCGCGTGAATGTGCAGGACGGTCAGCTGATCTCAGCGACGCAGATCGCCCCGATCAAGGCCATGAAGGATAAGAAGAAGCAAGCGGCGTTTGGCCAGATGTTCGGACTGCTCGCCAACTCGGTCGGTGCCGATGCCAAAAAAGTCGGGGCCGATTTCCAAAAAGCGTTGAAGGATCAGGATGGTTCCAACACGACCATCAAGACCATCAAGAGTAACGGCGTGAAATTCAACGTCGGCGCCTCGGCGTCTGATATCTTTATCTACGTCACCAAGTGATCACAAGGTGACCAACCAGGGGTGCAGCGACATGCTGCACCCCTTTGCTATGGGCACGAAAAAAACCCCACCGCAAGCGGCAGGGCAGTTTCAAAAATTAGTTGGTTTTCTTTTCATCAGTCGTCGGATCGAATGCTTTCATGATCGGCGGAAGGACGAAGAGGATGATCGTAAAGATCACAGAGACGATAGCTGAAAGCTTGGGATCATAAGTGCCGCCGGTCAGCGCGCTGGCCAGAAAGCCAACGACTTGACCGAGGATGACGCCCCAGACTAGAGTTGCGATATAGCGCATGGTATCCCTCTTTTCTGAAACTCATCTTATCACGCCGGAGGCAAAATGCAACCGGGAACTGGCTAGCGGTTCGGGTATAATGAGAAGCGAGGTGAAACAATGTTTACCCATATTCAAGTCAAAAGCGCGTATTCACTGCTCCAAAGCCCGCTGACCTTGGACCAGATCATCGGTGCCGCTAAGGAACGCGGCTTTTCTGCCATCGGGCTTAGCGATGTCAACGTGGTCTACGGCATCGTGGACTTTTATTCGCAAGCGCTCAAGGCGGGGATCAAGCCGCTTTTGGGGATGACCGTGCAGCTGCCAGACTGCGAGTTTTTAGTCGTCGCCGAAACCACGGCCGGCTACCACCAGCTGCTGCGGCTGTCCAGCGCGATCATGATGCCGCAAACGCCGCCGACGCTTGCCGATTTGCCCAACCTGGCGGGTCTCGCGGTGATCGTGCCAGGGGCCTATTTGCTGAGCCCGGCGTTTAAAGACCGCAAGCAAAAGGCGGAAGACTACTTTCAGACGCTGAAGGCCAAGCAGCCGGCCAGCCTTTATCTGGGCGTGACCGTGCAAGAGCTGACGACCACGTTGCCGCAGTTCGCGGGCCAAAACGCGCTGCCGCTGCTAGCGCTCAGCCGCGTCAGCTACCTGAACCCCACCGATGCGTTCACCCAAAAGGTGATGGGGGCGATCAAGGACGGCGCCCAGCTGAATTTCCGCGACCCGACGCTGATGGACGCAGGGCCGGACTGGCTGACCAAGGCCGATGACGCGGCCGCGCCGTTCCAGCAGGCGAGCCAGCAGCAAGCGCTGGACAACCTTCAGGCCCTGGTCGACCGCTGCGATGTCACCATTGAGTTCAAACAGCCGCAGCTGCCGCATTTTCCAACGCCCAACGACGTCCCAGCCAAGGACTACCTCCACGAGCTGGCGACCAAGGGCCTGGCCAAGCGGTTCAACGGTCAGCCGGTGCCGGAGGCTTACCAGGACCGTCTGACCTACGAGCTGAAGGTCATCAATGAAATGGCTTTGCCGACTACTTCCTTGTGGTCTGGGACGTCATGAACCACGCCCATGAGGTGGGCATCATGATGGGCCCCGGGCGTGGTTCTGCCGCCGGGTCGCTGGTGGCCTACGCCTTGGCGATCACCGAAGTCGACCCCCTGAAGTACAACCTGCTCTTTGAACGGTTCCTGAATCCGGCGCGCCAGCAGATGCCGGATATTGACATCGACATTCCCGACGACCGGCGCCAGGAGCTGATCGCCTACGTCCACGAGTTTTACGGCCAGGCCCACATGGCCCAGATTATCACGTTTGGCACTTTTGGCGCCAAGCAGGCCCTGCGCGACGTGGCGCGGGTGTTTGGGCTGAGCCAGTTCGACAGTGACAAGTGGAGCAAGGCCATTCCGGCCATGTTTAAAATTGACCTGACGACGGCCTACAAGGATTCGCTGCCGCTGCGCAACCTGATTTCCGACTCGGACCAAAACCGCGCGCTGTACCAAACGGCGCTCGCGCTGGAAGGGCTGCCGCGGCATTACTCGACTCATGCCGCCGGGATCGTGCTGGCGCAGGAGCCGCTGACTGACACGGTCGCGGTGCAGGACGGCGGCGACGGCATCGCGCAAACCCAGGTCACCATGACCAACGTCGAACGGCTCGGCTTACTTAAAATCGACTTTCTGGGTCTGCGCAACCTCAGCATCCTGGCGCGCGCGACCCAGTCCATCACGTACCAGACGAAAAAGCCGTTTGATCCCAAGCAGATTCCGCTGGATGATGCCGAGACCCTCAAGCTGTTTGCGCGCGGTGACACCAATGGCGTGTTTCAGTTTGAATCAGCGGCATTCGCTCGGTGCTGCGGCGGCTGCAGCCCACGGCGTTCGAGGACGTCGTGGCGACCAACGCCTTGTACCGGCCGGGGCCAATGGAGCAGATCGACACCTTCATCAAGCGCAAGCACGGCGAGGAGCCAATCACGTATCCGGCGGCGGCGCTCAAGCCAATCCTGGAGCCGACGTACGGCGTGTTAGTCTACCAGGAGCAGGTCATGCAGGTCGCCAGCACAATGGGCGGCTTCAGCCTGGGCGAAGCGGATCTGTTGCGGCGCGCGATGAGTAAGAAAAAGGCCGCGGTGCTGGCGGCCGAGCAAACCAAGTTCATTGAAGGCGCCAAGGCCAAGGGCTTCGATCAGCAAACCGCCGAAACCGTGTACGACTACATCGATCATTTTGCCAACTACGGGTTCAACCGCAGCCATGCGGTCGCGTACTCGATGATCGCGTTTTGGCTGGCTTACATCAAGGTGCATTACCCGACCGCGTTTTTTTTGCGGCGCTGATGAACGGCAGCCTGAACAACGCCACCAAGTTGCGGCAGTATGTCCAGGAGCTGAAAAGTCGTAAAATCAAGGTGCTTGGGCCGGACATTAACCGGTCAAAGCTGGTGTTCCGGATCGAAGGGGCCGCGCTGAGGTTCGGCCTGCTGTCGATCAAAGGGATGCGCCGCGACTTTGCCGATGCGCTGCTGACGGCGCGGCAAAGCGGCCCCTTCAAGTCGGTGCAGGACGTCTTGCAGCGCATCGACGTCAAGTGGCTGAAACCTGAGAACTTCACCGCGATGATCCAAGCCGGCGCGTTCGACCAGTTCGACGATAACCGGGCGCAGGTCCAGGCCAACCTGGCCGAGCTGATCGAAACGGTCAAGCTGGCCGGCAATGACGTAACCTTGTTTGAGGCGTTTCAGCCGAAAACCATCACGGTGCCGCGCTTGAGCGCCACCGAGCAGCTCGACCAGGAGGCCGCGGTGCTCGGTGTCTACTTATCCGGGCACCCAGTGGACCGTTATGTTGAGGCGCTCAGTCCGTTTATGCCGCTGGTGTCCACGGTTGAGCTGGAAGGGCACACGCAGGTCACGGTGGTGCTGGTGATCCGTCGCATCAAGCGCATCCGGACCAAAAAGGGGCAGGAAATGGCGTTTTTGGACGGTCAGGACGGCGCCGGTCAGCTGAGTGTGACGGTGTTTCCAAGCCTGTATCCGGCGATTGCCGAGTACCAGGAGAATCAGGTGATTGTGGTGCAGGGCAAGGTCGAGGAGCGCGATGGGCTGCAGCTGATCGCCAACCGCATTGAGCTCGGGGATGAGGCGCTGGCGAACCTGCCGCAGGCCAAGCTGTTCATCCGCCTGGCGGACCCGGACAACAAGGCTGGGCAGAGACAGTTGATGCAAGCGCTGGCCCAGCATCACGGTGGCACCCCGGTCATCTTGGTGAACGGCAAGACCCGTGAAAGCATCATTTTGAATCGGCGCTACTGGGTCGATGACAGCGATGAAACCGTCACCATTATTGCCGGCTTAGTGGGCGGAAAAAAACGTTGTGCGCCAACGGCTGAACGGCGCTGATGAAAAATGAGAAAATTCTGCGGCTTCAGGCGACAACTTTTCTGAAAAGTGATATGCTTAACGAGTGTTAGGGGCGTGCCCCGAAAGAAAAATCATGAGGTGAAATGATGAAACGCATTGGGATTATGACCAGCGGTGGCGACGCCCCTGGCATGAATGCTGCTGTTCGTGCGGTTTCCCGCAAAGCCTTGACCGAAGGCCTTGAAGTCTTCGGCATTAATTATGGCTTCGCGGGCTTGGTTGCCGGCGATATTTTCCAAATTGACGCGGCTGCTGTCAACGATGTGATCAAGCGCGGCGGGACCATGCTTTACTCCGCTCGCTACCCTGAGTTTGAAAAGGAAGAAGTTCAACTCAAGGGCATCGCGCAACTGAATAAGTTTGGGATCGACGCGCTGGTCGTCATCGGCGGCGACGGGTCTTACCACGGCGCCTTGAAGCTGACGCAGCACGGTTACAACGCGATCGGCCTGCCAGGCACGATCGATAACGACATTCCGTACACCGACTTCACGATCGGCTTTGACACCGCGGTCAACACCGCGCTGGATGCCATCGACAAGCTGACTGACACGGCGGCTAGCCATGAGCGTACGTTCGTGGTTGAGGTCATGGGCCGCAACTGTGGTGACATTGCGATGTGGTCCGCCGTTGCCGGCGGCGCCGCAGACGTGATCATTCCGGAGCACGACTACGACATCGAAAAGGTCGCTGCCAAGCTTAAGTCTGCCCGTCAGCGCGGCCAGAAGCACGCAATCATTGTGCTGGCCGAAGGCGTGATGCACGCCGACGAATTTGCTGACAAGCTCAGCAAGTACGGCGACTTCCAGCTGCGCGCAACCACGCTGGGTCACGTTCAGCGCGGCGGCAACCCGACAGCGAAGGACCGCGTTTTGGCCTCGCAAATGGGCGCATACGCCGTTGAGCTGTTGATGCAGGGTAAAGGCGGTCTGGCTGTTGGAATTCAGAACAACAAGCTGGTCAGCCACGCCATGACCGATCTGTTCAACTCCAAGCACGAAAGTCACTTGGAGCTGCACCAGTTGGTCGAGGACCTTGCTTACTAAACGGCTGCTCATCTAGTCGGTATTCGAACATCAATTAGTTAATTTCGCCATCAAGGCGGGTTAAAAAAATTCAAAAGGAGCGATTTTATTTATGAAAAAAACCAAGGTCGTTAGCACGCTTGGCCCTGCCAGCAATACGACAGACATTATCGTTAAGTTGATTCAGTCAGGCGCTAATGTATTCCGGTTTAATTTCTCACATGGGGACCACGCAGAACACGCGGCTCGCATGCAGATGGTTCATGACGCTGAAAAGATTACCGGCAAGACGGTCGGAATCATGCTTGACACCAAGGGTGCCGAGATTCGGACTACCGTTGAGGACACTCCGGACGGCAAAATCTCGTTCCATACTGGCGACGTTGTTCGTATTTCCATGGACGCTTCACTCAAAGGGACCAAGGAAAAAGTTGCTGTAACGTATCCTGCCTTTATGACGATACGCACGTTGGCGGCCATGTTCTGTTTGATGATGGGCTGATCGACATGCTGATCACTGAAAAGGACGAAAAGAACCGTGAACTGGTCACCACCGTTCAAAACGATGGCGTCCTCGGCGGCCGTAAGGGTGTTAACGCCCCTGGCGTTGCCATCAACCTGCCTGGGATCACCGAAAAGGATGCCGATGACATTCGCTTCGGCTTGGATCAGGGCATCAACTTCATCTCCGCATCGTTTGTTCGCAAGCCTCAGGATGTCATGGACATTCGTGAACTGCTCGAAGAAAAGAACGCGCTGTACGTTCAGATCTTCCCGAAGATCGAATCCCAGGAAGGTATCGACAACTTCGATGACATTCTCAAGGTTTCCGACGGCTTGATGGTTGCCCGTGGCGATATGGGTGTCGAAATCCCATTCGAACACGTCCCGATCGTTCAGAAGGCTTTGATCCGCAAGTGCAACGATGTCGGCAAGCCAGTGATCACTGCCACCGATATGCTGGATTCCATGCAGGAGCACCCACGTCCGACTCGTGCCGAAGTGAGTGATGTTGCCAACGCCGTCTTTGATGGCACTGATGCAACCATGCTTTCCGGTGAATCCGCTAACGGTAAGTACCCTGTTGAGTCTGTTGCTGCGATGTCTCGGATCGATTCCTACATTGAAGATCAGCTCATCAAGGAAGGCGGCTACCCAGAGCGCAATTACGACAATGAGTCCGTTACTGAGTCTGTCGGCGTTGCGGTTGCCCGCACGGCCAAAAAACTTGGCGTTAAGACCATTGTTGCAACGACCGAATCTGGCTACACTGCCCGTATGATTTCCAAGTACCGCCCAGATGCCAACATCCTGGCGCTGACCTTTAACGAGCACACTCAGCGCGGCTTGACTGTTAACCGCGGGGTCTTCCCGTATATCGTTGACAAGCCTGCCAACACGGATGAGATGTTCGACCTCGCGACGAAGAAGGCGCAAGAGCTCGGCTTCGCTGAAGAAGGCGACTTGATCCTGATCACTGCCGGTGTTCCAGTTGGCGAATCCGGCACGACCAACGTCATGAAGGTCCAAATGATCGGCTCCAAGCTGGTCCAAGGTTCCGGTGTTGGTGACGCAGCTACTGTTGGTAAGGCTGTTCTGGCAACCTCTGCTGACGAAGCTGCAGCTAAGATGCAAAAGGGTGACATTCTGGTTACCAAGACCACTGACAAGGATTACCTGCCAGCCATCGAAAAGGCAGCCGCTCTGGTCGTTGAAGGCGGCGGCTTGACTTCCCATGCTGCCGTTGTCGGCATCGCTATGGGGATCCCAGTGGTTGTTGGCGCCGAGGGTGCCCTCAAGGCAATCACCGATGGTCAGATCATCACCGTTGATTCCCGTCGCGGCATTGTTTACAAGGGTGCTACCAACACGCTGTAAGCTTTCCGCTAATCGAGTTCAAGAAGGTCGTCTCAGAGATGAGGCGGCTTTTTTGCATGGTGCGAAGGACTGGCGGTTTTAGCGGGATGGGTAGCCTAGCCCAAGGCATTGCCGCCGATTTTAGCGGCGAGGCCTTGGGCGTAGCTAACCACTCCCGCGTTGCCAGTCCGTAGCCCGATTTAGTAAGGTGCGAAGGACTGGCGTACTTAGGCCGATGACTAGCCTAGCCCAGTGGATTGCTCGCAGCGCGAGCGAGCCGCTGGGCGTAGCTAGACACTCGGCCGTTGCCAGTCCGTAGCCCGATTAGGTAAGGTGCGAAGACTTGGCGTTCTTAGGGGGACAGCCAGCCGCTACGCATGTCAGACTGTACGCCATAAATGGCTACGGTCTGATCATAGCCAGAGGCATTGCCGCCGTTTTTTTTGGCGGCGAGGCCACTGGCGTAGCTGGATGCTCCCCCGTTACCAAGTCGTAGCCCGATTAAGACCACATGCGAATGGTCTTGGTTTTAAATTTTCCGGCGCACATGAAAGTAAGATATATTTGGCATTTGCTGGTCAGGTCGTATACTGTGATCGAGGAAAAATTGATGAGAAATGAACGCATGCGAGCCGCACGCACTGCTCGCAACCTGACGCAGGCCGAGCTGGCCGAGCGGATCGGGGTGACGCGGCAAACCATTGGCGCTATTGAAAAAGGGGATTACAATCCCACCATTCAGCTTTGTTTGCGAATCTGTAAGGAACTGGGCAAAACGCTGGACGACTTGTTTTGGGAAGACTGACAAATGAGTGGGGAGGACAATTGGATGTTTGATGAAAGGCAACGACTGCTCCGGTTGCGCGGTTTCGCAGGGGGCTTTTGGCTGCTGCTCGGACTGCTTGGCCTGAACTTTGCGGTTTCCGCGGTGGTCGGCCATCCCGTCGTGGCTGATCAGGGCACTTTGACCATGCTGGTCTTTTTTTCCGACCATGGTGGCGGTGATCATCTACGACATCTTCACTGGCGCGTATTTGAAGCCTAGTGATCACAATCGCATTTTGTTGGTGCTGGGCATTATCGGGATCATGGACCTTTGATCAAAGGTCAAGACTACTGGTGGAAGATGACAATGCATTACGGTGCGCCGTTGATCGTTCATTGGCAGGTGACCCGCGACGCCGCGGTCGAGCTTGTCCCTTGGTGCATGATTTTGCTGGGAATGGCATCGTTGATCGCGTGGTGGCGTGGTCGTCGCGAGCGGGTCAACTAAACGCGTGAAAGGCTGCTGAAGCGATTCAGCGGCTTTTTTTTGTCCCAATGATTGTTTTGACTGCGGCGTGCAACAATTATTTTCCAGTTATCGTTATGTAAACTAATGACAATATTGCCCGAAGCGTGTAAAGTGTTATCTAGACTGTACTGACGGAGGTAGACATGGAAAGCTGGTTATTCCTAGGCGCAGTGTTCGGAATCGCTGCGCTGTCGAAGAACAAGGCCCTGATGATCGGTGTCGGTTTCGTGATGGTGCTTAAGCTGGTGCCGCTGTTTCACCCACTGCTGAAGCTGATGCAGGCGCAGGGGATCAACTGGGGCGTCACCATTATTTCAGCGGCCATCATGGTGCCGATCGCCACTGGCGAGATCACGGTGTCGGACCTGCTGAACGTGATGAAAACGCCGGCCGGCTGGATCGCCATTGCAATGGGGGTGCTGGTCGCGGTGCTGTCATCCAAAGGGGTCGGCCTGCTTGCCGGCAATCCCGAAATGACCGTGGCCCTCGTGTTCGGCACGATCCTCGGCGTGGTCTTCCTGAAGGGCATCGCGGCCGGGCCGGTGATCGCCAGCGGCATGACTTACGTAATCCTCAGCGTGTTTAACCTGATGCCAACGCATTAAAGGAGAATAGAAATGAATTTTAACGGACAAATTATCGACGCCACGGTTTCGGACCAAAATGAGACCCAGGTGTTCGTCCAGTACCAAGGCGTGACCATGAGTGTCGACGCGACCGAGTTTGAAACGCAGCCGGCAGTGGGCGACGTCTTGCATGGTTTTGCTTACGAGAATAAAAGCGGTGCGGACCGCTTCACGACCAAGCTGCCGGCAGTTGGCTACGACCGGTACGCCTTTGGCACAGTGGTCGACGTGCGCAAGGACCTCGGGGTCTTTATCGACATCGGGCTGCCCGACAAGGACCTGGTCCTGTCGCTGGATGACCTGCCGGAGCTGACCAAGCTGTGGCCGGCCAAGGGCGACCGGCTCATGGTGTCCATGCACATCGACAAGCAGCACCGCCTGTGGGCCAAGCTCGCCGACATGAACATGTTCCAGGCCGTGGCCAACCAGGCCAAGCCGACCATGATGAACGAAAACGTCACGGCCACGGTGTACGCGCTGCGCCTGTCCGGCACCCATGTCATCACCGACGATTATTACCTGGCTTCATTCACCCCAGCGAGCGCGACCAGGAGCCGCGGCTGGGCGAAGTGGTGCACGGCCGCGTGATCGGCGTGCGCGATGACGGCACGCTGAACCTTTCGCTGCGCCCGCGCGCGTACGAGGAAATCGGCGACGATGCCGCGATGATCCTGGCCTTTATCGACCACGACCCGAGCAAGTCGATCCCGTACACGGATAAAAGTGATCCGGACGCCATCAAAATGACGTTCGGCATCAGCAAAGGGGCGTTCAAGCGCGCCTTGGGGCACCTGCTGAAGGCGCACCTGATTGTCGAAGAAAATGGAGTGACCCGTCGTGCCGACCAAAAGTGAACAAGCCCGCGCTGATCTCATCGGGGATTTTGTGCATTATTTGGACATCGAGCGCGGTTTAGCCAAAACGACGCAGGCCAGTTACCGCCAGGACCTGGTGGAGTTCACCGCGTGGGTCAATCAGCAGCATTTGGACAGTTTTCCGGAGGATCTGGCCTCGATTCAGGCCTTTTTGGCGACTCAGGCCCAGGTGAAGGCGGCGACTTCGCAGAGCCGGATGATTTCGGCGATGCGCAAGTTCTACCGGTACCTGCTGCGCGAAGAGCGCGTCAAGGCCGACCCGATGGCGCTGGTTGACTCGCCCAAGCCCGCCAAGCACCTGCCGGCGACCTTGAACGGCCCGGAGATCGACGCGCTGATGGCGGCGCCAGATGTGAACAAGCCGCTGGGCATGCGCGACCGGGCGATTTTTGAGCTGATGTACGCGACCGGCCTGCGGGTGTCCGAAGTGGTCAACCTGCGTCTCGATCAGCTGCACCTGAGCTTGAACCTGCTGGAAGTGACCGGCAAGGGCGACAAGCAGCGCATCGTGCCGGTGTCGCCGCAGGCCGTGGACTGGGTCAACCAGTACCTGCACGACAGCCGGCCGCGCCTGATCAAAAGCGGCAAGCCGAGCGTTGTGTTCGTCAATTTTCACGGCCACCAACTCACGCGGCAGGGCATCTGGAAGAACCTCAAGGCGTACATTGCCGACATCGGCATCCAAAAGGACGTCACGCCGCACACGCTGCGCCACAGCTTCGCCACGAACCTGCTTGAAAACGGCGCCGACCTGCGCGTGGTCCAGGAGCTGCTCGGCCACGCCGATATCTCCACGACCCAGATCTACACGCACCTGTCCAACAAGAAGATCATGACTGTGTACCACCAGACCCATCCGCGGGGCTGAGTACAAACCTCCAGTGGCTTGGGGTTTGTTCGCTCTCTTAAGATATGGTAAAGTATCTTGGAGTGTAGTTAATCTGTGGAGGCTATCATGCTAACCAAGTATAAGAATGATTATGCCAAGATCGCGATGGGCTTCTTATCGTTCATTCCCGACTTGAAGGACATTGATCATCTCAAAACTGAACTGACGCTGTATACGGCTGACAATTCGCATGTGCTGTACCTGTACCGCGAGGCCCCGGGGGCAGACTTTGAGGGGGTCGTCGGCGCGGAACTCGGCAAGGACTATGTCATGGTGCGGCACCTGTCGCTGTCGCCGGCGGTGCGAAGCGAAACGACGCAGTTTGCCGTTTTGCGGGATTTGTGTGCCGAATATCCGGATAAGAAACTGATGGGCACCATGGACAACGCCAGTCTGATCGCCGCGTACCAGAAGTATAGAAAAGAGGATCACGATGGCGCTGACGTTAGTGCTGAATGACTTTTCCGGGCCGCTGGACCTGCTTTGGCACCTGATTCGGACCAATGAAGTCGATATTTACGACATTCCGATCGCAGAGATCACTAGCCAATACCTGGCTTACCTGCACGACATGCAGACGGCCCGGCTGGATGTGGCTGGTGATTATTTTGTTATGGCCGCCAGTCTGATGGCGATGAAAAGTAAAATGCTGTTGCCGCAGCCTGAGCCGGACCAGGAAGCGGATGAAGACGACTACGAAGACCCGCGGGCAGGGCTGGTTGCCCAGCTGCTGACTTACCAGGTTTACCAAGAGGCGGCCGAGCAGCTGCGGGACCGCGAAAAGGCGCGCTCGCAGTCCTACGCCAAGCCGGAATCGCTGCCTGGTGCAGACGTCCGGGTGCCGATGCGGCCGGGCTCCGTCAAGCTGAACGACATCAGCCGGGCGATGGCGGCCGTGGTGGCGCGCCAGCTCGCGACTAAGACCACCATTGCGCACATCGAGGCCGAACCGATTTCGGTGGAAAAACGCATCAGTGAGGTGCTGCGCCAGATCGACGAAGTGGGCACCTGCCGGTTCGACGCGCTGGTCGCCGTGAACACGGTGGATGGCGTGGTGACCACGTTTTTGGCAATTTTGACGCTGATGAAGGCCGACCAGATCATCTGCGAGCAGGCCGGGCCGTTTGCGCCGATCACCGTCATGAAAAAGGAGGCCGCCTGATGCAACCCGTGATCGAAGCAATCCTATACACCGCCGGGGAAGCGGGGGTTGCGCTGAGCGATTTTGCCCAGCTTCTCAACATTTCGCCCGCCGCCATGCGTCAGCAGCTGGCCACGTTTGGGCAGGGGCTGGCAGACGATGCCAGCCGCGGCCTGATGCTGCAAAGCGCCGACGACCGGTACTACCTGCTGACCAAACCCGAGTACGCAAGCGCGCTGAAGCAGTACTTTGCGGGTCCGCCGCACACTGGGCTGTCCAACGCCGCGCTGGAGGTGCTGGCGATTATCGCCTACCAGCAGCCCATCACGCGCCTGGAAATTGACGATGTGCGCGGCGTGCAAAGTTCCGGCGCCTTGACGACGTTGGCATCGCGGCAGCTGATCAAGGAAGCCGGGCGCAAGGATGCGCCAGGGCGGCCGATTTTGTACGCCACCACGCCGTTTTTCCTGGACTACTTCGGTCTGCATACCCTTGACGACCTGCCGCCGCTGGATGAGACCAAGGCCGACCCGACTGAGGTCGACCTGTTCACCGATTTTCGTAACACCCTGCCGGACAGTGCGGCAGATGACGCCGAACCGGCGGCATCAGAGTCAGAAGATGCACCAACTGAGGCCACTGACGCGAAGTCAGAGGAAGGATCCAACCATGCCAAGTAAATTAACCGAAGAGCGCCTGCAAAAGGCCATCGCCAACGCCGGGGTCGCGTCACGCCGCCACGCCGAGGAGCTGATTGCCGCGGGCCACGTCACCGTCAACGGTAACGTGATCACCGAAATGGGCGTCAAGGTCACCAGTGAGGATGCCATCGAAGTCGACGGCGTGCCGTTGAACCAGGAAGAAAAAAAGCAGTACTTTGTGTTTTACAAGCCGCGGGATGTGATCTCCGCCGTGACCGACAACAAGGGCCGCCGCACCGTCACCGACTTTTTTTGAGGACGTCAAGGAGCGCATTTACCCGGTCGGCCGCCTCGACTGGGACGCCTCTGGGCTTCTGATCATGACCAACGACGGGGATTTTGCGAACATGCTCATGCACCCGAGTTACAAGGTCGAGAAAAAGTATGTGGTCAAGGTGCAGGGCATTCCGACCCGCGACAAACTGATGCCGCTGAAGGACGGGCTGGTCGTGGACCGCAAGAAGCTGGCGCCGGCGAAGTTCAAGCAGATCAGCTCGGACAAGCTGAAAAATACGGCTATCATCCAACTGACCATTCACCAAGGCATCAATCACCAGGTCAAAAAGATGTTCAAGGCGATCGGTTATCCGGTCATGAAGCTGGCGCGTGAGCAGTACGGGCCGCTCACGCTGGAGGGCCTGCAGCCAGGTGAGTACCGGCCGCTCAAGCGCGAGGAAATTCGGGCACTTGAAGCGCTGGCGCAAAAAGGTTGACAAGCGCTTACATATGTGGTTATAATTTGTAAGTACTAAAAATTAAATACTGGTTCGTCTTCAGGGGCAGGGTGAAATTCCCGACCGGCGGTGATAGTCCGTGAACCGTGCATGTGCACGGCCGACTTGGTGGAAATCCGAGACCGATAGTATAGTCTAGATAAACGAAGATGGGGCTTATTTTGAATCGACATTCAAGCTAAGGCCTGTTTACCCCCTGGGTAAATGGGTCTTTTTTTTCGCGCCTTGGCGTAGGCCTCTCTGAAGCAACCACATGGAGGGATATTTCATGTCTGGTTCTAGAGTTCACCGTTTAGTCGGGATCGCGTTGCTTTCGGCGGTCGGGTTTGTCTTAATGATGTACCTGGCGTTTCCGATTCTCCCGATGTTTCCGTTTCTCAAGTTGGATCTGTCCGACTTGCTGGTACTGCTTGGGGGCCTGCTGTACGGCCCGACCGGCGGCATCATGGTCGCGTTTGTGCGCTCGCTGCTGCACTTTGTTCTCACGGGCGGCGGCATTGTCAATTTGATCGGTGACCTGGCGGCGTTCATCGCCTCGGTCGGCTTCATGCTGCCGGTCGTCATGACCATGAAGCCAAAAAGCAGCGTGGGCCGCGAAGTGTCCGGCCTGGCACTGGGCACGCTGAGTCTGACCGTGATCATGAGCCTGCTCAACTGGCTGATCATCATGCCGATGTACCTGGCCGTGATGAGCTTCCCGCTGGGGATGTCCGTGACCCGCTACGTGCTGATCGGCGTGGTGCCGTTCAACCTGATCAAAGGGGTCGTCGTGTCTGCGGTGTTCTTCGTCATCGCCAAGGCCATGATGCCGTGGCTGGAAAAGCAGCGCGCGCAGCAGCAAGGCGCGACTCACTTGCAGTAGGAATTCATGAAGTCGCAAGTCGTTGTTGAGGCGCAGTGACTGGTGAAAGGCAGTTGAAGGGCAAGCCGTTGGACTTTTCCAAGGGCTTGCCCTTTATGCTGTTTTGAATGGATTCAAAAGCTTCATGATTCGCGCGATGCCATTCACGCGGCGGGTGCTCATGTTATTCTTATCATGCAGTATCCATTTGCCGCTGGGGACGACTTTTGGCCTAGCCAGGGATCATCTGACCGGCGACCGCTTGGTGGTGGGTCAAGCCGTGACCACCTGGCGGGCAAGAGAGGAAGCAGAATGCATGTTTTTTTAAAGAACGGTTATTTTACCAAGTTTATGGCCAGGGTCAGCCAATCTATTTTCTGCATGGCATGTCCCTGTCGCAAGTCAGCATGAGCGCGCTTTACGAGCAGTTTCCGGAGACCAAGCAGTTTCGCCGCTACTACGTGGATTTGCCCGGCATGGGGCAGTCTCAAAATGTGACCGGCCTCACCAGCAGTGATCAGGTGGCGGACCTGCTGGCGGCGTTTATCACGGCGACTGCCGGCAACGCCGCAGTCATTTTGGTCGGCCATTCCTATGGCGGCTACCTGTGTGACGAGCTGGCCACCCGGCTGCAACATGTTGGCGGGGTCTTCACGACCTGTCCCGTGGTCATTGCCGACAGTGCTGACCGCCATGTTGCCACGCATCGCAATCAAGTCGTTCAGCCGGTACCAGATGACGGTTCGGCGGCCATGCAGGGCTACCGCTTCATCAACGTGGTGATCAGCCCGCAAACTTGGCAGGCTTATCAGACCCAATCGCTGCCTGGTCAGCGGCAATACAATCGGCAGTTCTGGGATCAAATCAAGCAGTCCGGCAAGTATTCACTTGAGGATGAAGCCCAGCTGTTCGCCAACCTGGCCAAGTTGAACATACCCATTTACACCATACTGGGTCGGCAAGATAACATTGTTGGGTACCAAGACCATCTGCAAAGATTAGGCCATACCCCTAATCAGCACGTGGTCATTGACGATCACGCAGGCCACGCGCTGGGCATCGATGATCCGGGGCTGGTCGCGCGGAATTGGCAGTCTTTTCTTGGTGAATGCAGGCATGCTTGACTGGTCAGCCATCCCGTTGGTTTCAGCAAAGCTGATCGATTGAACCGTGAGTGAACGTGAAGTTGTTTGATAAAGACAAAATGAGCCTCCAGGATCGGCATTTGCGACCCTGGAGGCTCATCTTTTTAACTAGCGGTATTTTTCCCTGACTTGCACCTACTTCAGGTTGAAGACGCGCTCGGCGTTGCCGTGTGCAATGGCCTCGCGCTGGCTTGCGGTCAGCTTGGCGTCATTCAGGAAGGTGGCCGCATTTGCCGGCTGCTTGTACGGGTAGTCGATCGAGTAGAGGATGTGCTCGGCGCCCACTTCTTCCAGCAGGAAATTCAGTTGCGGCTGGCTCAGGATGCCGCTGGGGGTCACATAAACGTTGTCGCGGTAGTAAGCGGAGAAGTGCCGCTTGAGCCCGTCATACTTGTCCAGCTCGTCGTCCAGGCGTTCCAGGAACATCGGGACCAGTTCGCCCCAGTGGCCGGACACCAGCTTGAGGTTGGGCAGTTTGTCAAAAATGCCGGACAGGATCATGCGCATCACCTGAATGCCGACGTCCATGTGCCAGCCGTAACCGGCGCTGCCAAAAATCCCGGACACGACTTCAGTCCAGTGGTCGCTTTCAAAGTAGTGCTGGGTGATGACCGGCGGGACAAACGACGGGTGGAAGTAAACCGGCACGTTCAGCTCGGCCGCCGCTTGGAAAATCGGGAAGAAGAACGGGTCATCAAAGAACTTGCCGGCGTAATTGCCTTTGAGCAGGACGCCTTTCAGGCCGAGCTGCTCCACCGCGCGGTGCAGCTCTTTGGCCGCAGCGTTCGGATCGCCGACCGGCAAAACAGCCAGCCCGGCGTAGCGGTCAGGCGCGACTTGGATGGCTTTGGCCAGCTCGTCGTTGGCTAACTGGCTCAGCGGCACCGCGTCCTTGGGGTCCAGGTTCTGCGGCTGGGCGTTGCCGTAGGATAGGACCTGCATATCGATCCCATAGCGGTTCATGAATTCCAGCCGGTCCTTGGCCACGTCCTGCATGATGGTGGCCGTTGGAGGGTGGTTTGCATGTAGTGGGCCATTTCCGGGCTGACGTTTGGCCGGCTTTGCTGACCGGCAGCGGCGGCCATGGCCTGGGTGACCTTGGCGGATTCAAAATGTTCCTCAACAGTGATGACTTTCATGAATGATCGACTCCTTTACTTGTTCACCGTTAGTATACGGGGGAGACAGGGAACGGCGGAACCACGTTATGAAACAAAAAGCCTAAAAGGTGTCACTGGGAACAAACAAAAACAGCCAGCCTGCGCTGACTGCGAAATCTATTTCTGCTGATCGTTGAAGGGCTGCTCGCTGTGCTGGATCGCGCCGGTCGGGCAGCGGCGAAAGGCAATTTTCAAATCGATCAGGTCGGCTGGATCAACCGGCTTGGTGCCGGTGTTGCCGTCTGGGTGGTAGCTGGCGATGCCTTCGCTGTCGTAATCGAACAGTTTAGGGGCGAGCATTTGGCATAACCCGCAGGCGATGCAGGCAGCGCGGTCGACATGCGCGTATACTGGTTTCATAAGACTTCACTTCCGAGGGAAAAGATGCTGACAGATTTTGTGGTGCAATTATTTGATGAGCAGCCGCGGCGCGAAACCGCGGCGTACATGCTGCTGAACGGCAAGAAGACGCTGTCGGTCTTGTTTGCTGCACTTCAGCACGGTCAGTTGCAGTGGCTTCAGCTTTACCCTACGCTGGGCCGCGCCGATTTTCAAGCGGCGGTCAAGCAGCTGGTGAACGCCCATGCCTTGACCCACACCGAGACTGGGCTGGTGCTGACAGATCCGGCGGCCAAAATGCAGGCGGCGGCCCGCGTGCCACTGCCGACGCATTACCAGCTGGATGGGCGTGCGCGAATTTGAGCAGCGGCTCCTATTGGCGGTGCAGGCGGTGTCCGAGGCGGCGTATCACAATAATCAGTACGAGCCGGCGGTGCGCGACTGGGGCGCGCAGCAGTTTGTGCGGCGATGGTATGCCCAAAATCGCCAAGGCAAGTTTGCCTCTGAACTCACCGCCGCCTTCGCGCTGCTGCCAAGTGCGGCGGCCAACCGGATGGCCGCGCGGCTCATCGGGCATGAGTTTGTCGGCGGCGCGCAGGCGGAAGATTTAGCAGGGGCGTTTTTGCATCTGGACGATTTGGCGCGGCTCGTCAGCCTGATTGCTGAGCATCTGGACTGGCCGGCGCTGCAGAGCCTGTGGGGCGGTCGGGTGGCGCTGCTTTCCGCCAGCAATTACCGCGCCTGTCAGCTGATCGATGCCGGCCGCACGCGCGCGCAGGTGGGGGCCCAGCTGCACCTCAAGCCCAGCACGGTTAACGAACATTTGCTGGCAGCGACGATCTTTGGGTGGCAGCCGCCGGTCGAGAGGTTGTACTCGCCGGCGCTGCGCCAAGCGTTTACCCAGGTGGATCCGCATGAGCTGGACTACCAGAAGCTGCTGGCGGCAATTCCCGCGGCCGAGTTTTTTTCATGTGCGCCTGTTTCAAATCTTGAATCTGCAAGGAAGGTGGCCGCGTGGCTGACTTAACGTCTTACCTAAAAAAGGAGTTTGGCTTCGCCGGCTTTCGGCCCGGCCAGGAAGAAATCATCCAGTCGGTCCTGAACGGCGAGGACGTGCTCGGTGTGCTGCCGACTGGGAGCGGGAAAACCTTGTGCTACCAGCTGCCCGGGCGGCTGCTGGACGGGCTGGTCGTGGTGGTCGAGCCGCTGCTGGCGCTGATGGAAGACCAGGTGGCCCGCCTTCAGGCCAGTGGGGAAAAGCGCGTGGTATCGCTGTCCAGCCGGCTGACCCCGGCGGATTTTAAAACCGTGCTCAGCCAGCTGGCCGGCGAGAAGTTTGTGTTTCTGGCGCCTGAGACCCTGGGTCGGCCGGATGTGCTGGCGCAGCTGCGGCGATTGGCGGTCAGCTTGTTTGTCGTCGACGAGGCGCACTGCATCTCGCAGTGGGGACCGGATTTTCGGCCGGCCTATTTGCAGCTGGGGCAGTTCCGCGAGGCGCTGCAGCCGCAAGCGAACGTTGGCGCTGACCGCCACCGCGCCGCTGAAAGTGCAGCAGGACATCATTCACGGGTTGAACTTAACGCGGCCTAAGCGCCTGATCACCAGTGTGGATCGGCCCAACCTGTTCATGGGCTTTGAAACGGTTGAAAATGCGAAGCAAAAGCAGGCCCGCGCGCTGGCCGTGGTGCAGCAGGTGCAGGGCCCCAAGATCCTGTACTTTGACCGCAAGAAAGAGGCGGAGCGCTACGCCGAGCTGCTGCAGGGCCAGGGCATTGCCGCGGCGTTTTACCACGCCGGGCTGGACACTCTTGAACGCGACCGCATCCAGCGCCAGTTCATGGCTAACCAGGTCGCAGTGATTTGCGCGACCAGTGCGTTTGGCATGGGTATCGATAAACCGGACGTGCGCCTGGTGCTGTACCTGCACCTGCCGGATTCGCTGGAGGCTTATTCGCAGGGCATCGGCCGGGCCGGCCGCGACGGGCAAAAGTCCGCGACGCTGGTGCTGCTCGAGCCCAATGACCTGAACCGCGCCGGGCAGTTTGCGGCCAGCGTGCCGGATCAGCGGCTGATCGAAACGATTTTTAAGCATCCGAGCGCCTACACTGACTTTGATGACCCGCAGGTCGATCTGATCGAGGCGTACATTCAGGCGGGGTTCACGCAGCCGCAGGTCGAAGCGCAGCTGGCCGCGCGCCGCGGTGAGAAACAGAAGAGTTTTCAGGCGATCGCCGCCTTGGCCACCACCAGTGACTGTAAGCGCACCACGCTGCTGCGTCATTTTGACTCCAGCGGGGCCGCGCACACGGCGTTTTGCTGTGGGGCCTTGACGCCAGCAGTGATTGCGCAGCTGGCGACCGGGGCGCCTGCCGAACCCATCAAATCCCAGGATTGGCAACAGATTTTCGCGCGTATCTTTAACAGGAATTAAAAATCGACGTGATTAAATATGATACAATGGGCCTAGTATGCAAGGAGGACCGTTTCAATGAATAAGAAAACCGATCACAAACAGCCTGATGACGCGGACAAGAGCCAACCGTGAACAAGCAATTTGAGGATGATCGCGACGACGAGGGCAACCTGTCCCGCGTCGCAACGCGCAAGAAATCTCATGGTACGCGGGTGCTTCAGTACGTTTTATGGGTCCTGATCGCCTTGTTCATTATCGTGCCGGTGGCGTATAACGCGATTGCCAGCAATTCTAGTAATAATAACGGCAATGATAAAATTACGGTTGCCAGCAGCAAAAAGTCGAGCTCTTCCACAAGCAGCAAGAAGCGTAAGAAGCACAGCTCATCCAGCAGCAAGTCGAGCAGCAGCACTTCAAGCAGCTCACAGGCCGCTAGTTCAAGCAGCCAAGCCGCAAGTTCCAGCACGCCGGCAAGCAGTTCGTCGAGTGTGGCCAGCTCTAGCAGCAGCAGTGCGGCCTTATCTTCCTCGAGCAGCGCGGCCGGCTACTACACCGTCAAGCAAGGTGACAACGCTTACCGCATCGCCGTTAACCACGGCATTTCACTGAGTCAGTTCTACCAGTGGAACGGTCAAGGTACTTTGACGCCTGGCAAATCAGTGCGAATCAAATAAGAATTCCGTGAGTCGAGGCGAATCCTCGGCTCTTTTTTGGTTATAATGGTTGGCAGTACGTGGCACCGCCAAGCGCGGGGCCAGCGAGGAGGAGTCAGCAGTATGCAGATCGCCATTGACGGCCCAGCCGGGTCAGGCAAAAGTACCATCGCAAAATTAGTCGCCACCAAGTTAGGATTTATCTACTGTGACACGGGGGCAATGTACCGGACGGCCACCGTCATGGCCAAGCAAAAAGGTATCGGTTACGGGGACGAGGCCGGCATCATGGCCGCGCTGCGCGATCTGGACATCACGTTCAAACCAAGTGCGGAGGGACAGTTGGTGTTCATGGACGGCGAGGACGTGACGCTGGCCATTCGCCAAGAGGAAACCACTAACAACGTGAGTCAGGTGTCTGCGCTGCCTAAGGTGCGCCAGGAAATGGTGCGCCGCCAGCGCGAAATCGCGGCGAACAATGACATTGTGATGGACGGCCGCGACATTGGGACGACCGTGCTGCCAGGCGCCGAGGTCAAGATTTTCATGGTGGCTTCGGTTGCCACAAGAGCGCAGCGCCGCCACAAGGAAAACGTCGAAAAGGGCATCATGACGCCGGTGGCCACGCTGGAAGAGGAAATCGCCGAGCGCGATCGCAAGGACTCCACGCGGGCCGTATCGCCGCTGCGTAAAGCGGCCGATGCGGTTGAGATCGACTCCAGCAACATGACCATTGACCAAGAAGTGCAGACCATTATTGAACTTGTCAACAAAAAAACGGTTGAAAACGCAAAACAAATAGTTGGTATTTTGGCCCGCATCGGGTACAATAGACTAAGTATGACAGTCGTATAGGAGGAATTTTCTGGCATGAGTGAAAAGAATGAGTCAAGCGAAAACACCGAAACAATGGCGGACGCGCTGAAGAGCGTTGAAACTGTTCACATCGGCGACACCGTAAAAGGTGAAGTACTAGCAGTCGAAGACAAGCAACTGGTTGTAGGGATCGAGGGCACCGGCGTTGAGGGTGTCGTTCCTCTTAAAGAGTTATCCACTCAGCCAATCGATGACATCAACTCGGTTGCTAAAGTCGGCGACAAGCTCGACCTGGTTGTCATCTCGACGATCGGCAAGGACAAGGAAAACGGTCAGTACCTGCTTTCCAAGCGTCGCCTCGAAGCACAAAAGGTTTGGAAAGACATCCAAGCTAAGGCTGATGCCGGTGAAACCATCACCGCACCGGTTACTTCCGTCGTTAAAGGCGGCCTGGTTGTTAACGCCGGCGTGCGTGGGTTCGTCCCAGCAAGCATGGTTTCCGACCACTTCGTTGAAGACCTGTCCCAGTACAAGGGTCAGGAACTGGAATTCAAGATCATTGAGATCGAGCCAAGCGAAAACCGCTTGATCCTGTCTCACCGTGCGATCGTTGAAGCCGGCAAGGCCGAAGCCCGCAAGGAGATCTTTGCGAAGATCCAGCCTGGCGACACAGTTGAAGGCAAGGTTGCTCGGCTCACCAACTTTGGTGCGTTCGTTGACCTTGGCGGCGTTGATGGTCTGGTTCACGTGTCCGAAATCAGTTTCGATCACGTTGACAAGCCAAGCGACGTGCTGAAGGTTGGTCAGGACATCAAGGTCAAGGTTTTGGCCGTTGATCCTGATCGCAACCGCATCAGCCTTTCCATCAACAACGTTGCCGCAGCCTTGGGATGACATCGAAGAAAAGGCACCAGCTGGCTCTGTTCTGACTGGGATCGTTAAGCGCCTGACCAGCTTCGGTGCGTTTGTTGAAGTCTTCCCTGGCGTTGAGGGTCTGGTTCACATTTCCCAGATCTCTCACGAACACATCGCAACACCTCAGGATGTTCTGAGCGAAGGCGAAGAAATCAAGGTCAAGGTTCTGTCCGTTGACCCGGATCAGCACCGTCTGGCTCTGTCCATCAAGGCGCTGACCGAAGCGCCTGAAGGCAGCCACGAAGACCGTCCGCGCAGCAATGGTAACGGCGGCAACAACAACCGCGGTGGCAACAGCCGTGGTGGTGACCGTGGCGGTCGTCGCGGTGGCCGTAGTGAGCACACTCAGATTCCGGCTGAATACCAGCAGGATGATTCAGGCTTCTCAATGAGCGATTTGCTCGGCGATGCGCTGAAGAAACTGAGCACAGCGAACGACGACAAGGGCGACAACGACAACAAGTAAGCAATTGCTTTTCTGGCCGAGGCAGAGATGCCTCGGTTTTTATATGTATGGTGCGAAGAGTTCGCGAACTTAGCCTGATGATTAGCCTAGCTCAAGGTATTGCCGCCGCTTTTTGGCGGCGAGGCCTTGGGCGTAGCTAATCACTCGGGCGTTGATCAGCCTGTACGAGCAAAGCGAGTTACAGGGTGACATGCGTTAGCTGCGAACTCGTAGCCCGATTTATGTCAGGTGCGCACTTGGTCGCACCTGAAAACGCGAGGGTCCCATTACCTGAAGGGGTCCGGTTTTATAGAAAGGGAAGATAATTCTATGGTACTCCCCACATTAGCAATCGTCGGCCGGCCCAATGTCGGCAAATCCACGATCTTTAACCGCATGATCGGCGAGCGCGTCTCAATCGTCGAAGATACCCCAGGTGTCACGCGTGACCGCATTTACGGCAAGGCCGAGTGGCTTGGCAAGCAGTTCGCGCTGATCGACACCGGCGGGATCGATATTGGCGATGAGCCGTTTTTGCAACAGATCTCAGACCAGGCCGAAATCGCCATCGATGAGGCCGACGTGATCCTGTTTTTGACCAGCGTCGAGGCCGGCGTTACCGATGCCGATGAACGCGTGGCGCAGATTTTGTACAAGGCGGACAAGCCGGTCGTACTTGCCGTTAACAAGGTCGATAACCCGGAGCGGCGCAACGACATCTATGATTTTTACAGCTTGGGCTTCGGTGAACCCTATCCGCTCTCTGGGAGTCACGGCATCGGCCTGGGCGACGTGTTGGACGCGGTGTTCGCCGCGTTTCCCGATGAGGCACGGACGCGGAGGACGACTCGATCAAGTTTTCCTTCATCGGCCGGCCGAACGTCGGCAAATCCTCGCTGGTCAATGCGATCCTCGGCGAAGAGCGCGTTATTGTCAGTCCCATCGAGGGCACGACGCGTGACGCCATCGACACGAAGTTCGTGCACGGCGATCAGGAATTTACGATGATCGACACCGCCGGGATCCGCAAGCGCGGCAAGGTTTACGAAAGCACCGAAAAGTACGCCGTCATGCGGGCGCTGCGAGCCATTGATCGCTCCGATGTCGTCCTGGTCGTGCTGGACGCCGAAACGGGGATCCGCGAGCAGGATAAAAAAGTGGCCGGGTACGCCCACGAGGCGGGCCGCGGGATCATCATCGTGGTCAACAAGTGGGACACGCTCAAAGAAAAGGATAACCACACGATACAGGAGTTCGAGCAGCACGTCCGGGACGAATTTCAGTACCTGGACTACGCCCCAATTGTTTTCGTGTCTGCAAAGACCCATCAGCGCCTGACGAACCTGCCAGGCATGATCGAGAAGGTTTCAGAAAATCAGAATCGCCGCATTCAGAGTGCTGTACTCAACGACGTGTTACTGGATGCGCTGGCGGTCACCCCGACGCCGACAATCAACGGCAAGCGGCTGCGCATCTATTTCATGACGCAGGTGGCCGTCAAACCGCCGACATTCGTGGTTTTCGTCAATGATCCGGATCTGCTGCACTTCTCCTATGAGCGCTTTCTCATTAATCAGTTGCGCAAGACGTTCGATTTTGACGGCACGCCGATTCATTTGATCGCCAGAAAGCGGAAATGACGGGGTTTGACAAAGCCCGGTACAATAAGGTTCCTTTTCAGAGCCAAGTTTTCATCGCCGCGCTGATTTTTTTGCCGATAATGCCAAAAAACCTTGCTACGACGGGCTTTGTGTGTTATCTTGAAAATTGAAATAGTGATACCGGTTTATCATTGTTTCCTCATTCTTGGAAACCAAGATTGGGTATGTTTGGGTGGGTAACCCAAATCTATACGGAGGTGAATAGATCATGGCAAATAAAGCAGAATTGATCGAAAGTGTTGCAACTTCAACCGGCTTGACAAAGAAGGATGCAACGGCAGCTGTAGATGCAGTATTTAGCTCAATCCAGGCTTCCCTGGCTAAAGGCGAGAAGGTTCAACTGATCGGCTTTGGTAACTTCGAAGTACGCGAACGCGCAGCTCGTAAGGGCCGCAACCCGCAAACTGGCGCAGAGATCAAGATCCCTGCATCAAAAGTACCTGCATTCAAGCCTGGTAAGGCACTCAAGGACGCTGTTAAGTAGTCTCCTTGGAGCAATGATAGGTTTAGCAAAACGGGTTCGAACTTTATTGTTCGAGCCCGTTTTTTTCAGGAGGGAAACATGAGCTATTCTGAGCAGATGCTCGCGGCCCTGGAAAAAGGGCACATGGAAGAGTCCCGCAACCTTTTCCAATCCGTATTGAAGCACGATGATGATGAAACCAAATACAATCTGGCCGGCGAGTTGTACGCGCTCGGCTTCACCGGGCAGGCCAAAAGGCTGTACCAGGAGCTGATGGGCAAGTACCCGGACGAAGACGAGCTCAAAACCGACCTGGCGGACATTGCAGTGGGCGATGGCGACACCGATGAGGCGCTCAACTTGCTGGCGAAGGTCACGCCGGACTCCGACGCTATCCGCAGGCGCTGATGGCCGAGGCCGATGTGTACCAGACGCAGGGTCTTTACGAAGTCGCTGAGCAAAAGTTGCTGGAAGCCCAAAAGCTGGTGCCGGATGAACCGGTGGTCACCTTTGCGCTCGGGGAGTTGTACTTCGCCTGGGGCCGCGATGACCAGGCCGCCCTTGCGTATTCTCAGCTGATCAACGCCGGGGTGGACTCATTGGCCCATGTCAACATCAAAGCCCGTTACGCGGCCACCCTGGCGCATATGGGCCAGTATGAAGACGCCGTGGCGGTTTACGAAGACGTCGGCGTGGCGGCCTTGGATCCGGATAGTCTGCTGCAGCTGGGCAGTTTGTACAGTCAGCTGGATCAGCCCAAGGACGCGATTGAAACGCTGACAGGCCTGATCGAAGGCGACCCATCCTTTGCCAACGCCTATCTGCACTAGCCATGGCTCAGCAGAAAAATGGTGATGAGGCGCTGCGCTGACGACGGTGCAAAAAGGGATCGAGCAGGACGCCACGAACCCGACGCTTTTTGCCCTCGGTGCCAGCCTTGCCATCAAGGAAGAGAACCTGGACTTGGCCGAGAATTACCTGAAAAAGGCCCGCGCCATCGATCCGGAGAACCAGGCCGTTGCGCTGTCCTGGAGCAACCTGCTGCTGGCTCAGCATAAGGACGAGGACAACGTGGCCTTTTTGGAGGCGCTGGACAAGTCAGATGAGGTCGATCCGCAGATTTACTGGAACCTCGCAAAAAGCTACGACCGGCTGGATGATGTTGATAAGGCGCGTGAAAACTACCTGCTGGCTTTCAATGCGCTGCAGGATTCGGCGGACTTTTTGCACGATGTCATCGATTTCTTCCAGTCGACTGGGGCGACTGCCGAGCTGAAGGCGGCACTCACGCGGTACTTGAAGCTGGTGCCGGATGATGTCGACATGCAGGACCGGCTGGACGAGCTAAACGATGAGGCCGATGACCAACAGTAATCAGCGCCGCCTGTTGCCTGCGGATTGCTTGTCTAGCAGTTGATTAATGGCGACGTTCGCTTGAGGCCAAAAAAATTGGACCGGAGACCACTTGGTCTTCGGTCCTATTTTTGTCCTAATCACCCCAGAAACAGCCGCTTGGGTTTGCGCTTGTAGGTGAAGCCTTCGCCCAGCGCCTCGTGCACGTCCAAAATGGTGATGAAGGCGTGCGGGTCAATGTCGTCGATGATGCGCTTGACCGCGGCAATTTCGGTGGTGGCGACCACAGCGTAGACGACGCGCTTTTGGTCGCGCGCAAAGCCGCCTTCCGCCTTCAGGTAGGTCGCGCCACGCTCGAGCTGGTTCATGATGGCGTTGGCGATTGCCTCAGATGAGTCGGAGACGATGAGCACGCCCTTGGCCGCGTACGCGCCTTCCAGCACGAAGTCGACGATGCGCGAAAAGACGTAGCTGGCCAGCAGGGTGTACATCATCCGTTCGAGGTTCAGGTAGGACAGGCTGGCCAGCAAGACAACCACGTCAAACCCCAGCAGCGAGCGGCCCATTGGGATCCCGGTCTGTTTTTCCAAAATGCGCGCGATGACGTCCGAGCCGCCGGTGGTGCCGCCGCGCCGGTAAATCAGGCCGCTGCCGATCCCGCCGAAGAGCCCGGCCATCACGCCGGCGATGAACAGGTCGTGGTGAATGTCCAAACTGACGGGCACGCGCTGCCAGACCCACAGGAACACTGACAACATCACCGTGCCGTAGACCGTGTAGGCGAGGGCCCGCTTGCCCAGGAACTTGTAGCCCACAATAATCAGCGGGATGTTTAGGACCAGGGTCGAGTAGGCGGGGTCGATGTGCCACCAGTAGCGGATCAAGAGCGTGATGCCGGTGATGCCGCCTTCCGCCAGGTGGTTGGCGATGTTGACGGTGACTAGGCCGAACCCGTACAGGGCACAGCCCACCGTGATCAGGGCCAGATCCATCACCATTCGCTGCGTTTTTTTTGTCATGCCATCACGCCTCCTGAGCTGCTTGCCCCTTAATCTTACCAGACCTTCGCTGTGGTGCGGTGAGTTTGCTATGATAGAAGGGAGAAAAAGGAGCAAAGTAATGAAAATTGATTTGAGCCATCCGGATTTCCAAGCGGCGATCCCGATCATGAAAAAAATTGAGGCGGCCGGCTACGAGGCCTATTTCGTCGGCGGCAGCGTGCGCGACGCCTTGCTGGGCCTGCCGATCCACGACGTTGACATCGCCAGCTCGGCGTACCCGGAGGAGATCAAGCAGATTTTTCCGCGAACGGTCGACACCGGCATCCAGCACGGCACCGTGATGGTGCTGCATCACGCGTCGGCTATGAGGTGACCACGTTCCGGACGGAATCCGGCTACCAGGACTTCCGCCGGCCCGACCATGTCACCTTCGTGCGCTCGCTCAAAGAGGACCTCAAGCGCCGCGATTTTACGGTCAACGCGCTGGCCGTGCGCCACGACGGCACCGTGATCGACATGTTTGACGGCCTGAGCGACCTCGACCACAAGGTGCTGCGCGCGGTCGGCGATCCGCACGCCCGCTTTCACGAGGATGCGCTGCGGATGATGCGCGCGGTGCGCTTCCAAAGTCAGCTCGGGTTTGCCATCGAACCGGCCACCGAAAGCGCGATTGCGACCAATGCAAAGCTGCTGGCCAAAATTTCCGTGGAACGCACGGCGACCGAGTTTACCAAGCTGCTGATGGGGCAAGACCGGCAGGCGGGGCTGACGACCTTCATCGACACCGGGCTGTACGCTTACGCGCCGCAGCTGAAGGGGCAGGTGGCGGCGCTGCGCCAGCTGGCAGGATTGTCCGCCCCACAGTTTAAGGACGCCGCCATCGGCTGGACGCTGCTGGTGCACCTGACTGGCCTGAATGCGGAAAAGCTGCTGCGGGCCTGGAAACAGGCCAATGATTTGATCCGCCTGACCACCAGCGCCGCGCAACTGCTGAAGCAGTTGCCGGGGGCCGATGCCTGGGCGTTGTATCAGGCCGGCAAAGCCGCTGCAGCCGTTGCCTTTACGGCCGAGCAGGCACTGAATTCTGACTTTGACCTGGCGCAGGCAGAGGCGGCGTACGCGGCGCTGCCGATCCACGCCAAAGCGGAGCTGGCGATCGACGGTAAAACGCTGATGGCCAGCGGGTTTAAGCCGGGGCCGCAGCTGGGCCAGACGCTGAACCTTTTGGAGCGTGCCGTGGTGTTTGGTCAGCTGCCAAACGACCAGGCCGCCTTGCTGGCAGCGGCGCAGAAATAAATAAACTAACATCATTTCTTTGGCGATCGGGTCGCAGCCCGGTCGTTTTTTGGTACTCCAGCGGCAATCAAGTCAATTTTTTCTGTGCAGGTTCCATGTTATGATGGTGAACAGAAGAAGCGAGGATGACTATGCAAACATTGACTGCGGAAGGCGTGCGCAAGGCGTACGGCGATAAGCAACTGTTCACAGATTTAGATTTTCTGATCAACGAAGGCGACCGCGTTGGGCTGATCGGCGTCAACGGTACCGGCAAAACGACCCTGCTCAACGGCATCGCCGGCACCGATCCGTTTGACGCCGGTGACATCACCACCCCGAAAAATTATCGGATCAGCTATCTGGCGCAAAAGCCGGCGCTGGATGCGGACAAGCAGATCATGGACGCGATCTACGGCGGCACCTCACCGGTATTTGCGGCGATCCGCACTTACGAAAAGGCGCTGGCCGAATACACCAAGGCGCCCATGGATGCCGCCACGCAGGAGGCCTACACCAAAGCCGACGCCAAAATGACGCAGCTGGACGCCTGGGACGCAGAGACCAACATCAAAACGATCCTGACCCAGCTGCACATTTCTGACCTCAACCAAACGATCGGCAGTTTGTCCGGGGGCCAGCAGAAGCGGGTCGGACTGGCGCAGGTGCTGATCGAAGCGCCTGACCTGCTGATGCTGGACGAGCCGACCAACCACCTGGACTTTGACTCCATCGACTGGCTTGAATCGTACCTGGCGAAGTACAAAGGGGCGCTTTTGGTCGTCACCCATGATCGCTACTTTCTAGATCACGTCACCAACGTCATCTGGGAACTCGACCGCGGCCAGCTGCACCGGTACACCGGCAACTACGAGGCCTATGTCGAACAAAAGGCCGCGGCCGATGAGCGCGATGCGGCCAGCTCGCACAAGCAGCAGCAGCTTTACAAGCAGGAGCTGGACTGGATGCACGCCGGCGCTCAGGCCCGCACCACCAAGCAGCAGGCCCGCATCAACCGCTTTGTTGATCTGAAGGAAAATATGAACAGCCAGCCGGCCCAGAACGGCACCGTCGAAATGAAGGTAGCGTCCACGCGTCTGGGCAAAAAGGTGATTGAATTTGCCCACGCCAACCTGACGCTTGGCAGCCACCGCATCCTGAGTGATTTCTCGTGGCTGGTCCAGCCGGGCCAGCGCATCGGCATTTCGGGGCTCAACGGCGCCGGCAAGTCGACGCTGCTCAACGTGATCGCCGGCAAGGTCAAGCTGGACAGTGGTACTTGTGTGCTGGGCGAAACCGTGAAGCTGGGCTATTACACCCAGCTGGCCGTTGATCTGGACCCGACCAAGCGCGTGATCGCCTACCTGCAAGAGGCAGGCGAGGAGCTGGTGACCAATGCCGGTGAGCGCATTTCGGTCACCCAGCTGCTCGAGCAGTTCCTGTTTCCTCGCAGCATGCACGGCGAGCTGATCTCGCGCCTGTCCGGTGGCGAAAAGCGCCGGCTGTACCTGCTGCGGATCCTGATGAGCCAGCCCAACGTGCTGCTGCTCGATGAGCCGACCAACGACCTGGACGTGGCGACTTTGACCGTGCTGGAGGATTACCTGCGCCAGTTTCCGGGCACGATAATCACCGTCTCGCATGACCGGTACTTCCTGGATAAGGTCGCCGATAACTTGCTGTTCTTCGAGGGCAATGGCCGCATCGACCGCCATGTCGGGCTGTTCACCGACTACCTGAAGAAAATGCGGGCAGACGAAGAGCAAAACACGGCGCCTAAATCTAAACCGGTGGCCACTGCGGCGCCGGCCCAGCCTGAAGCCAAGGCCGAAAAGACCAAGCTGACCTACGCGGAACAAATCGAGCACGACGACCTGCAGAAGAAAATGGATGCCTTGGACGATGAGATCACCGCACTGAAAAAGGAAATGAGCACCATCAGCGGCGAGGATTACGTCAAGCTGGGCGACCTTCAAAAGCAGATCGATGATAAAAACGCGGCGCTCGACAAGATGTTTGACCGCTTTGCCGCCCTTGACGAGTACGTTTCGGATTAGGAGGAACACGCATGCCAGTCACAGAACAGCCGTACTTGGACCTGCTGAAGCAAATTATGGAAACCGGCGATTTTAAAGGCGACCGCACGGGCACTGGGACCTACTCGATTTTTGGCGCCCAGCTGCGGTTCGACCTGAGCAAAGGGTTTCCCTTACTCACCACGAAAAAAAAGTCCCGTTTGGTCTGATCAAAAGCGAGATGCTGTGGTTCTTGCACGGCGACACCAACATTCGCTTCCTGCTGCAGCACCATAACCACATCTGGGACGAGTGGGCGTTCGAGCGCTGGGTCGAGTCGCCAGAGTACACCGGCCCTGATATGACCGACTTCGGCCGGCGCCGGCTCAAGGACGCTGATTTTGCCAAGGTCTATCAGGCGCAAATGCAGGCGTTCGATGATAGAATTCTAGCTGACGAAACTTTCGCCAAAAAGTATGGCACCTTGGGCAACGTGTACGGCAAGCAGTGGCGCGCCTGGGCAACCAGTCGCGGCGACACCATCGACCAACTGGGCAACGTCATCGCGGCCATCAAAAAAACGCCGAACTCCCGGCGCCTGATTGTCTCGGCGTGGAACCCGGAGGACGTGCCGACCATGGCGCTGCCGCCGTGCCACACGCTGTACCAGTTCTACGTCAATGAAGGCAAGCTCTCGCTGCAGCTGTACCAGCGCAGCGCGGACATGTTCCTCGGCGTGCCGTTTAACATCGCCAGCTACGCGCTGTTGACCCATTTGGTGGCCCAGGAAACCGGGCTGCAGGTCGGCGAGTTTATCCACACGTTCGGGGATGCGCACATTTACACGAATCACGTCGATCAGGTCGCCGAGCAGCTCAGCCGCACGCCGCGCAATAGCCCGCAGCTGGTGCTGACACCGGGCAAAACCATCGACACGCTGACCATGGCAGACATCAAGGTGAAGGATTACGACCCGTATCCCGCCATTAAGGCGCCGGTCGCGGTCTGAGCACCACAGGAGGATCCGATGATCGCATTTGTTTGGGCCCAGGACCAAGCCGGCACGATCGGCAAAAACGGCAAGCTGCCGTGGCACCTGCCCGATGACCTGCATCAGTTCAAGCAGCTGACCCTGGGCCAGCTGACTGTGATGGGCCGGACCACTTATGAAGCCTGCCGAAGCGGCCGCTGCCGGGGCGCACGAATATTGTGCTGACCCACCAGGAAGACTACCAGGCGCCAGGGGCGGTGGTCGTGCACGACCGCGCAGAGTTGCTCGCCTATGCTTCGACTCACCCGCAGCAGCGCCTGATGATCGTCGGCGGGGCCCAGGTGTTCATGGCCTTTGCGACATCGTCGACCGGTTGTACGTGACCAAGCTGGCCGGCACTTTTCAGGGCGACGTCAAAATGCCGCCCCTGGATTGGGCCGCGTTTAAGCAGATCGCGAGTCGCGAGGTCATCGATTCCGACCCACGCAAGACGCATGTGTTTGAAACCTGGGCGCGCAAATAAACAAAAAGTGCCGGCGCAGAGGAATTTTTCTCCGCGCCGGCACTTTTTAATTTGGCCTGTTAGACAAATAAGTAAATCGAGGCGTACATGCAGGCTGAGCCAATCATCACAAACAGGTGCCAGATGACGTGAATGTACGGGATCTTTTTCTGCGAGTAAAGCAAGGCGCCAAAGGTGTAGGCGACGCCGCCGGCCACCAGCAGCCAGAAGCCGATGCGGCCTAAGTGGGCCCACAGCGGCTGCATGCCGATCAGGCACATCCAGCCGAGGATCACGTAAATGGCGGTTTCCGCGCCGCGAAAACGCCCGAGGAAGAAGAGCTTGTAGGCGATTCCGGCGGCGCACAGCAGCCAGATCGCGGCCAACAGTCCCCAGCCGAGTGGCCCACCGATCGCTACGAGACAGTAGCAGGTAAGAGCCGGCAATCAGGATGAAGACGCTGGAATGGTCAATCACTTGCAGGACATGGCGCGCCTTAGTGAAGTAAAACCCGTGAAACAGCGTCGAGCCCAGGTAGAGGATGATCAGCGAAATGCCGAAACCCAGGAAGGTGACCAGGCGGAGTGTGGTCGTGGCCTTGAACGCTAGAGCGACCGTTCCGACAACGGATAGCCCCAGCGCGAAGGCGTGCGTCACGGCGCTCAGCATCTGGTCGTTAAAGTTATAGTATGCGGATTTAAATGGTTTGCTCAATTGCATCGGCTACCTCCCTGACTCTTTAGGTTTATGATACCATGTATAAAGCGTCAAATCAATTTCATCTAGTATTAAAAACCAAGTTCCCTGTTACTGACAAATTGGGGTGGGCTTTGGTATACTGGACGCAGTGCAAAACTACCTACAGAAAGCGTGGCTCAAATGGCAAACATCAAACTGGTGACGGATTCCTCAATTCAGCTGACCCCGGAAGAGATCGCGAAGTACGACATTCACGTTATCCCGCTGACGATCATGATTGATTCCACCGTGTACGTGGACGGTGAGACGATCACGCGCGCCGAGTTTATGGATAAAATGGCGGCAGCTCGGCGCTGCCGAAAACGTCGCAGCCGGCGATTGGCACTTTTCTGGATACGTTCAACGAACTGACCGCTGACGGCAGCGAGGTGCTTGCCGTGCACATGCTAGAGGCCATTTCTGGCACGGTCAATTCCGCGCGCCAGGCCGCCGAGCTCTGCAAGGGCAAAGTGACCGTGGTGGACTCCCAATTCACCGACCGCGCGCTGTCCTTTCAGGTGATTGAGGCCGCCAAGGCGATTCAAGCCGGCAAATCGATGGCCGAGGTGGTCAAGCGCATGGCCGTTATCCGCGACCACACCAAGCTGGTCATGGGCGTCTCCACGCTGGACAACTTGGTCAAGGGCGGGCGCATCAGCCGGGTGTCGGGGATGCTGTCCTCGCTGCTCAACATCAAGGTGATCCTCGAAGTCACCGGCGGCGAGCTCAAGGCGCTGCAAAAGGGCCGCGGCATGAAGACTTTAGTCAACTTTGCCGACAAGACGGTTGAGCAAATGGCCAAGCTGGGCAACGTCAAGAGCGTTGGCGTGTCCTACGCCGGCGGCAAGAAGCTGGCCGAGGACATCGGTGCCAAGGTCAAGGCGGCACTGCCGAACGCGGAGCTGCTGGTGCGGCCAACGGACCCTGTGATTGCGACGCACACCGGCGATGGCGCCTTTGCAATCACGTACTACGTCGACTAAAATAGAGCCATTCGGGCCGGGATTCCCGGTCCTTTTTTTTAATTGAAGGAGGCCGCCATGAAAAAAACACAGATTGCAGCACGGGTTGCTGGGCCTCTTGACGATTCTTGCGACGGCCGTGGTCACGTTCTTGATCTGGCAGGTGGCGGGGCCCAAGGCTCAGCCGATTCATCTAAGGGGGCAGGTGCAGCAGGTCAAGACCCTGCGCCTGGCCGCGGTCGGCGATTCGCTGACCCACGCGTCGGTGACGAAACCAACAACGGCGGCTACGTCGGCCTAATCAAAGGGGACTTGGAAAGCTCCGGTGTCTACCAGGTCGACACGTCGAACTACGGCGTGACCGGCGACACCAGCACGCAGATCCTGAAGCGGGTCAATGCGCAAAAAAAGCTGCGCACCGATGTCGAGCACGCGGACATCCTGACGGTGACGGTGGGCGGCAACGACTTGATGCACGTGCTGCAAAAGAACCTGCTGTCCATTTCGACCAAGGACGTGACCAGCGGTGCCACTACTTATCGGCGCCACCTGACCAGCCTGCTTAAGGCGCTGCGCCAGCTCAACCCGAAGGCGCCGGTGTACGTGTTCGGCGTCTACAATCCGTTCTATGTTTATTTTCCCAATCTGACCGCGATGACCACCAGCGTGAAGACTTGGAATAATACAACACAGGCGGCGCTGGGTGACTTCGACCACATGTATTACGTCGATATCGATTCGGTGCTGACCAAGGGCGCGAACACGCAGGCCAACAGCAAGGCGGACAAGAAAAAGCTGGAGTCGGCGATGTCCGGCAGCAGCAAGAACCCGCTGATTTTCGAGTCGGATCACTTCCACCCGAACAACGCCGGGTACGCGCTGATGACGTCGCAGTTATGGAAAAAGATGCAGGCAACTGAAAGTACGTGGGAGAAATAAGTATGCGAGAAGCCAAGGCCCGCTCGCGGGCAACTAAATCTGAATTAAACAAGCCGCGCGGCCGCTTCAATCTCTGGAAGTGGGTGTGCCTGATCCTGATTGGCTGATGCTCGGCACCGGCGTCTGGCTGGCGCATGCCGTCTTGACGCCGGTCGACCAAAGCTATTCGACGCAGGACACGACGACCGGCGATCCAGCCATGACGGTGTCCTTGACCAAGCGTCAGGCCAACGAGATCATTTCGTATTACCTGAACGATTTTCAAAAAGACAGCAACGTGAAGTACTCGCTGACGCTGGCTGACCAGGCGGTGCTTGACGGCTCGTTCAAGTTCTTCGGCCAAAAAGTAGGGTTCAGCCTGTTGTTTGACCCGCTGGTCCTGAAAAACGGCAACGTCGAGCTCAAGGCCCGGCAGCTGAATGTTGGCAGCTTACCCGTGCCGATCTCGTACGTGATGAGTTACGCCGCCGGCAACTTCAAGCTGCCTAAATGGGTCAGGATGAATAGCAAGCAGAAGACGGTTGTGCTAGACTTGAACAAATTCAAGATGGCCAACGGCATGCAGCTGAAGGCCGATAAAATCGACCTGCCGAATTCGCAGATCGACTTCTCGGTTTACCTGCCGAAAAAGTAACCGGCAGGGCCGTGCGTGAAATAAGGGGGAAAATTGTAATGGCTGAAACAGCAATTTTTGCAGGTGGGTGTTTTTGGTGCATGGTCAAGCCGTTCGAGGAGCAGCCAGGCATTTTGAACGTCGTGTCTGGTTACACCGGCGGCCACGTCGCCAACCCGACCTACGCCGAAGTGAAGGCCCACAAGACTGGGCACACCGAAGCAGTGCGGATCACGTTTGACCCAAGCATCGTTTCCTACGAGGACCTGTTGAACACATACTGGCAGCAGACCGATCCAACCGACGCCATGGGCCAGTTCCAAGACCGCGGCGACAACTACCGGCCGGTGATTTACGTGGCGAATGCCAAGCAGCGTGCGGCCGCCGAGGCGTCGAAGAAGGCGCTTGAAGCCAGCGGCCGGTTCGACAAGCCCATTGTCACCTCGATTGAGGACGCCAAGCCGTTCTACGAAGCTGAGCCGGAGCATCAGCAGTTTTATGCCCACAACCCGCGGCGCTTTGCCGAGGAACACAAGCAGCGTCAGGAATTCATCGACAAAAACTGGAGGGACGCCTAATGCGCCAAAGCTTTTATCAGTACCTGATGACCCTACGCAACCCCAATGATCACGGTGAAATTGCGAATTTCGCCCAGAATGCGTTTTTTTGACCAGGCGTTTCCGAAGCAGGAAACTGATTTTGAAAAGCTTTCGAATTACCTTGAGCTAAACGCCGGCTATCTGCCGAGCATGAGTGTTTTCGACCAGGCGTACAACATGTACCTGAGTCACGAGCACATCGGAAGGAATTAAAGCATGGATAACGACCCAGAAAACAAGCAGTCGACCCCGGAGCCAAAGCCAGACCCAAAGCCAGACCCAACGCCGGAGCCGACGCCGACTCAGGAATCAGCCAACAAGCGCGCGCCTTACCGGTTCTCGAAGTGGGCGACCGCGGTGATTGCCGTCGTCGCCCTGCTGGTTGGCGGCGGCTTGGCTACGCACTGCACCCGGAGTTGAACCCTGGCGATAAGCTGGCGGTGCCGCCGGCCTTTTACAAGGTCATCTCGACCTATAACTCCATCAAATCCAGCTACTACAAGCCGGTGTCTTCGACCAAACTGGCCAATGGAGCGATCAACGGGATGATGGAGAGCCTGGGCGACAAGTTCTCGACTTACCTGCAGGACAACGACAAGAAGGACCTGGACGACACCATGTCCGCCAGCTTCGGTGGGATCGGCGCGACGGTTGAGCAAAACGGCACCAAGCTCACCGTTCAAAGCGTTCAACCCGCCAGTCCGGCGAAAAAGGCGGGGATCCGCGCCGGCGACCAGCTGATGGCGGTCAACGGCAAGTCCGTTGAAAAGCAGTCCGTCAGCGAAGCAGTCACCAAGATCCGCGGTAAGATCGGCACCACGGTCAAAGTCACGATTCGCCGCGACAACGCTGATCAAACCGTCACGATGAAGCGGGCGCAGATCACTCAGGCGACCGTGACATCCGCGCTGAACAAGACCGATAAATCAGTCGGTGTGATCACCGTGGCCAGTTTCTCTGACCCGACTGCGACCCAGTTCGAGAACGCCGTCAAGAAGTTGCGCAAGCAAGGCGCCAAGAAGTTCATCGTCGACTTGCGGGGCAACGGCGGCGGCGAGCTGAACACGGCGCTGCGGATGGCGTCGATGGGGCTGAAGAACGGTCAAACTATCGTCAAGGTCCAGGACCGCGCCGGCAAGACGCAGGTCTACAAGGCTGGCAAGGGTTACGACGAAGGCTTTAAGATCAACGCCCCAATCGCCATTTTGATCGATGGTAATTCGGCGTCGGCTTCTGAGATCCTGGCCGCAGCCTGGCACCAAGGCGCAGGCGTGCCGCTGATCGGCAGCCAGAGCTACGGCAAGGGCACGGTGCAAAATGTCGCGCAGCTCGGGGACAACGCCGAGGTCAAGCTGACGGTCGCCAAGTGGCTGACGCCGAACGGCACCTGGATCAACCATAAGGGCCTGACACCGACCATCAAGGCTGATTACCCGGCCTGGGCCAAAATTGCCGGCTTTGCGACCGTCAACATGAAGCTTGGCGATGAAAGCAACGATGTGAAGTCGCTGCAGACGTCGCTGGCGGCGCTGGGCTATGACGTGGGCGCGGTCAACGGCTACTTTGGCCCGACCGTGCAAGCGGCGGTCCGGAAATTCCAGCAAGACAATCATCTGCCTGTCACCGGCGAAACCAATGACGCGACGCTGACCAAGATGATCACGCTGCTTTCGGCCAAGTTGCAAACTGATGACGCGGCGATGGATGCCGCCGTCAAACAGTTAGACAAGTAAATTGATGCGTTCCGTTTCGAAAATTGAAACGGAACGTTTTTTTTGTTGCCTGAACTAATCCCCGAGATAAGGGGGAAATGCTGATTGGCAAGGGTCCGCACCGGCTTTTGGCGGTGCGTTTTGCTACGATAAAAGTAGTCTTTAGACATGACAATAGTTTGACTAAGTTTGACGTTTAGGCTGATATTAGTTAACATAATCATGTACCCTTCTTTTCTGAAAGGATTGATTAAATGAGAACAGTCTCGTTAAAGATCTTAGACGACGCGATCGAAATGGATGTGCCCCAGGCGAAGGCAGAACTGCAGCCGCGGCACATGGTGATTCGGTATGACCCGGATCAGTCGATTGGCGAAAATCTTGAAAACATTCGTGTGAAACTAGTCGGCGTCGATTTTGACGCCATCATCATTGAGAACCCCTTGACCTATCCGTTCTCCGACACGGTCGTGGGGCTGCATCACCAGCGCATTGATATCGGGCTGGCGCTGACCAACATGTTTAACGTGCCCGTGCTGGCACGGCCAACGGTGACCAAGGGCGGCTTGGACCAGGCGTTTAACACCAAACAGCGTTACAACAGCTGGCACCTGGACTACTACGGCGAGTACCAGGGCAAGCGCAACTTCGGCCAGGAGGCCATGCTGACCATTGGCAATGGTTACTACGGCCTGCGCGGGGCCTATGTCGAAAGCCATCCCGACGATGACAACTATCCCGGCCTGTACGTGGCCGGCGTCTACAACCAAAACACGACGCCCGTCAACGGCCGCAACGTGGTCAACGAGGACCTGGTCAACCTGCCGAACGCGCAGGCGCTGACCATCGGCATCGACCACGCCAACCCGTTCAAGATCCGCCACAGCAATATCAATGACATTTACCGCAGCCTGGATTTGAAAACCGGCCAGCTCACCACGACGCTGATGGTCGCGTTTGGCACCGGCCACCAAATGATGGTGCGGGCGACCAAGGTGGCGGACATGAAGCACTGGCACCGGCTGGCGATCCGGTACGAGTTCACACCGCTGAATTTTGCCGGCAGTGTGCAGGTATACGGCACCATCGATGGCGACGTCGTGAATGACAACGTCGCGCGCTATGACCAGTTCGATCAGCACCACATCAACGTGACCGGCATGGCTAGTGCTGCCAACAAGGCGCTGCTGACAGGGGCCACCAAGAACTCCGACATCGACTTTGCCATTGGCAGCAAAATGAGCAGTCCGAACGTGGACCTGACCCGGCGCGTGGCCACGACGACGGGCTCAAAAGCGCTCCGGCAAACCGTTGACCTGACCGTCGAGCCGGGCAAGGTTTACACAATCGATAAGACAGTGGCCATTTACACCAGTCGGGAAAACGGTGATGAGCCGCTGGACACCGCCGTCTGGGACGAGCTGGACGAGGAGACATTTGAGGACACGGCCAAGAGTACGAAAGACTTTTACGCCGACGTGTGGCGCGATACCGACATCGCGATTCAAGGCGACACAATCAGCCAAAAGCTGACCCGGGTCAATATTTTTCACCTGTTCGTGTCCGGGTCCGCGCTGGCCAGCGACCAGCTGGACGCGTCCGTGGGCGCCCGTGGGCTGCATGGCGAGGCGTATCGCGGCCACGTGTTCTGGGACGAAATGTTTGTCATGCCGTTTTACGCGTCGCACTCACCGAAAATTGCCAAGGCGATGCTGGGTTACCGCTATCAGCGGCTGCCGGCAGCCCGCGAGTACGCGAAGAGCATCGGCAAAAAAGGCGCCATGTACCCGTGGCAGTCGGGGATGAGAGGCGACGAGCAATCGCAGTTCGTCCACCTGAATCCGTTGACTAACCAGTGGGATCCAGACAACTCCCGGCGCCAGCGTCACGTTTCCTTGGCGGTGGCGTACAATGTCTGGCTGTACTGGCACGTCACCGGTGATGACCAGTTCATGAAAGACCAGGGTCTGGAAATGCTGCTGTCGATTGCGAAGTTCTGTCTCAGCATGGCGACCCTCGACCCGAAGACCGGACGGTATCACATTAGCGGCGTCATGGGTCCGGATGAGTACCACGAAAGCTATCCGAACAGCGACGAAGACGGCCTGACCGATAATGCCTACACCAACATCATGACGGCCTGGCTGTTCCAGCTGATCGGGCAACTGCGCCCGCAGTTTACCAAGGACGCGTACGACGCGGCCGCCAAGCGGGCCGATTTTTCCGCCAAGGATTTTGATCAGCTCGATGTCGTGCGGCGTAAGCTGACGCTCGATATCAACGACAACGGCATCATCGGCCAGTTCGCCGGCTACTTCAGACTGCCAACGCTGGACTTTGACGCCTACCACAAGAAGTACGGCGACATTTCGCGGATCGATCGCATCCTGAAGGCGGAGGGCAAAACGCCGGACGCCTATCAGGTGGCGAAGCAGGCTGACACCATGATGGCGTACTTCCTGCTTGATCCGGCCACCATCGAAGGCTGATCGCGACATGGGCTACAAGCTGCCGGCGGATCATTTTGCGCAGAACTTGGAATTCTACCTCGAGCGGACGACGCACGGCTCCACGCTGTCGCGGATCGTCTACGCGGTCTTGACGCGGATGGACAACCGGCGCGACCAGTCCTGGAAGCTGTTCCATCAGGCCTTGTTCTCGGATTACTACGACATTCAAGGTGGCACTACCGCGGAAGGCATTCACCTGGGCGTCATGGGTGCCACGCTGCATGTGGAGGAAACTCTGTACGGCGGCGCGGATTTGCTGGGCGACGAGCTCCGGTTCGACCCGGAGCTGCCAAGCCAGTGGCAACAGCTGCACTACCAGCTGCACTTCCAAGGGGCTGAAGTTTCAGTCACCGCCGATCATCACGCGCTGACACTGAAGCAGACAAGCCGATTAAGGTGAAAGTCGCAGGCAAGCCGGTGGCACTGACTGCTGGCAAACCGGTTACCGTCGATTATCGTTAGGAGGCATTTCATGACAACATTTGAGCAAATTAAAGGCGCCGTGTTCGATTTGGACGGCGTGATCACCGATACGGCAAGGTTCCATTCACAGGCCTGGAAGCAAATCGCCGATAAGGTCGGCGCCGGCTGGGACGATGACCTGGCGGACAGCCTGAAAGGCATTGACCGGATGGCCTCACTTGACCTGATCTTGAAGCACGGCGGTAAGCAGAACGACTTCAGCGATGCCGAAAAAGAAGCGCTGGCCACCGAAAAGAATACCCGCTACTTGAAGTTGGTCGATACTCTAACGCCAGCCGATATTCTGCCTGGCATTCAGGCGTTTCTGGATGCGCTGCAGGCCGGCGGCTACAAGCTGGCGCTGGCGTCCGCGTCCAAAAACGCGCCGCGGGTGCTGAAGAACCTGGGGCTCACTGAGTACTTCCCGCACATTGTCGATCCCGCGACCCTGACCCACGGCAAACCAGACCCGGAGATTTTCGTCAAGGCGGCGGCAAGTATCGACTTGGCCCCTGAGGCCTGCATCGGGATTGAAGACGCCGCGGCCGGAGTGCAAGGTATTAACGCCGCCGGCGAAGTCTCGGTCGGCATTGGCGATGCTGAAGTCCTGCACGAAGCCGACATTATTTTCCCATCGACTGCCGAGTTGACGCTGCCGAACATCAAGGCCGCGATGGAAAAGGGCGATGTGAATGCCTAAAGCAGTCGTCTTTTTCGATTTGGATGGCACGTTGCTACGCGATGACAAGTCGCTGGCCAAAAGCACGCTGACGGCCATCGATCAGCTGCGGCAAAATGACGTGCTGCCGGTGATCGCAACCGGGCGCAACATTTTCGAGATTCAGTACGTGCTGGATCAAACCGGTATCGATTCAATCGTTTCGGCCAACGGCAGCTATGTCCAGTACCAGGGCCGCAAGCTGGACGCGGCGGTGATCCCGCAACCGTTGATCGAAGCGTTCAACGCCTTTGCCGCAAAGCAAGGCGATCCGGTGGCCTGGTTCAATAACCAGACGTTCGCGTTGAGCCGCGAAACCGAGGCTACCCGGGAAAATTTTGCCTTGCTGAAGCTGGACGCCAAGGTGATCCCGGACTGGTACCAAACGCACGAGGTCAATTTTCTGTTTGTGTTCAACACAGGCAAGGAAGACTTGTACAATCGGCAGTTTGCCGGCCAGCTGGACCTGGTCCGCAATAACCCGCGCGGTCTGGACACAATGATGGCCGGAGTGTCCAAGCGGACGGGCATTCTGACGCTGCTGAATGAAGCAGGGCTGTCTGGCACGCCGACGTACGGCTTTGGCGATGAGCTCAACGACGAACAAATGCTGAAGCTGGTCGACCATCCCGTGGTGATGGGCAATGGCAATCCGAAAATGAAGGCGCTGGCGGACTACGTGACCAGCGATAACATGCACGACGGGATCGTTCAAGGACTGCAACATTTCACTTTGATTTAAACTAATCCGTGATTAACCAAAAAAAAGCGGACACTTTCACCTGCAACAACCGGTGAAAGTGTCCGCTTTAGTGTGGCGGCGCTAATTGAGCCTGAGAAGTTGCTCGGCGTTACGGTGGCCGATTTGTTCTTTGGCAGCATCATCCAGGATCGACTCATTCAAAAAGCCAGCGACTTGGTCCTTGGCTAAGACGTAAGGAAAGTCCTCCGACCAGATGATGTGACTTGGGCCGACTTCGGCCAACGTGAGGGCAAACTGCGGCTTCGTGAACATCCCCGATGGGGTGACATAGACGTTTGACTTGTAGTAGTCGGAGAATTTGCGGTCGAGATTTACCTTGGCAACCCCGGTCATGAGGTCGAGCCGTTCCAAGAAGTTCGGGACCATTTCGCCCCAGTGACCGGAAATCAGGTGCAGGTTCGGGTACTGGTCGAACAGCCCGCTGCAAATCAGCCGGACCATTTGCACGCCGGCCTCTTCGTGCCAGCCCCAGCCCGCCATACTCAGAATATTGGCAACGCGGTCATCGTAGGATGGGCTCTGGAACCGTTCGCGGTCGGCTTTCGTCGGCATCCCTGGGTGTAGGTAAAGTGGCACGTTCAGCTTTTCCGCCTCGGCAAAAATGGGGCGGTACTGCGGCTCGTCAAGGTAGTGTCCGAACGGCAGGCCGGCGATCATCGCGCCTTGAAACCCCAGCTGGTTCACGGTGCGCGCAAGTTCTTCCGCTGCGGCCTCGGGATCTGTCATCGGCAGGACGGCAAATCCGCCGAAACGGCCCGGGTACTTGCTGATCTTTGCAGCCAGCGTGTCGTTGGTGTGCTGGCAGGCGGCGACGGCTTGCGCCTTGTCCGGGATCATGGCGCCGCTGGGGCCGGAGTTGGAAAGGACCTGCATGCTGATGCCGTACTTATCCATATAGGCAATTTTCTTGTCAAAGTCCATGGACAACTCGTCAATTTGCGTGGGGTTATTGCCCTTGGTTGCTTTTTGCTGGGCGGCGGTCATGGTTTCCTTGTGCGGCAGCTGATAATGTTCTTCAATTGTAATGATTTTTGTCATGTTGACTCGCTCCTACTTGTCGCTATTCAGCCAATCATTGGTCGTGTCCATAAACTTCTCCACCGACTTCGGCTGATCCAGGCCCGGCAGATCATCGCTGGCCTTGACGCCGAGGTCCTTGAGCACGATCGCCAGGTTCTTGTAACTGTCCCGTGCACCAACAACAGGCTTGATGTCCTTCGGGGTGACGGGCAGCAGAGTGTCGCGCTCGTAAATCGGGGTCATTGAGTAAATCTTCCACTCGCCGCTGACCTTTTTCAGCGAGTAAACCAGCCGAACGTAAATCAGGTTGTCCATGGTCTGACCTTGCACTGGGGTACGGCCGGTCATGGTGGTCACCACGACCGCGACGGCTTTTTCGCCGTGCAGCCACACGAGGGTGTCGTGCATCTTGTGGGCCGGCAGGGAATCGGTTTGCGCATCAGGGGCCGGCTTCGAAGCGGCTAAAAAGCCATTGATGTCGCCCTTGTACCAGGAGATCTCAATGGTCGCGTCGTCGGTGTAGCAAGTGGCCATCCCATCCCACAGGCCGTAGTCCCGGGCATAGCGCTCGTAGTGGACCAGCTCTGTGATCTGCTCTTTGGCCAACATTTCGTCGACTGTCTTCGTGGTCGGCCGTTGTTCTTCAAATGTCATGAATCAAAACTCCCTTTCAGTGCGGTTCAACATTTTTCTGCATTAATAGTTTACAACTATGAAGTATAGTTGCATATTTAACACATGTCAACTATCATTGAATTAACGATTAAAGGCAGGAGGTGCCATATGGCCGAAAACAAAACAGACACGCGCACGTTCACGCAACTTTTTTTCCGCACTGGCGCAGGAGATGGTGCAAAATCGCAGCCAAAACGGCCTGGGACTGACCCGGCTGCAGGGGCTGGCCTTGCGCAGTGTGAATCAGCGGCCAGGCATCACCATGACCGAGCTTGCTCAGCAGATCGGCATTACGAATCCGCAGCTGACGCGCATCGTGACCACGCTTGAGGACCGCGGGCTGGTCAAGCGCGAGCACAATCCGGAGAATCGCCGAGTGGTCAATGTCCAAAGCACTGAGCAGGGCGTGGCACTGATTGCGCAAAACGTTGAGGCCGTCGCGGCACGCTACGACCAGGCGCTGCAAACGCTGACGCCAGCCGAGCAAACCACCCTGGTCCGAGATTTGCAAACCAGTATGCGCCTGATGACAAAGGCTGGCATCCTCAAGGGACTCAAACAGCCCGTCGCGGCGGACCAAAGCCCGGCGCCAAAATAGTCGACGATGCACTCGTCTGGTAAACGGAAATCAGACAGAAAACGGAGGCAGTCAACATGAAAGCAATCGTGATCGAACAAGCAGGTGGCCCGGAAGCGTTAAAACTCATGGAGGTGCCGACCCCTCAGGTCAAACCAGGCTGGAGTTTGGTGAAGGTGAAGGGCTTTGGCATCAACCGGTCGGAGATTTTTACCCGCAACGGTGAGTCGCCGACGGTCAAGTTTCCGCGCATCCTGGGCATCGAGTGTGTCGGTGAAATTGCGGCGACGACCGATGACGCGCACCTGCCCCGCGGCCAAAAAGTCGCGTGCCTGATGGGCGGCATGGGCCGGGCGTTCGACGGCGGGTATGCCGAGTACGTGCTGATGCCAAACCAGAGCATTTTACCGGTTACAACCAGTTTGAGCTGGGCAGAGTTTGCGGCCATTCCCGAAACTTACTTCACCGCATATGGCGCGCTGCATAACGCGCACAGCGACCGCGCCAAGCGCCTGTTGGTTCGTGGGGCGACCAGCGGGGTCGGCAGTGCCGCCATTAAGCTGGCCAAGGCCATGGACGCAACCATTAAAATCGCCGGCTCCACGCGCCACCAAGAGAAGTTTGCTGAGCTAAAAGCGATCGGCTGCGATGAACCGGTGCTGGATCAAGCCGGCAAAGTACAAACCAATGACAAGTTTGATGCCATCATTGAACTGGTGGGGACGGCGACGCTGACTGACTCGCTGGCGCACCTGAATCCACGCGGGTACTGCTGCCTGGTCGGGGGCCTAGCGAATCAGTGGACGGTGCCTGATTTTGACCCGTTTGTCATTCCGACCGGCGCCTCACTGACGTCGTTTGGGTCCGGCGCCGAAATCACGCCTGAGCGGTTCTCGAACATGATGCGGCTGATCGAAAACCATCACATCGATGTGAAACCGCGCAAGACGTTTGACTTGGCCCACACCGGGGAGGCCCAGGCTGCTTTAGACGAACCGGACAGCTTCGGCAAGGTGGTTGTTCTGCTTTAACTGAATCTTCCGGATACGAAAGCACCGCCATCTGCAACATGCAGGTGACGGTGTTTTTGTGGCCAGACGGAACTTACTGAGCCTGGTGAGGGACGCGATTCAGCCTGACTTGATCCCCAACCTCGGCGATGACGTCAAAGCCTGGGTCGTTGTCTAGCTCACCAAAGTTCAATTTCAGGGTGTGGCCGGTTTGCTCGACGGTGTGGACGCGTTCTTTGACCAGCATGCGCAGGGCCTCGGCGAAGGTGAAGTGGTTGGCTGCTTCCTGTTCCGCCTTGGCGAGGGTGTAGCCTTGGTCGATCATCGATTTCACAAAACTGATCGTGACAATGTCGCGGTAACTGTATCGCTTGTTTTGGCCTTCGCCGTGCCGGATGGGGTGCACGATGCCTTTTTTTTCTCCCAATACCGGATCTGCGTGGCCGTCGCGCCGGTGACCCGACTGGTTTCACCGATGCCCATTGACACGTCAAGGTCTTGGACCCGACGTTTGAATTCGAATTCATCCAAGGTTTTTCCTCCTATACCATTGACATGCAAACACAACTGACGTAATATTTTCAACTGTGATTATAACACAATGTTATATTCGAGCAACGAAAAATTAGATAGGGAGCCTAAAACATCAGATGGATAGTCTAAAAAAATGCTAAAGATGTGAATGGTAAGCCGATCCACGCAATGATGATGATCATCACCCTGCTAGTAGGGACCTTCACCACCGTCTTGAATCAGACCATTCTCTCAACCGCGTATCCGACCTTAATGAATACGTTCAATATTTCCACTTCGACAGTCCAGTGGCTGACGACAGGCTTCATGCTGGTCAACGGGATCATGATCCCGGTCACCGCGTTCCTGGTGAACAAGGTGCCGACCAAAATCCTGTACCTGTTTGCGATGAGCACGTTCCTGATCGGGACCATTGTCGCGTACGTCGCCGGCAACTTCGGCGTGTTGCTGACCGGTCGCTTGATTCAGGCCGTCGGGGTCGGCGTCACGATGCCGCTCCTGCAGAACATCATGCTGACGATTTTCCCGCCTGACAAACGTGGGGCAGCCATGGGGGTTGCCGGGATCGCCATCGGGGTCGCACCTGCCATTGGGCCGACACTTTCCGGCTGGGTCATTGACCAGTTCGGCTGGCGAATGCTGTTCGGCATGATCATCCCCGTCGCGGCTCTGGTTTTGATCAGCTCGTTCTTCTTCATGGCGAACGTCCTGCCTGACCGCAACCCGAAGCTCGACGTGCTGTCTCTGATCGAATCGACGATCGGCTTCGGCGCCTTGCTGTACGGCTTCTCCGAAGTCGGCGACAAGGGCTGGGGCTCGCCGATCGTGTACGGCTCCATTATTCTTGGGGTCCTGGTGATTGCGCTGTTCACGCACCGTCAGCTCAACTTGGACCAGCCGTTCTTGGAACTGCGCGTCTTCAAGACCAAGATTTTCACCTTATCCTCAATCTTGGGTTCCATTGCCAACATGGCGATGGTCGGGGCCGAAATGGTCATTCCGATGTACCTGCAGATCATTCACGGCAAAACGGCGCTGGAATCTGGACTCACGCTTTTGCCTGGGGCCATCATGATGGCGCTGATGAGTCCAGTCACTGGGAACATTTTTGACCGGATCGGGGCCAAGCGCCTCGCGCAACTTGGCCTGTTCCTGCTGGCCATTGCGACCGTGCCGTACGCGTTTGTCACGGCCAACACCCCATCGATTTACATCACCATGCTCTACATGGTCCGGATGTTCGGGATTTCGATGACGATGATGCCGCTGACCACCAACGGCATGAACGCGTTGCCGCAGAACATGATCGCCCATGGTACCGCCGTCAACAACACCGTGCGGCAGATCGCCAGCTCCATTGCAACGGCGATCATGATCTCTGTGCTGAGTGACGTCACCAATGCGTCCAAGCCGGCTAAGGCGCTTTTGACCTCGGATCCGCTGGCGTACAAGCACGCGTTCTTCAACGCGACCCTGAACGGCTACCACGCGGCGTTCTGGTTCGCAATCGGCTTTTCCACGCTCGGCTGGCTGCTGGCGTTCTTCCTGAACCAGAAGACGGGTTCCGTTGAGGTCGACCTCAAGGCAGACGCTAAAAAGGAGGCGGCAAAATGATTCTTTGGATACTGATCATTAGCACCGCCTTGCTGTTCCTCAGCTTCATGCTGATGAAAAACTCTTGGTTGCGCACGCTGCTCAGCGCTATTTTCTTGATCATCTTGCTGAGTGCCATCGCGCTGATCCAGAACAACGACGCGAACCACGTCGGCATGAAAAAGGTCACAACCGAATCCACGCAGGTGATTTACAGCGCGTCGCCGAGCCCACAGCTGAAACTGCTGCTGCACCAGGACATCGGCACCGCCGGCAAGCACAACGTGGTCATTTACAAGACCAGCGAAAAGGGCAAGGCAACGCACACAAAGGCTGACTACGACATTCACAACAAGGTCGTCAGCACCTCCGATAACGTCGCGCAGATGAAAGTCCGCCGCACCGAGTGGGTCTACAAGTCAGACTTTTATTCCACGCTGTTCGCCAACCAGAACAACCACTTGCTGGTCAGCCAGACCAACACGTTCTCGCTGCCTAAGGGTTGGTACAACCTGACCACCAAGCAGGCCAAGGAACTCGGTAAGCAGGCGAAAGCCATGCAGAACCCGAGTGCTGCGCAAAAGGCCGCGATGGGCCAAGCCATTCAGGCGCAAGTCGCCGCAGCGATGCAAAAGAATCCATCGATGAGTAAGGCGGATCAGCAGCAGCTGGTAAAACAGATCACTGCTAAGTACCAGCAGCAGGCGATGGCCAAGCTGATCAATCAGATTCAAGCTAAATACTAAGTTTGAAGAAGTCGTGTCTGAGAAGACACGGCTTTTTTTGTTCCCTGATCGGGTGATGATGTCTGCCTATTTTACGCATAGCGGCAGCGCCAGCGAGATTCGCATCAGTCTGCGGCCGAATCCTCGGGATTTTGCTACTACGACGGCCTTGGGCGCTGAGGCCATCGACTACGCGCCAGGGTGGGAGACAAAGAAGTAATAAAACGTGTTTTGGAAGTCGCGTCTGAAAAGATACGACTTTTTGCTGCCATTGAAAAAAAGCACTGCCTTAAAAAGACAGTGCTTAAGGGCACCCACAAGCAAATTGTCGCGTACCGAGACTATTGTTCACCAAACTTTTGGGCGAAGTCGGTGATGATACGGCGGCTCTGCTTGGTCTGAATCAACGCCTTGCGCCACTGCGCCGGGGCTTGCTCGTCCAAGTGGCCGGCCGCATACAGACAGGCGGCGATTTGGGCAATCGTATCGGTGTCCTCGCCGAGGTTGGCTGCGGTCAGAATCAGGTCCTGCACAGACGCCGCATTCGCCGCACACCAAACGGCTGCTTCCAGCGAGTCAATCACGTAGCCGCTTGAGCGAATTTGGTCGCGCGGCGTGGCGAAAAAGTCTGGGTTCAAGACCCGGTCAAAATACGCGAACTCCTCGGCACGGAAGTCACCTTGATGCACCAACTGGCTGGCCTGCTTGAGTGCTTCGGCGAGCGCCTGGCCAGCCAGCAGCTGCCGCAGCGTCTCAACGTACAGGCAGCTGGCGATGATCGACCGCTCGTGGCCGTGCGTCACTGTGGTAAAGTCCGTGATGCGTTGCCGGCGATCCCGCCAGTTTTGCCCATCCAGGGCGAAGGCGAGGGGCGCAATGCGCATCAACGCGCCATTGCCGTTCGCGTTAGCCAACCGGCTGCCCGCCTCAGTTGCGGGCACGTGCCCCGTGTTAAAGCGGCTGATGGCCTCACTGGTGCCGATGCCAATATCGAAGCGAATGCCGTGCGGCGTGTAGTCGCCGTCCAGGTAAGCAGTGAACTTTTGCATCAGCTGGGTCGGGCCGCCGCCTTCAGTCAGCGTCTCCGCCAGGCACAAGGTCAGTGAGCTGTCATCTGACCATGAGCCGACCGGCTGATCATACGTGCCGTGGCCGGTCATGTCAGAGACGTGGTAGCTGTCGCGCGGCCGGAACTCGACCGGTACGCCGAGCGCATCGGCAATCATGCTGACTTCGAACAAGTTTGTGATTTGGTTTTGACTGGCCATGGCTGCCTCCATGATTGACGTTAAACACTATTGTTGAATTCAGTTTAGCACAGTGCTTAACCGCAGATGAACTGGTTGCTGCCTGTGGGAGTCTGAACAGTCCAAATTGAGCGTTTATTCGATGGCCCAACGCAAACTGTCACTTACGTTTCATTCTTCCTATCAGTACAATTAAGGCAAGAACATTGGCTAAGCTGAAGAAGTATTTGCTGGCTGCTTAACTCAAGACCGGTAGCCTAGTCTGTTGGCTAAGCGGGCGACTCGGTAGCGTATTTCGAAAGGATGACAATCAGTGAGAGCAGAAACCGAAAAGATGCAGGCTGCCTATTTTACGCAAGTGGGCAATACTGATGAGATTGAAGTGGGTCAGCTACCGGTGCCGTCGATCGGGCCGGCTGATGTCCTAGTTCGGATCCGCGAGGCGGCGGTCAACCGGGTCGACGCGTATGTGCGTTCCGGGGCGTTTAAAACACCGCTTCAACCGCAACAAATCATCGGCCGCGATGCGTGGGGTACGGTGGCGGCCGTGGGTGCAGAAGTCACGGCTTTCCATGTTGGCGACCGCGTCTGGACCAACAGCATGGGATACGGCGGCCGGCAAGGTATCACCGCACAGTTTGCCACCATTCCTGAGGCCCGGTTGTTTGCGATGCCTGATGGCGACCCGAGCAACTGGCTCGCGCTGGTTCATCCCGGCGCAACGGCGGCCATCATCGTCACGCAGCTCTTGAAGCTTCAGCCTGGCCAAACATTGCTTGCCGAAGGTGGCGCGGGGCACGTTGGCCGGATGCTGATCCAGTGTGCGAAAATTTGCGGACTGCACGTGATCGCCACGGCGAATCCGCGAGATTTTGTTGCTGTGACTGCCTTGGGAGCTGAGGCCATCGATTACGCGCCAGGCTGGGAGAAAAAGTTGGATCGACCAGTGGATGCCATCATTGATAGTTCAGGTCGTGTCCCGTTGCAACTCAACCTTGATCAACTTGCAGTAGGCGGCCAGATCATTTTGATTGCCGCCACCAAAGAACCCAAAGTTAGCTTTGACCTGCCCAGATTCTACATGAACGAGCAGCGATTGCGCGGGTTTGTCATCAGCCGGGCGAGTTTGGCGAGTCTGACGCAGGCAAATCAATGGCTGCTTCAGCACGCGGCCACTTTTGCGCCACTGACAGTCGAGCAGTTGTCTTTAAATGATGCCGCAAAGGCCCATGCAATGGTCATGGATCCACAGGTGAAAACGCGGCTGCTGATTACCTTGCCATAGGTGTTGGTAATCCGATATGATGGCCCCAAAGGCAAGCAGGAGGAGAATGTCATGAAAATCGAACTGGTGCCAATCACGATCGACATGTATGAAGGCGACGTCGAAGTCTACGATAATTCAATCACTTTGGATCCGTATGTGCTGGTGCACGTCATTGCCCAGGCGCCACACTGGTCAGAGACGGTCGATGGGGATCTTCAGCTGCGTCGCCAGAAGGTGCGTGAAATCAAAAAGGCCATTGCACCGGTGATCAAGCAGAATCAACAATGGCTCGATTTGGATACTCAGCAGCCAGCTGATGCTATTCTTAAACAGGTCCCGGACATGATCAATAAGCTCATGGCCGTTTTAAACACGGTGATGATTCCAGGCGAGTTGGAAATCGACTCGATGGAGCTGATAGGGTCCTGGCCGGCATACGAAGCTGAGCCAACCGAGCTGCTCGATCAGTATCATCAGCAACACGCGCTTCATCTAGCAGAACGTCTCAGAGACCAAAACCTCGACCAATAACTGACGAGCCGAGTGGTGTGACCACGACCCATGCCCGTCGGATGTCAAAAACGCCCGACCGCTTTTCTTGAAATTACCAAGAAAAGGGGCCGGGCGCTTCGTCTGCATCCGAAACCACGCAAAGGGCACCATCTCTTGCGAAATGGTGTCCCGCGCCACCGGATTTGACCCCGGTGGCTTTTTATTGCAGGGTTGCCCCTGCCTGCTATCCCAACCGCTGTCACCAGGGCCGGTCGCTTTATTAAGTTAGGAAAGTGATAGCAGCATCCTGCCATGCGTCCTGAAAGGACCCCATACGTTGAGGTATGGTCTTCGTAGCCAACCAGCTGGCGGCTCAGCATGCCGGGTCAACCCATGGCTTGGGTCGGATTGCCCGGTAGTTGGCGAGTAGTGCTGATGAGGTTGTTCCTTCCTCACCCACTCGTCATCCAAGGGCAGAATAGCACGGCATGAAATCGTTGTCAATTTAATTGAGATGAACCTTTTTAACCATGTCATGACATATAGTATTCTATTTATATTCTGGGTTGGTTTGCCTGACGAAACGAGTCGCCACACATCAAAAGACGCCCCAATCAACTCGATGATCAGGACGCCATTAACTATTTGGTGAGGGGCTTGAACCGGTCGATGAACGCTGTAGTGATCGGCGTCTGGAGCCGGTGCTTACGCCAGGCCAGGACCGTGTGGGTCTGCACGCGCGGCTAGAACGGGATGAACCGCACCCCGGCGTGATTTTGCGGGTCGATGACGCCTTCGATCGTCAGGGCGGCACCAACTTGTGCTTGCACCAACGGCATGACGTTAAAGATCAGATTGAAGTGGCCGACAATTTTCAGATCGGTCAGTTTAATCTCCGACCACGAAGCCAAGAGTTGCTGCACGGCGCCGCGGCTGGAAATAATGAGCGGCACCTCTGGCAAATCGGCAGGCTCGATCACCGGTTTCGTGGCGATGGGGGCGTCGACACTGACGACCAGGCCCCAGCGCTCTGTATGCGCCAGTGTGAGGTGGTCGTACTTGTCCGCATTCACCGGCTCGAGCAGCAAGGCCAGGTCGATCAGGCCCTTGTCGAGCCGGTCAAACAGGTCGTCGGAGGTCCCGGTGAACAGGTCGAAGGTGACCGCCGGGTATTCGGCCGTGAACCCGGCAAGTTCGTTGGCCAGGGTGTGGCTGCTGTCAGCCTCGACTGCACCGATGTTGAGGTTCCCGCTGAATAACTGACGCCGCTGGTCGATAAAAGTCTGCTCGGTTTGCTGCGTCAACGTCAGGATTTCCTGCGCACGCGTTTTGAGGTAAAGTCCGGCCTGCGTCAGCGTGAGGCCGTGATTGGTCCGCGTGAACAGTGGCGCGCCTAACTCGTTTTCCAGCTGCTTGAGTTGGCGGGAGAGTGTAGCTGCGTGATGTGCAGACGCTCTGCCGCCCGCGAGATCGAGCCCGCGCGTCAATCGCCAAAAAGTATTCCAGCAGTCTTAATTCCATCACGCACGCCTCCAGTCAGTTAATAAGGCCGGTCGCCAACCGTGCCGGGCTTATCGATTCCTAGACTACTATACCGATGCAGGCGGGGATTCACAATCGTGTTGACGATCAGGTCGGCGACACTTTTGCGCGAGACGATGGTGCCTTTAAAAGGCGTGCCTTTTGCCGTGAGCTCGTAGTCGACCTCGTCATCGTCCGTCAGGTAGGCGGCGCGAATCAGGGTGTAGTCCAGATTACTTGTCTCAATTAGCTGGGCGGCACGCCGGGTGTCATCCATGACGTCACTGCCGACGTCTTCTTCGACCCAGCGGCCAAACTCGCCAGGCACCTCGTGGTACAAGCCGAGCCCCGTGACGTAGATCAGCCGGTCAACGCTGGCGCTGGTCATCGCCTTGACGATATTTTCCGCCATCGGTTCAAACTCGCCGCCGAGGTTCGAGTAGACGATGTCCTGGCTGACCATGGCTTGGTACAGGGCCTGGTAGTCGTTCACGTCGGCCTCGACCACGGTTTCGCGAGTGGGGTTGATCTGACCAAGCCGCTTGGCCCGGCGCAGGTACAAGGTGAGGTGAGCGTCGGTTTCTTGCAACAGGCGCTGGCGGACCAGTCTGGCAATTCGGCCGTTAGCGCCTAAAATCAGCACATTGGGCAACGGTTAGTCCTCCGTGTCACTTTTGCCGTAGATTTCCTCGGCTAGCGGAAACGCGGACCACGCCTTAGGCCACCCAGCGTAAAAGGAAAGGTGTGTGATCAGCGCGACCATTTCAGTCTTGGTCACGCCGTTTTCCTTTGCGATGGCCATGTGCGACTTCAGCTGCGGGAAAAGGCCCTGCGCCATCAGCGCGGCGCAAGTGATCAGACTGCGGTCGCGGGCAGACAGCTCGTCTTCCTTAGCCCAGACCTGACCGAACAGGACGTCATCATTCAGCGCGGCGAACTGCGGGGCGAAGTCGCCCAAGCGGTCGCGGCCAGCGGTTTGTTTTTTCGCCATTTTCTAGTCCTCCAATGCGTTGTAGGCCTTGTCTGAAACCGGCTCGAGCCATTCCGGCGTGCCGGCCGTGATGGCGATGTGTGAGAACCAGCTGTCCTTCGTCGCGCCGTGCCAGTGCCTGACGCCATCGTGGGTGACCACGACATTCCCGGGGTGCAGTTTGCGCGCCGGCTGGCCCTCTTCTTGGTACCAGCCCTCGCCGCCGGTCACCAGCAGCAGCTGGAAGCCGTCGTGGTGAATGTGCCAGTTGTTCCTGCAGCCGGGCTCGAAGGTCACGTTGCCGACGCCGACGTTGATTGCTGGATCGCTGATCAGGTTGTTGAGGTAGCTTTGGCCGACAAAATACTGGGCGTAGGCGTCGTTCGTCGCGCCGATGTGAAAGATGCCGTACTTTACAGATTGTTCGTTGGTTGTCATGTTGAATCGTCCTTTCGAAAAGCTTTGAGTAGTAACACTTAACTTTGACTGAAGTTAGTGTAGTGGATATTTGACCATGCGTCTAATGCTCTTATTGAGTGCCATACATGCTTTCTGGGCATGCTGATGAGAAGTGGCCACGAGTGGTGCAGACGATTACCTAAGTATGTCGGCAAGGTACTCAAGATTGGTGATTTGGTTCTTATGGTAGTTAAACTACGACGCCAGCTTACCCGATTCGGCGGCCAGAGTACGCAGGAATCACGTCGAATTGTGTGACCTACGCAGTTTGCCGGCAATGACATACGACAAATTTTGTACAATTACGCAGAGCCCCGTCAAAATCATATGGGAGAAGCCTTTTAGGAGTGCTAAATAGTTAAATACAGGGACTCTGCCCTGACACAGTTTTGCTCGTGACATTGTGCAAACATAAGATATTTGTCGTGTATCAATAATCGAAAACTCGGTACGCAGCTTAATTTCGTATGTCCTTCTCGCGAAGCATACGTTTTTGTATAATGGCAGAATACTTTAGCGATTCTGGATAAACGCGATGAGAATCTATCTTTTGTTGTGGGTTTACTAAAGGCGTTTTGCACAGCGGACTAAGAATCTCATTTTATTGACCAGCCTGGAGGCAAATCAAATTAAAACCTGGGGGGTGGAAATCTACCGGATATAAAACATTGATGGAATGCTTTCGAAAAAAATGGCATATCAGGCTTCCGTCAATGTTCTAATTTCAGTTGTGTTAGTTGATTATCAAAGGAAAGAGTCAAATTCTTAAACTCATTCATGTTGTATTTAATTTGAACGTTGCTATGACAGATGTTCGTGATGTAGCTCTTAGTCAAAGCTTGAAGCTTGAAAAGATTGTGAACAGATAGATAAGATTATAATCAAAGTATTCTTGAATCATGGACTGGGAAAAGATGAATATCATAATTGCCTGCCACAATTAGATGGGAGAGAGCCATGACACTGAACGCAAACAGCATAGATGCACGTGTAACTAAAATGAAACCCTCAATTTT
>NZ_BBAJ01000006.1 GCF_001311195.1 Lacticaseibacillus camelliae DSM 22697 = JCM 13995
CAGCTTGTGTGGGCTCCGCCGCTGCACTAGCAGTTGGCCGGTGCCATCAAAGACTAAGATTGCCACGGTCAGGTGAAACAGGCCATGCGGCACCGGATCTTTGCGCAGCTGGGCGCCAACGATGTGAAAATGCCGGTCATAAAGATCCCAGGGTTCGTTCAACTTATCGGTTATCATTTGCCGCCTCCCATCACGGAACCCCAAGTATACTCTCCAGTGCCTGTGGGCGCAAAAAGCCCCTGCGCTGGCAGGGGCTGGTCATGCTTATTCGAGCGGTTTCTTGCAAACCTGGTAGGTCAACGTGACGACCTGGTCGTGCTGAATGGTTGTCTCCAACTTCAGTGGCACGTCCTTGAGGTTGGTCGACACGAGGCTGATACCATCGCCCAGCAGTACTGGCGCGATGGTGATGGTCAACTTATCGATCAAGTCGGCTTTGAGCAGCTCGGTGAAAATATCCGCGCCACCGACCAGCCAAATGTCGCCGCCTTTTTTTTGCCTTGAGCTGGCGGACAAATTCAGGGATGTTGCCGGCGACCACCGTGGTGGGGTCGTCTGTGTCGTGCAGCGTGGTCGAAAAGACGTAGGACTCCTTGTCCTGGTACGGATACGTGCCGGCCAGCTTCAGTGCGCGCTGGTAGGTTTTGCGGCCCATGAGCACGGTGTCCACATTTTGGTAGAAGCTTGGTAGGCATCATCGCCCGCGTTAGAGTTTAGCTTGCGGAGCCATTCGGTGCTGCCGTTGGGTTCGGCGATGAAGCCGTCCAAACTTTCGGTAAGGTACAAGATCACATTGCGAGACATCCAACCACCCTCTTCTGTTTGATTAGGTTAATTGTAGCACAAAAGAAAGCGGTTTCTCACTATTTCCAGAACTTACTGGCGGGACCACAGGTCGCAGCTGACTTGCGCCAGGATGTGGCCTTGCATCGCGTGCCGCAGGTCGGACAGCCAGTAGCCGTCCTTCAGGTCGAGCACGGTGTCCAAGGCGAAGACCGTCAGTGTGTAGGCGTGGTCGGCGTTGGGCGGCTGTGGGCCCACGTAGCCGGTGGCGGTGACGGGGTCGGTGCTGCCGATCAGGTGGCCGGACGTTGAGTTGTGGCCCTGAACCATTTTGAGCGTGCTTGGTGGCTGGCGTTGTCTGGAATCAGGGTGGTGCCTTTGGGGATGTTCGCTGCGGTCCAGTGGATCCAGGGAAAACCGGAAACCGGCACGGCATCGAAGTCGATCAATTGCAGGGCAAAAGTTTGAGTGCCGGCAGGGGCATCGCTGATTTCGATGGGGAAACTGCGCGTCGGCGTGCCCTTGTGCATGTCTGCTGGTTCGGCATACTTCCCGTACTGATCGGCGAGGTAACCCTTTATTGTTGGGACTGTGACTTTCATTGTTTTTCGCCTCCTGTTAGCGTTAACTTAAGAGTAACACGAACCGGGAGGACAGGCTTACAATGGAATATGACCAGCATGTTCACACCTACTTTTCGTTTGACTCACAGGCGCAGTTTGAAGATTACCTGCGAAAAACCTCGCAGCCGTTCATCACGACCGAGCACTTGGAACTGAGCAATCCAGATGATAACGGCGGCGATGATGCACCAGACCAAGCCGCCTACACGGCCAAGCTGCAGGAATTAAAACGCCGCTACCCAAACCGGTTGTTGCGGGGGATCGAGTGCGGGTACTTTGCGCCGCGCCAGGCAGACCTGCAGCGCTATCTGCAGGCGCAGGACTTTGACCTGGTGCTGCTGAGCTTTCATCACGACGGCCAGTATGACTATCAGGATCCGCACTTTAAGCAGGTCGACCTGAAACGGCATGTGCAGACTTACTACGACCGCATGCTCGCCGGGCTGAAGGCCGCACCGTTTGGCGATGTGCTGGCACATTTTGACTACGGCCTGCGGATCTTGGACGTGACGCCGGCGCAACTGGAAGCCTGGGCCAAGCCGCAGCTGCAGGCCATTTTGGCCTTGATCGTGAAGCGGCAGCTGGCCTTTGAGGTGAACACGAAGTCCATGTACCAGTGGGGCAACGCCGAGCTGTACGAGCTGGTCCTGCCCTGGTATCGCGAGGCCGGCGGCGCGCTGGTCACGCTGGGCTCTGACGCCCACACGGCGGATAAATTTCTCACTGGGTTCGCTGAGGCCAAAGCCCTTATTCGCTCGGCTGGGTTTTCGCAGTTAGCCATGTACCAGGGCCACCAGCCGCATCTGACCACTTTTTAGGTGGAAACGACATGAACGAACAGACACAGCTATTGCTAGACGACGTCAAAAAGCATTACACCATGCCGGTGGACGTGGTAATCGACGGGCCGACGTCCGGGGTGCTGACGCACACCCAGTCCGCCCAGAAGCTGCTGGCAAATGGGCACCTGGAGCTGAAAGTGAGCGACACCACTAATGTGGATTACACGCTGAGCCATGAACTGCTGCACATGAAGCTGGTCACGACCGGGTTTCCGCCGCTGCAGTACCGCCTGGCGACCGGTGATCCGGACGTCGACCAGCAGTTCTTTGCGGTCGGCACCTCGCTTTACGACTCCGTGATGCACGTGCAAATCCGCGCCGAGCAGGCCAAAATGGGCATTCTCACCGCGGAAATGATGAAGCAGCTGGGGGCCGGGGTCACGGCTTCGCTGCCGGAGGACCCGCGGCCGGATCAGTTGGTGTACTGCGTGATGACGCTGCTCGATGCACTGGTGATGTTTGAAGGCGGCAGCAAGGGCCAACTGAACTACTGGAAGGTCAACTATCCGGATGCGCTGCCGCTGGCGCAGGACCTGTACGCCACGCTGATGTCCAAAAGTGTTGCCACCCCGTTTGATTTTCGCCGGATGGTTGTACGAATCTGGCGCCAATTCGACCAGATCCTGCAAAAGCATGGCTTTCAGGAAACAGCCAACGGTGAGTTTGCCACCCTGCCGCCTATCCTGTCGGAGCGTCAGCTGCGGCTGACCTTGAGCCAAACATACGAGATCTTGCACAGCGAGATGACGGACCGCGCCACCAAGAAGCGGGCGTACGTGGCCATGGGCAAGGGCGATCAGCAGAATGCGTTTGTCCTGCCGCTGGCTGACCTGTCCTCAGAAGGCTTCCAGCAGCTGTACCAGACCCCGCTGAAAACGGTGCTGCTGCAGTATCAGGTGGACTACGCGATCCGCGACTAAAGGAGAGTCAGCATGTTTGATTTGAAACAAGCAATTGATGACGCCCAGTTTGTGACGTTCATGACTGGGGCGGGCGTTTCGACCGCGTCCGGCATTCCGGATTATCGCAGCAAGGGCGGGCTCTACTCGGATCTGGCGAGCCCGGAAGAGGCGCTCTCGGATGAGAACCTGCGAGATCACCATGAAGCCTTTCACGACTGGGTCGTCAAGAAAATGTATTATCCAGACGCCAAACCCAATGTGATCCACGAGAAAATGGCCGCGATCACTAACCGGAAAGGCGCCATCGTGACGCAAAACGTCGATGGCTTGCACCAAAAAGGTGGGGCCAAGCACGTCATCGAGTTTCACGGCAATCTGTACAACATTTTCTGTCAAAAGTGCGGTCAGCATTTTGATTATCAGACTTATTTGAAAGCGGATGTCCACGCGCAAGACGGGGGGATCCTGCGGCCTGGGATCGTGCTTTACGGCGAGCCAATCAATCCGGATGTGGTCGAACGGGCAATCGCGGCGATCAGTCGGGCCGATCTCTTGGTGGTAGTCGGCACCAGTTTTCAGGTCTATCCGTTCGCCGGCCTGATCGGCTATGCCAAACCCGGGGCAGTGCTGGCGGCGGTCAACCGCGAGCCCATTGCGCTGCCGGCTGGCGCCCACATGGTCGTCGGCGACGCGGTGGCGGTGTTCAGCAAATTATAGGAGTGATCGCATGACAAAGCAGTTAACCGTGGGCCTAGTGACCACCAAAACCGGCGTGGTCCTGATCAACCGCGCCAAGCCGCCGTACCGTGGCCTGTGGAACGGGCTGGGCGGCAAGGTGGAACCCGGCGAAACGCCGCGTGAGGGGATGGCTCGAGAGTTTCACGAAGAGTGTGGGCTGGTCCTGCCGGCGGACCTGTTTCAGGCGTGTGGTCTGGTGCACTGGTATGTCGATGGAAAGCTGTTAGGCGACCTGTTTCTGTTTAAGGCGCAAACCGGCCAGGAGTTGACGCTGCCGATGCAAACGCGCGAGGGAATCGTGGCCGCGATGGATCCGGCGTGGCTTAAAGCACCGGACAACCTGGGCTTGGTCCCAGACTTGGGCGCGATGCTGCCGTACTTTGAGGGCGGCGAAAACGTGACGCTGCGGTCGGATTTTGAAGGCGAGCGGTTCCTCGGGCTGAAGGCAGTCAGCGATGATTAGCGTCGGGCTGACGGCGGTGGCAGATCACCCGGATCTGGCTAGTGGCCGCGTCAGCAGTCTGGCCGACCTTTCGACAGCGTTTCCGGTGGTCGAGCTTGATACGACCTATTACCATGTGCCCAGCGAACAAGTCGTGCACCGCTGGCTCAGCCAGGTGCCGGCCACTTTTCGGTTCGTGGTGAAGGCCACCGCAGCGATGTCCGGGCATAAGGTCGATGCGCCGCGCGATGCCGGAGCCGAGTTCATGGCGCTGAAGCGGGCGCTGGCCCCAATGCAGGCTTCGGGCCAGCTGGCGGCGGTGCTGTTTCAATTGCCGCCGTATTTTGGTGTCAGTCCGACCAATATCCGGGTCCTGCACCGCATTCGCCAGCTTTACCCTGACCTGCCTGTTGCCGTTGAATTTCGCAATGCCGGCTGGTATCTGCCGGAGTATCAGGCTGAAACGCTGCTTTTACTGCGGGAATTAAACTTTGTACACGTTGTGGTGGATGAGCCCCAGACGCCTGCCGGCAGCGTGCCACTGGTGGCCGAGCCAACGAACCCGGTACTTACAATTATGCGCCTGCACGGGCGGAACGTCGCCGGTTGGCAGCGCGGCGGGGCGCAGTGGCGCAGCGAGCGTACCAACTACCGCTATTCCCAGGAAGAACTGCAGGCATTGGGCGCGGTCGCGCAGCAGCTGGCCGACCGCTCTAAGCAGGTGATCGTGATTTTCAATAATAATGGCCACCACGACGCTTCGGCCAACGCGCAGCAATTCATCCAACTTTTAGGGCTGCACTACCAGGGCCTGGGGCCGCGCCAGCTGGATTTGTTCTAACGGGATTTTCGCCTAAATGCTATACTGGATGGCATACGAGCATTCGGCGCCATTTCGCCGGGTGACTTTTTCAGGAGGCTCTTTCAATGTCAAAACCCACTTTTTATGTGACCACGCCGATTTACTATCCATCTGGTAAGCTTCACATCGGCAACGCGTACACGACGATCGCGGCCGATGTGCTGGCGCGTTACAAGCGTCTGACCGGCTACGACGTTTTCTTCCTGACCGGCACCGATGAACACGGTCTGAAAATCGAACAAAAGGCTGATGCGTTGGGCATTACCCCGCAGGCTTACGTCGACGGCATGGCGGCCCAAATCAAGCAGCTGTGGAAAATGCTTGAGATCACCAACGACAAATTCATTCGCACCACCGACAAGGAACACGTGGCGGCGGTCCAGAAAATCGTTGAGCGCTTGATCAAGCAGGGTGACGTTTACCTGGGTGAGTATACCGGCTGGTATTCCGTGGAAGACGAGGAGTACTTCACCGAGTCGCAGCTGGCCGAAGTCTACCGCGACAAAGACGGCAAGGTCATCGGCGGCAAGGCGCCATCCGGTCACGAAGTCAAGCTGGTCCACGAGCCCAGCTACTTCTTCAAGATGAGCAAGTACACGGATCGCCTGCTCAAGTACTACGACGAGCACCCTGACTTTATCCAGCCGGCCAGTCGTAAGACCGAAATGATCAACAACTTCATCAAGCCGGGTCTGGAAGACCTGGCGATGAGCCGCACCAGCTTCAACTGGGGCGTCCCGATCCCCAGCGACCCGAAGCACGTGGTATACGTGTGGTCGATGCGCTGCTCAACTACATTACCGCCTTGGGCTACGGCTCGGCGAACCACGACCTGTTTGACAAGTACTGGCCGGCCGATGTCCAGCTGATCGGTAAGGAAATTGTTCGCTTCCATACCATCTATTGGCCAATCATCTGTTTGCGCTTGACCTGCCGCTGCCGAAGAAGATATACGGCCACGGCTGGCTGGTCATGAAGGACGGCAAGATGAGCAAGTCGAAGGGGAATGCCATTTACCCGGAGATGATCGTCAAGCGCTACGGCCTGGACGCCTTGCGCTACTATCTGATGCGCGCCATTCCGTTCGGTAACGACGGGATCTTTACCCCGGAGGACTTTATCGACCGGATCAACTTTGATTTGGCCAACGACTTGGGCAACTTGCTCAACCGGACAGTCGCCATGATCAACAAGTATGAAGACGGGGTTTTGCCGGACCTGACGCAAACCGAGCCGACCAAGTTCGACGCCGATTTGGAAAAAGTGGCCAAGGATGCCATTGCCAAGTATGGAGACTTGATGGACAATCTGCAGTTCTCAGACGCGCTGGATGCGGCCTGGAAGCTGGTGGCCCGCGCCAACAAGTACATCGACGAAACCGAACCCTGGAACTTGGCGAAGACGCCGGCGACCAAGAAGCAGCTTGATTCCGTCATGGGTCACTTGGCCGAAAGCCTGCGGATCATTGCGCTGCTGATTCAGCCCGTTATGACACACGCACCAAAGCAAATGTTTGAGCAGCTGGGGCTGGACCCGGCAATCGATGAGCAGGAGACCCTTGAGTGGGGCCACCTGCCGGCTGGCAACAAGGTCGTTGAACAAGGCACGCCGATTTTCCCGCGGCTTGACGCAGAAAAAGAAGTCGCCTACATCAAGTCTCAGATGCAGCCGCCGAAGAAGGCGGCCACGGTCGACGAAAAGACGCGCAAGGGCGAAATCGAATGGAAGCAGTTCGATAAGTCTGAGATCCGCGTTGCCGAGATTTTGAACGTCGAAAAGGTCAAGAACGCCGATAAGCTCCTCAAGTTCACGCTGGATGCCGGGGATGAAGGCACGCAGCAGATCCTGTCTGGGATCGCCGAATACTACCCAGACTTTAAGCAGTTGGTGGGTAAGAAGGTGCTGGCCGTCGTCAACCTCAAGCCGCGCAAGCTGAAGGGCGAAATGAGCGAGGGCATGCTGCTGTCGTCGGAAGACAACAACGGCAAGGTGACGCTGCTTCAAGTTGACGCAGCCATTGAAAACGGGAGCTTGATCAGTTGAGTTGGTCATTTTGAAACGTCGCCGAATGGGTGGCGTTTTTTTACCTGGCAGCAAAAAAACCGGCACGCGAAGGCGTCCCGGTGATAGTTTTGCTAATCTTCAACTTCAACCTTGGCGGTCCAGGGCGTGGCAACTTTTGAAAGCGGCTTGGCGAGCGCGGTCAGCACGCTTGGTGAGGCAAGCAGGCCATTGACTTCTTCGCCGCTATCATGCGCAAAGTTCAGCACTGCCGCCGCGTCAGCCGCCCGCAGCCCGGTGGCGTCGACCACCAAGGGCAGGTCAGTCGCGGCACTTTGCTGCTTAAAAAGGGCTGCGGCTTGGGCGCGGTCGTAGGTCGCGTGGCCGGTGTTTTGGTGAAGCCGTCAACGTGGCTGAGCGGCACCGGTGTCGGTAGAGTGAGCACTGAGGCGTTGTAGCGGGGATCGCTGAACTCGCGCGTCATGGCGATGACCGCTTCCGGGGCGGGAACGGCAGTTTTGGGAATCGCCAGCGCCAGGACAAGCGGCAGGTGATTCGCCTTGGCCTCAGCACCCACGCGTTCCACCAAGGTCTTTTTGCGGTCGTTGATCACTTCATCGTCATTGGCCAAATAGGTGAGGTGCAGCAGCACCCCGTCGCCACCAGTTTCAGCGATGCGCAGCGCACTAAGATCTGCTTGCAAACTCGGCAGGCCGTCCGCATCGGTGTCGCCGTCGTAGGTGACCAGCCGGCCACTAGTGGCGGTCCGTTCGGTCGTAGCCGTCAGCACGAGCTGCTGGTTGGACAAGGCCTTCAGGTGGTTGAATTGACCCAGCGTAATTTTCACAGACATAATGATCCCCCCAGGGTTGAGTTTAAATTCAGTGTACGCCAGCTGCGCCGTGCCGTTACAAAAAGTTTTCTGGGGCGGTTTGTGGAAACCAGTCGGCCTGCGTATAATGAATTGCGACATCTAAGGAGAAACTATGCAAATTTTTGATACGCACACCCATCTGAACGATACGCCCTACGCGGGCAAAGAGGCCGAATACGTCGAGGCGGCCAAACGGCTTGGCGTCGAGAAAATGGCGATTGTTGGCTCGAATGCGGCGCTGAACGCAGGAACGATGCGACTTTCTGAGCAGTTTGAGCACCTTTACGCCATTGTCGGCTGGCACCCTGATGACAGCAAGGACTACGACCAAGCGGCGGAAAAGCTGCTTGAGGCGCAGCTGGCTGCGCCTAAAACCATTGCGCTTGGTGAAATTGGCCTGGACTATCACTGGGACAACAGCCCGCGCGAGATCCAGCGCCGCGTTTTTCGCCGCCAGCTGGCGATTGCGCGTGAGCTGCATCTACCGGTGTCGATCCACTCGCGCGATGCCTTTGAGGACAGTTATCCAATCTTGAAAGAGGCCCACGTTGGCGATTTCGGTGGCATCATGCACAGCTTCACCGGGGATGCCGAGTGGGCCCGGAGGTTTCTGGACCTTGGCATGTACATCTCGTACTCGGGCATTGTCAGCTTTAAAAATGCGCCGCTGGAGCACGCCAGCGTCCGGGTGGTCCCGGACGACCGGCTGCTGGCGGAAACTGACGCGCCTTACCTGACGCCAACGCCTTACCGCGGCCGTCAGAACCAGCCGGCGTACACCCGCTATGTGGTGGAAGCGAGGCCAAGTACCGCGACGACACGCCGGAACACATTGCCGCTTTGACCTGGGCCAACGCCCACCGAATCTTCGGCTTGAAGGAGACAGAATGACCGCTTTTAAACAAATCATCGTGGTCGAGGGCCGCGACGACACCAAGCGCCTGACTGAGACGTTCGGTCCAATCGATACCATTGAAACGCGCGGCAGTGCCATTGATCAGGCCACGTTAGCCCTCATTAAAAAGGCCCAGGCCACGCGCGGGGTGATCGTGCTGACCGACCCAGATTTTCCGGGCGAAAAAATTCGCAAGACCATCAGTGCTGCAGTGCCAGGCGTGACGCACGCGTTTCTGCCGGTCAAAGAGGCAGTGCCAGACCACAAGGGGTCACTCGGGGTCGAGCACGCCAGTCCTGCCGCACTGAAGGAAGCCCTTGCCCACTTGGTCACTGAAAAGCCCGATGCGACACCGGTGATCTCGCGGGAGATCCTGTTTGCGGCCGGCTTACTTGGCGGGCCCAACGCGCGGGCGCGGCGAGAGCGGCTGGGGGATTTGTTGCACATTGGGTACACCAACGGTAAGCAACTGCAAAAGCGCCTCGCGCTATTTGAAATCAGCGAGTCCGCGTTTGCGACGGCGCTGAAAGAGTTGAACAAGGAGGTACCGCATGCCTGAACACGAGTACATTGCAACGCCCAGCAGGACAAAAGAGATTCTGCAGCGCCACGGTTTTCGGTTTAAGAAGCGCCTTGGCCAGAATTTTCTGACCAACCCCAAGGTGCTGCAGCGGATCGTGGCGGCTGGGGGGACGAGTGCTGCCGATGACGTGATCGAGATCGGTCCCGGCATCGGGGCCTTGACGGAATTCTTGGCTGAAAGCGCGCACCAAGTGCTGGCGCTGGAAATCGACCCGCGGTTGTTGCCGGTGCTTGCCGAGACCATGGCGCCGTACCCGAACGTCAGCGTGGTCGAGGCGGATGTGCTGAAGGCGGACTTGCCAGGCTGATTGCCGAGCACTTTGATGGTCAGCACCAATTGAAGGTAATTGCAAACCTCCCGTACTACATCACGACCCCGATCCTGATGCACCTCATCGAGGCCCCAGTGACGTTTGATGACATTACCGTCATGATGCAAAAAGAGGTCGCGGACCGGTTGACCGCCGCTCCCAGCAGTAAGGACTATGGCAGCCTGACCATCGGCGTTCAGCAGCGCATGAACGTTGAAGTCGCCTTCACGGTCAGCCGGACGGCTTTTGTGCCGGCCCCTAACGTCGATTCTGCCATTGTCAATCTGACCAAGCGCACGACGCCTTTGGTTGAGATTAGCGACCAGGCGGCGTTCGATCGGCTAGTCAAAGGCAGCTTTGCGGCGCGCCGCAAAACGCTGTGGAATAATCTCACCAATTTATTTGGCAAGGATGACGCCACAAAGGCCAAGCTGACTTCTGCACTTGACGCCGTTCAGGTGACCCCCAGTGCACGCGCCGAGACGCTCAGCATCCCACAGTTTGCCGCCTTGGCGGAAGCGCTAAAGGCGAACGGGCTGTAAGCATGACCTAATCGGGAAAATTTGCACGTTTTTCAATATTTGCCGCTTGTCTACACCCTTTTGTAATGGTATAATTGCAAATTTCTTGCAAATCTGCTAAGATGTTCACTAAGGGGTGAAGTGCATGCCAATTACATTAGCAAGCATCAAGCAGCAACTCGACGCAAAAATCGGGGAGAATTTGACCGTTGTCGCACAAGCGGGCCGCAAAAAAGTGATCCGCCGCAAAGGCACGCTGAAGGAAACTTATCCAGTCGTTTTCGTGGTCGCCCTAGACCAGAAGGAAAACTCGTTTGAACGTGTTTCGTACAGTTATGCTGACCTCCTCACCAAATCGATTCAAATCACATTTGATGATGAAGAGCAAGCTTCATAAAAGCAAACCAGCCGCTGCCTGCGGCTTTTTTTTGTTACCGCGATTGATGAGGAATGATCACTGATCAGGAGGACCGTCATGTTCAAATTTCACGCTGTGCGCACGCCGCAAGACCGCCAAACCGCGCTTAAAATTTACCAGAGTAATCCCAGCTACTTTACGCTGACCGGGCAGAAAGCGCCCACGCTACAAATGGTCCGGGAAGATGCTGAGGCGTATCCGGCCGACGTGAGTGAGACCCAGAAACACTACGGGTTGCTGCTGATCAATAGCACGCCAGTTGGGGTGATGGACCGGCTGAACGGCTACCCCGAGCCGCAAACAGTGTACATTGGCCTTTTGATGATCGATGCCGCACACCAGCGCCAAGGGCTGGGCCGGCGAGCGGTTGACGGGTTTGCCAAACAGTTTCAGCGGCAGGGATACGGCCGCATGCGGGTCGCAGTACACACCGCCAACCCGGCGGCGCTGCAGTTCTGGCAGCAAGTCGGGTTTAAGCCGGTGGGTGAAGGGCGCGCGCAGCTCAGTGCCGATCAGTCTCAGCCGGTCGTGATTTTGGACCGCGACTTGGCGGACTAGCGTATGAATTCACGCGGTAAACCGGTATAATTAGGCAAAACATGTAGAGACTGGTGGTTGACCATGGAACTGATCCAGAAGGCCCCAGCCAAGATCAATCTCAGTTTAGACGCCCTTTTTCAGCACCGTGATGGGGCCCACGAGTGGGAAATGGTAATGACGTCGGTTGATCTTGCTGATTACGTGCGCATCAAGCCAAGCCGCACCATCACAGTGGCAACCGACAGCGGGTTTCTTCCTGAAGATCCGCGTAATTTGGCGTACCAGGCCGCCCTGGCGCTGCAGACCGCGGCCGGCATGCGCCAAGGCGCGGCCATTCAGCTGGAAAACATATTCCGGTGGCCGCGGGGCTGGGCGGCGGCTCATCTGATGCCGCCGCGGTGCTGCGCGGGTTGAATGAGCTGTGGGACCTTCACTGGCCGCTGGCGCGCTTGGCGCAGGTGGGGCTTGCGGTGGACTCGGACGTGCCCTACTGCGTTTACTCGCAAACCGCCTTGGTGCAGGGGCGCGGGGATCAGGTCACTCCGCTGAATCAGCGCCCTGACTGCTGGGTCATTTTGGCCAAGCCCAGTATTTCCGTGTCGACCGCCAGCATTTTGCGCGCCATCGATTACACCCGGCCGATGCCAAGGCCGGATACCGCCAAGGTGGTTGAAGGGGTCAAAAGTGGTGATTTTGAGCTGATGACCGCCGGCATGGCCAATTCCTTGGAGGCGGTCACTGCGGCCCGGCACCCGGAAATCTTGGCGCTTCAGCAGCGCCTGCTGCGCTACGGCGCGGCGGTGGCTCAGATGTCCGGCAGTGGGCCGACGGTGTTTGGCTTGTGCCGCAAGCGGAGTCGGGCCCACCGCATTTACAACAGCATGAAGGGCTTTTGCCGGGAGGTGTACCTGGTGCGGCCGCTGCAGTAGACGTCTTGAGACGTCTTTTTTTATCCGTAACGATTCCCGATAAACGCCGGTACGACGGGACTTTGGTTGACTTTGAAAATCCGGAAGCCGACAATGGAGCTAACCGGTTGCACTACTTGGGCCGCGCGCACGGGAGGAATTAGGATGACACAACCGAAACCAAATCACGCGTTTCGCTGGGGAATTTTCTTCAATTCGCTTTACATTATTGCCGAAGTCGGCTTTGGGCTGGCTATTGGGTCGATTGCGCTGGTCGCCGATGCGCTGCATAACTTAAGCGATGTGCTGGGGCTGTGCATCGCCTGGTTTGCCAGCTGGTTGACGCTGCTGAAGCCGACTTCGCAGCGGACATACGGCTACAAAAGCTCGTCGATCATGGCGGCCCTGCTCAACGCGGTGTTTCTTTTGATCGCAATGGGCGCCATCATTGTTGAAGCCCTGCAGCGCCTGGCCACCCCTGAGCCGACCAAAGGTGGCATCGTCATGCTGATTGCCGGCGTGGGAATCCTGGTCAACGGCGCCACGGCGATGTTGTTTCATGCCGGCCAGCAGCGCGATCTCAACATTCGCGGGGCGTTCATGCACATGGCAGCAGACGCCGGAGTTTCTTTAGGCGTCGTGATCGCCGGCGGCATGTACCTCTTGACCGGCTGGGAGTGGCTGGATCCGGTCGTCTCGATCCTCGTGGCGCTGGTGGTCCTGGTTGGGACATGGGGGCTGCTGAAAGACGCCGTCAACTTGGCGATGGCCGCTGTGCCCAAGGCCATCGACACTGAAAAAGTGCGCGCCTTGATCAACGCGTATCCCACAGTGGCCAGCTGTCACGACCTGCACATTTGGGCGCTGAGCACGACTGACGTGGCGCTGACGGTGCACATCACGCGGAAGACCGATGTCAACAACGACCAATTCTTGGAAGAACTCGGCCACAAGCTGCGCCACACGTTTGATATTGCCCACGTGACGATTCAGGTCGAATACGGGGATTATCTGCCGCTCCAGGCTGGGGATAACCCGTACTGAATGGCTAGTGGCAATCGACTGGGGTCAACTTGACGCAAATCAAGTTAAATGACTGGCTGAGCTGGTAGGCTTACCTCAGAGCACCAAAAAGGTACTCATGAGGCTGATCTACACCAGTAGGTCTGTCGGGGATGGCGTCAGGAAACTGAGCGAAGGGGGAAATCAATCATGCATCAGCACGAAGCAGAGGACTGTGTGCGGCTCGTTCCGATTTTTCAAACACTGGCCGAGGGTGACATTACGTCCATCGCCAAGCTGGTCCGTGATCAGACGCTGAAGGCCGGCGACTTTTTGTTCACGGAAGGGACAGCGGCTGACCGGCTGTACATCCTGGCGCACGGGCAGGCGAAGGTCACGCAAAGTACCGCGGCGGGCCGCGAGCAGCTGCTGCGGGTACTGGGCGCAGGAGATTTTGACGGGGAAGGCGTCCTGTTCACCAAGGGCGAGCACACCACCACTGCAACGGCCCTGACACCACTGTCCGTTTGCACCATCAGCCAGCGCGATTTTCAGGCGCTGCTTAAAAGCACCCCGGCCCTGGCGTTGAACGTGCTGAACGCGCTGGGCCGCCGGGTGGTCGCGCTGGAGGCCAAAACCACGGCCCAGGCGGTGGCCAGCGTTTCCGAGCGGTTGGCGAACTATCTGGTCGAAACGGCTGGGGCCATCGGCAAGCCAAGCTTTGACCTGCCGCTCAAGAAAAAGGACCTCGCGCAGTACTTAGGCACCACGCCTGAAACCATCAGTCGCAAGCTGGCGAGCTTTGAGGACGCCGGCCTGATTCGGCAAAGCGGGCGCCAGCACATTGAGGTGCTGGACGCGGACGGCCTAGCGCTGCAGGATTAATTTGGGCCAAAGTAAGCCGCAGTTGCACAATTGCGTGCAGCTGCCGGCTTTTGGCGTGGGCTAGAATTCCCGATAGTAGTAGATGTCCGTGTCCCCTTCTTGCGACGTGAACCGGTAGTCGTTGGTGTTGAGCCCGCCGATGCAAAAGCCAGCGGCCAGGTAAAACCGGTTCGCGCCTAGGTTGGACCTTGCGCGATGGTGCAAAGGCCACGCTTGCCGTGGGCTTTCGCAATGGGCTCAGCGGCTTGCAGCAGCTGCACGGCAATGCCTTGGCGCCGAAAGGCCTGATTCACTTTGAGGTCGGCTAGGTACAGGTACCGGTTAAAGTGAAAGTCGTACTCAAACGTCGCCAGTGCCACGCACTGCCCATCCGTGAACGCGCCCAGGGCGAACCCCACCGCGTCGATGTCTTGCAGCTGATAATTTTCCTCGGGAAAGGTCTGCTCGGCCACTTCGGCGCTGAGCTGCTCCTGGTGCTGCCAGCCGGCTTCCGTATAAGTGACCAGCAGCCTGCCAAAACGCTTGAACGGCTGGTTCGGAAGGCGCAGGGCCGCCTCATTGTCCTCAGTGATGCGCTTAATTTCGATTGCCAATTGTTCTCCTTCTCAAGTCGTGACTGATTGCAGAAAGCCTGGTTACCGCAGCTGCAGGTCCTCATTGAAGAACTGCGGATAGGCGCAGTAGCAGGCGATGACACTGGCCAGACTGGTCGCCGCCAGCAGCATGAAGGTGACCATGATCTGGTACATGATGGCCTTGCTGGGATCGATGCCGGCGAAAATCAGGCCGGACATCATGCCTGGCAGGCTGACCAGCCCCACCGTTTTCGCCGAGTCAATGGTCGGCGCCATGCCTGTTTTGATGGCGTTGCGCACGATGTCGAGCGTGGCCAGTTTGGCGTCGGCGCCTAGCGCCAGGCGCTCCAGCACGGCCTGGCGCTGGTCGTGAAACGACGCGTTCAGGTTGCGGTAGCACAGCCCAATGGCCACCATCGCGTTAGAGGCGATCATGCCGGAAATCGGCACGATCTGGCTCGGCGTGAACTTGACGGCATGGGCCACGACCAGCAGTGCGATTGTCGTAATGGTCGCCACGCTGATCGCCAAAAGGGAGATCCAAAATGCGTAGGGGATGCCGTTGGCCCGCCCGCGCGCGTTCCACGCCGCGTTCAGGATGATGATGGCCACCATGAGCAGCGTCAACGCCGGCCGGTCGACCTTGATGATGTACGTCAACACGTAGCCGACCACGGTAAGCTGGATCACGGCCCGGATCACCCCGACAATCATATCCTTTTCGAGGCCGATGTGCTCCTTGAAATTAACGAGCAAGGCGATGATGACAAGCACGACCGCAAAGGCCAGTGCTGTCGGACTGACAATGAGATTATTCATGTTCGGCCTCCATTCTGCCGGCGGTGATTGTGATCAGCCGGTGGGCAACGGCAATTTCGCTTTCGTCATGGGTCACCGCGAGCACGCTGAGCCCTTGATGCAGGTTCTTGTCTTCAATCAGCTGGTGGACGATGTCCTTGGTGGCGGTGTCCAGGCCTGTCGTCACCTCGTCAAGCAGGATCACCTCTGGGGTGAACAGCAGGTTGCGGATCAGGGCAACGCGCTGCTTTTCGCCGCCGGAGAGTTCCTTGATGGGCTTATCCAGCATGCTGGCCGGCAGGTCGACCTGCTTGAGGGCGGCGGTGGCCCTTGCCGCGTCAAACGGCAGGTCGCGCAGCGTAAACGGGAAGGCCAGATTGTCGCGGACCGAGTCGCCAAACAGGCTTGGCTGCTGGAAGCAGTACGAGACCTTGCGGCGGTACTCGACCTTGGGGGTGCTGCTCTGCGGCTGGTCGCGGTACAAAATGGTCCCACTGGTCGGGGTCAGCAGAGTGGCCAGCAGGCGCAGCAGCGTGCTTTTGCCGGAGCCTGAGGGACCGGAGAAGGTCACGTATTCGCCTTCGTTGACGGTGAAACTGATGTCCTTCAGGATGGCGCGGTTTTCAGTCTTGAACCCGACATGATCTAGTGAGAATAGCAAATGCTCACGTCCTTTCTATCTAATGATCATTCTAATCTAACCCGGAGAGAATTGCATCAAATTCCCGTTTCAACGCCTAATTATTGGAATTAGGCGAACGTTCGGAACTATTTTCTAATAAAGCTAGGAATTTAGGCCAAAATCCCATATAATGTTGAGGATTGGTACCAAATTCGGTGCGATAATCCAAATATTCGGAGTTCAAGGAGATTACTCATGACAAAAGTTCGGCGTAGTGACCGGTTGATCGACATGACCCGGTATCTGTTAGAGCGGCCGCATACTTTAGTGCCGCTCACCTATTTTTCCAAGCGGTACGATTCCGCTAAGTCCTCGATTTCTGAGGATCTGGCAATCGTGCGGCGCGTGTTTGCCAACCGGCAAACGGGGATTCTTGAAACTGTCCCCGGAGCGGCTGGCGGCGTCCGGTTCATTCCCACCATTGGCGAGGAAGAGGCAGAGGCGTTCATCACTGAAATGTCCCACCGGCTGTCCGAAACAGACCGGCTGCTGCCAGGCGGCTACGTTTACCTTTCCGACCTGCTGGGAACGCCGGACGTCCTGCGGCAGATTGGCCGGCTGATCGCGACCCAGTACCTGGACGCGAAGGTTGACGCCGTGATGACAGTGGCCACCAAGGCATTCCAATCGCGCAAAGCGTCAGTCAGTACCTCGACGTGCCGTTCGTGATTGTGCGGCGCGACAGCAAGATCACCGAAGGCTCGACCGTGTCGGTCAACTATGTGTCGGCCAGCTCGGCGCGGATCGAGAAGATGGAGCTGTCCAAGCGCAGCCTGCCTGCCGGCTCGCACGTTTTGATCGTCGACGACTTCATGAAGGGCGGCGGCACCGTCAACGGCATGCGGAGCCTGATCAAGGAGTTCGATGCGGAGCTGGTCGGCATCTCTGTCTTTGCTGAAGGCAACTTCTCCGGCGACCGGATGGTGACGGATTACACCAGCTTGATCCGGGTCGACGAGGTCGACACCAAGGCCAACACGCTGCACGCCATCGCGGGCAACTACCTCGCACAAAATCAAGACCGCCTGCACGCACTGAAAAAAATGAGTGCTTATCTGATTCCCATTAAAAGTGAGGTGATCGCGTTTCCGTTCATCGCACTTTTTGTGTCGTTGCCATTTATGGTCGGACAATATCGCAAGTACGGCAGTTTCCTGTTCTGGCGGGCAGTGGTGCTGTACAGTTTCGTGTTCTACCTGCTGGCGGCGTACTTCATGATCATGCTGCCCCTGCCGAGCCGGGCCAGTGTCGCGGCACTGACCACGCCGCGGTATAACTTGGTCCCTTTCAGCGCGCTGCGAACATTCTTGGCCACGACGGTATTTTCACCGTTTCACCCAGGGACGTGGCTGGTCGCGCTCAGGCAGCCCGGCTTCATTCAACCGGCGTTCAATCTCGTGTTGACGCTGCCGTTTGGGGTTTACCTGCGGTATTATTTCAAGCGCAGTCTGCCGCAGGTGATGGTGATGACGTTTGGCCTTAGCTTGTTCTTTGAGCTGACACAGCTGTCAGGGCTTTACGGGATTTACCCGCGACCGTACCGGTTGTTTGACGTGGACGATCTGATCATTAACACGACCGGCGGGGTGCTTGGTGGTTTGCTCGCCCCAGCGTTGATGCGCGCTTTTCCGACCCGCGAAGAAATGGACCGCAAAAGTTATGCGCAGGGCGCAAGAGTCACGTGGTTACGGCGGTTTGTGGCCTTTGTCATCGATAATGTGGTGGGGGTCGGCCTGACTGTTTTGGTCATGACCCTGCTGGCGAGGCTGTTTGACCTGACCAGTCCGCTGCTAACGTGGTTGATCAACGCGGTGTTCGCCCCACTTGTGGTGTTTGTCCTGAGCCGCTGCTGGCGGGTGGCGCAACGCTGGGCAAGCGCTTGGTCCGCATCCGCGTGGTGTGCGAAGATGGTCGCCCCGTGGGCTTTTGGCGGCTCCTGTACCGCGAGTTTCTACTCTACGGGTTCGCCAAGTATGTCGTGGTCGGCTGAACGCCGTGTTTGCTGAGCTGTTTTCCAAGTTTCATCGCACTGACCTGAACTGGGCGCTGTTTGCGCTGCTCCTTGCGGCCTTTCTTTTCTTGCTGGCCAATTTTATCTGGGAGGTCATCACCCGCGACAATCATTATTTCTACGACGTGTGGGCGAGGACCAAGCAAGTCAGCACTGCTTCGCGCAAGGCGCAGACTAAGGCCACCGATTGACGGCTGCAAGCCAGCGGCGCACCATAGTGTTGACGATGCCTGAATAAAGAAGGAGACCCATCATGGATTATTTCATCACCGACCGGCTGCGGGAGCCGCTTTCCGCCATTGAGCTGGTCATGATCAATCGCGTCAAGCTGTTTGCGCAGGCGGACCGCAAGGCGCGGATCGTCACGCGGGATTACGAACGGCATGTGAGCCGCGTCTTGAAAGGACGGGGGCTGACTGACCGCCAGTACCTCAACATGTACGATTTCTTTCAGCACGTTGCCGATGACGCCGCCCCGCAAAGCAATCCGCGGCTGCAGTTTCCCACGGCCACGCTGGTGCGGGCCGATAATGCCCGACAGGAAAACGTGTTTGTCGAGGAAAGCAGCACGGCCATCGCCACGATCACTTACTTGGACGACGCGTTGACCCAGGTGGACGCAGTGTCGCATTTCAACAGTCTTGGGGCGCTTTACCAGCGCGACCTTTACGACCATGGCAACTGGCTGTCTTTGCGACAGTTCTTTGACGCGGCCGGTCACATCACGACGCAGGAATTTTTGACCCGGCAAGGCACCGTGGTGCTGACGGAGGCGTATGGCCCGGATGCTGCCGGCACTTGGGCAAATCGCGGGATGAAGCTGGTCTCTAAAACTGGCAACACGCGCTTTTTCACCAGTCTTGACGTCCTGTTTGCCTATTTCCTAGACCAAATTGCGGCCCGTGACCACGCCGCGCTGTTCATTGCCGACCGCCACGAAATGGCTGTGTGGCCGCTCAGCCACATGACCGTGCCAGCGCGGCGGGTGCTGCAGATGCACAGCTCGCACACGGTCGACGCTGATGATCCGGAATACAGCCAGATCGCCTACTATGTTCAAATGGCAGTCGATCATGGCTTTGATGCGGTGCTCACGGCGACCAAGCGTCAGCGGGACCTGCTGGCCAAGCGGATCCTCTTGCCGATTTTTGCCGTTCCGATTCGGCCGCTGGCCAGCCTGCCGGCAACCACTAAGCTGGCAGAGCGGCCGGCAAATCATCTGATTGCCATTTCCCGCTTGTCTGCAGAGAAACGGTTGGGCGACACGATTGACGCAATCGACCAAGTGAAGAAGACCCATCCGGCGGTTCAGCTGGATATTTACGGGGCCTCCATGGCAGGGTATGAGGAGGACCACAAGTTGCGGCACCAGGTGGCGGCGCTGAAGCTTGAGGACACCGTGCACTTTCGCGGTTTCGTCAGGGACCTTGGCCCGGTGTATCGCAGCGCGCAAATGCTGATCGTCTCCAGCAAGTATGAGGGGTTCAACATTGGCTTGCAGGACGGACTGGCGTATGGCGTGCCGGCAGTCAGCTACGCGATCGAGTACGGGCCCAAAGAACTCGTGCACGATGGCATTAATGGCCGACTAGTACCCAATGGCGACGTCGCCGCGCTGGCCGCCGCCATCAGTGAGCTGCTGGACAATGATGCGTTGCGCCAGGAGCTCAGCACTGGCGCGCGCGCCAGTGTGGCCCCGTACCTTGAGTCCGCGGCGATCGCAGCATGGGCCCAAGTGTGGACGGCGCTGGGGTGAACGCGCCGCAAACGCCGGCCTTAAGCGGTCTATGCCATTGATATGATTTGCGATGGGTTGGCCGCTGGGCTATGCTTGAGTTATCTTAAAATGAGATAGGAGCATCAACATGACGAAGAAATTCACGCTCATTCTGGCGGCCGGAAAGGGCACCAGAATGAAGTCGAAGCTCTATAAAGTGTTGCACGAAGTCTGCGGCAAACCAATGGTCGACCATGTGCTGACCGAAGTGGAAAAGACGCACCCGGACAAGGTCGTGACCATTGTCGGCCACGGCGCTGAGGCGGTTGAAAAGGCCCTGGGGTCGCGCACTGAGTACGTGGTCCAGGAGCAGCAGCTCGGTACCGGACACGCGGTGTTGCAGGCTGAGCCGCTGATCGGCGATGAAGCCGGGATGACCTTGATTGTGTCCGGTGACACGCCGCTCTTCACGGCAGACACGTTCACCAAGCTTTTTGAGTACCACCAGGACAAGGGTGCCACCGCCACCATTTTGACGGCGCAGGCGCCTGATCCGTTCGGCTACGGCCGAATCATCCGCAGCGACATCGGCACGGTGCAGAAAATTGTCGAACAAAAGGACGCCACCCCGGAAGAGGCCCGGGTTGACGAAATCAACACCGGCGTTTACGTCTTCGACAACCGTGAGCTCTTTGCGGCGCTGCACCAGGTCAAAAACGACAACGCGCAGGGCGAGTACTACCTGCCGGACGTCATTCAGATCATGAAGGCAAAAGGGGACGTCATTGCGGCTTACCGCATGCCTGATTTTTCCGAATCGATGGGGGTCAACGACCGCGTGGCGCTGGCCGCTGCGACCAAGGTCATGCAGGCCCGGATCAACAAGCGGCACATGCAAAACGGCGTCACGCTGATCGACCCGGCCACGACGTACATCGACCGCGACGTCGAGATCGGCCCCGACACCATTGTCGAGCCTGGCGTCTATTTGAAAGGGCACACCAAAATCGGTGCTGGCTGCAAGATCGGCACGCACTCCGAGCTGATCGACGCAACGCTGGAAGACGACGTGACCGTCACCAGCTCAACAATCGAGGACTCGATCATGCGCAAAGGGTCGAACATCGGCCCGAACTCGCACCTGCGGCCGCAATCGGACATCGGCGAAGGCGTCCACCTCGGCAACTTTGTCGAGGTCAAAAAAGCGACGATTGGGCCGCGGACCAAGGTCGGTCACCTGACGTATGTCGGTGACGCGACGCTGGGGTCAGACATCAACGTCGGTTGCGGCGTGGTCTTCGTCAACTACGACGGGGTCAAGAAGTGGCACACCAACGTTGGGAGTCACGCCTTTATCGGTTCCAACTCCAACATTGTGGCACCGGTCGATGTTGCAGATCACAGCTTCATCGCGGCCGGCTCGACCATCACGGATGATGTGCCTTACCACGCGATGGGCATCGCGCGGGCGCGGCAGACCAATAAGGCGGACTTCTGGGACCGCTCGGCGCTCGCCAAAGACGGCGAGTGGAACGCCGACGATGCCCACGAAAAGTGAAAATAGCGGTGAAAACCAGCGGACTGATTCTGAAAGTCGGCTGGTTTTGTTTGGTTAAAATCTGATGACATGTGAGTCGTGCACGCCCTTAACGGGGATGTTCTGGTATAATCGGCTTGTAAAGAACGTATTCAGCTGACTGCGCTGTCGTCATTTTAGTCTGATGGAGGAAAACATGTCTTACTCTGATCCAAAATTGAAGATTTTTGCCCTGAACTCGAACAAACCCCTTGCGGAGAAAATTGCCGCTGAGGTGGGCGTCGAACTTGGGAAGTCCTCGGTGACCCGCTTTTCCGACGGGGAAATCCAGATCAACATCGAAGAAAGTATCCGGGGGGACGATATCTACCTGATCCAATCCACCTCGGCACCGGTCAACGACAACCTGATGGAGCTGCTTATCATGATCGATGCGCTGCGCCGGGCCTCGGCGCACACAATCAACGTCGTCATTCCGTATTACGGTTACGCACGCCAGGACCGGAAGGCGCGTTCTCGTGAGCCTATCACCGCCAAGCTCGTGGCCAACATGCTCGAGCGCGCCGGCGCCAACAGCGTCTTAGCCCTTGACCTGCACGCCGCCCAGATTCAAGGTTTCTTCGATATTCCCGTTGATCACCTGATGGGCGCACCGCTGCTGGCGGATTACTTCATTCGCAACGGCTACACCAACGCCGACACTGTCGTTGTTTCGCCGGATCACGGCGGCGTGACCCGGGCGCGCAAGCTGGCAGAATTTCTCAAGGCGCCGATCGCCATCATCGATAAGCGTCGGCCGCGGCCTAACGTCGCTGAGGTCATGAACATCGTCGGCCACGTGAAGGGCAAGCGCTGCATCATCATTGACGACATGATTGACACGGCCGGCACCATCACGCTGGCCGCCCAGGCGCTGAAAGATGCCGGGGCCATCGAGGTCCAGGTTGCCGCCACGCACGCGGTCTTCTCTGGCCCGGCCATTGAGCGCCTGCAAAACAGCGCCATCGAGCGCGTCGTTGTGACCGACTCGATCAACCTGCCGGAAGCCAAGAAAATTGACAAGTTGACCATCGTTTCGGTCGGCCCGCTCATCGGCCGCGCCATCACGCGGATTCAAGAAAACAAGCCGGTGTCACCACTGTTTGAGAACCGGTTCACCAAGTAAACTGATTGGTGCCTGCAAGTTAACGCCAAAAAGGACCCCACTTCATTTTGAAGTGAGGTCCTTTTTGGTGTACTCGGGCAATCAGTGGGTTTGCGCGCTTAGTCTTGCTTCTGCTTGGCCAGCAGGTCGCGGATCTGCGTTAACAGCTCCTCCTGACTTGGCCCGGCTGGCGCTGGCGCCTTTTTTGGCAGCAACTTGTTGGCCCCGCGGACTAGCAGGAACACAATAAAGGCGATGATCAGAAAGTTGAGGACGTCGTTGATAAACTGGCCGTAGCTGAAGGTGGCACCGGCGACGGTCACACTGAGTTTGGCCAGGCTGGAGCTCTTCAAAAACAGGCCGATCAGTGGGTTGATCAGGTTCTTCGTCAAGCTGGTGATGACTGCGGTGAAGGCACCGCCAATAATGACCCCGACGGCCATATCCAGTACGTTGCCGCGCATGATGAAGGCCTTGAATTCTTTGAGCACAAAGATTCCCCCTTAATGGTTTGTGGTTACCCTCATTGTAGCAAAAGGCCGCTTTGGAAGGCAGAAAAAATCTCCCTGGAAAAGCGCCAGACACGGGGAGGACCTGATCATCGGTTTAGTGAATGAGCCTGCGCTGGCCACCGCGGCCGCCAACAGTGTGATCAAAACGCCGGCGATGATGTGGCGCCGTTTGTGGAGCACCACAAACGCCAAGTACTCGCGAATGACCGCGTTGGGCAGGTAGTAAAACGAGGTGGCGGCACCGACCCCGTTGGCCTTCAGCCCGGCGGCGCGGGCGAAGACCCCGGCACGGAACAGGTGGTAATTGTTCGTGAAGAAGGCGACCTTGACGGCTTTGTTTCCTTCGCGCCGGTCGATCAGCGCCTTGGAAAACTTCATGTTCTGATAGGTGGTCTTGGACTGATCCTCGACCAGCGTGTCCGCCTGCGGCACGCCGTGGGCCACGGCCCATTGCTGCATGGCGCGGCCTTCGGGCAGGGTTTCATCGCTGCCCTGGCCCCCAGAAAAAATGATCTTCGGAGCCGGGCGCCCTTTTTGTTTTTGCTTTTGGTAGAAGTCAATGGCCACCTGAATGCGTGACGCCAGCAGTGGGCTGACGCGGTGTCCTTGCAACAGTCCCGCGCCCAGCACGATCAGGTAGTCGCGATCGTGCCGCGGGCGGTAAAGGTTATACAGCACCAGGATGGTGAGAAAATTGTACAAGGCAACAAGTTCGTAGCCGATCGCCAGGATGAAGAAGGTGCTCAGGCCGGCATACAGCCACGTCGGGACCCAGTTGCGGCCGAAAACAGCGGCCAGTTCTAGAAGTACTAGGCCCATGGCGATGCCCAAGGTCAGCATATTGGCCAGGCTGTGGCCTTCGCGGTGCCAGACCAGCCAGGCATTCCACAGCAGCCACACCAAGTGGAACGCGACAATCAAGGCAATCACCAGCACGAAGATGACAAATAAGGTCAAGGATACGGCAATCAGCAGCCGATTTTTCGAGCCTAAAATGGCCAGCGCAATGGTCAAGAGTGCTGCTAGCGCGAACAGGTTGAACAACATCCCGTTGTACAGGTGACGCGGTTCGTGGATGAAGCTGAAAAGAAAGATGGCGCCCATGATAATGGCCGGTAGGTAAAGCCAAAGGGGCAACGGGGACATTTGATCACATCCTTAGTGGCAGTGAGACAGGGATTCGAGTATAATGAGGAAAAAAATGAGAAAGAGGACGGCAGCGATTATGTCAGAGCCAGTATTTGGCCAGAAGGATCCTAAACTGGATTATCACAAGCGCGTTGGGGTGTACAGGGTGATCCCCGACAAGGACGGGAAGCGCCTGTTGATCCTGCAGGCCCCCAACCACGCGCTGTTTTTGCCAGGTGGTGAGGTGGAGCCCGGTGAAACCGATGAGGAGACCCTGAATCGGGAACTGCTGGAAGAGTTTGGCGTGAGGGTCACCATCGGCGAAAAGCTTGGGACCGCTGCGGAGTATTTTTACTCCCACCATCGCCAGACCGCGTACTATCACCCCGCGACGTTTTACGCCTGTACGGACATTGAGCAGGTCCAAAGCCCGCTGGAGGATTTCAACACACTTATGCTGATGCCGATTGCACTGGCGGCCGCCTCTTTGAAGCGGCCCACGCATCGTTACGGGGTGGCACAGTGGCTCAGGACGCGTTAGCGCGGCTCAATCAGGGAATCGTTGAGGATGTACTGTTGAAATTTAGTGTAGGTGCCGGCGAACAAATCGTCGGCATTTTTGCTCAGCATGACTTTGGGAAAGTAGAAGCGCTTGTCACCGATGGCCTTGCCGGAAATGGCGGCGACCAGCGGCGATAGGGTGGACAGCTCCTCCAAAGTCCCGTCACGCTGGATGATCTCGATCTGGGTCTTCGGGTCGGCAACGCTAGGGTCATACTGATCGTACGGCAAGTCGAAGCTGTCGTTTTCGGCGGTGTAGTACTCAGGATCAAAACCAGCCTCGGCCACGAGGGCTTTGAGCTTCGGCAGCAGGCGCGCCGTTTGGTTCGTAAACGCGACGGACTTCAGCGGGCGCCGGCTCAAAAAGCGGCTGGCGAGGTCCTGCAGCACCAGATCGGGGTAGTCGAGCCAGTAGGTGAAGTACGTGTTCAAGACGCCATCGTCCAGTCGCAGGTAGTCCTGCAGGTTGAACTGGTGCTCAAAAAAAGGGAATGAGCAGCCGGGGGTTGAACCGGGTGTCGAACTTGCCGGCCTCGTACAGCGTCTTGGCACGTTCAAGCAGGTGCGTCAGGATCATTTCCATGCTGCGCGACACTGGGTGGAAGTAGACCTGCTGGTACATCTGGAAGCGGCCGACAATGTAGTCCTCGACGGCGTGCATTCCGTTGGCGTCAAAGCCGATGCCGCCGCGGTACGGCCGTATGACCCGCAGGATGCGCGCCAGGTCGAATTCACCGTACTTGGTGCCGGTGAAGTAGGCGTCTCGCAGGAGGTAATCCATGCGGTCCGCGTCGATCTGGCTGGAAATCATCTGCACCACCTGCGGGTTGGGGTAGGTATGGGCGATGACGCTGGCCACTTTTCCGGAAATCAGGCGCGACGCCCCGCAGCACGGCGTTGACCTTGGTGCTGGGGTCCGTGAGAATACGTCGCGTGATGGCCTCGTGATCGGTGCCAAAAATGTGCTCAAACGTGTGTGAGTACGGGCCGTGGCCGATGTCGTGCAGCAGCGCCGCGCACAGCGCAACGAGCCGCTCGTTGTCATCCCACAGGCCGTCGCCTGGCGTTTGAGTTGGATAGTTGACGGCAAAGTTGTCGCAGATCTGCCGGGTGATCTCGTACACGCCCAGGCTGTGGGTGAAGCGGGTGTGTTCGGCGCCTTGAAACACGTAGTCCGCCACGCCCAGCTGCTTGATGCGGCGCAGGCGCTGGAACTCCGGTGTGTTGATCAGGTCCAAAATGACCTGGTGCTGCACGTGGATGTAATTGTGAACCGGATCGCGGAAGACTTTTTCGCGGGGAAGCAGTTTGATGTTCATCGTTTTCTCCTTCATGAATGGTGGCAAGGCCAAGATTAACGTTAGCCTAATCTTGCTCAATTCCTATTATATGCAAGTTGAAAGCCGGCTGCATCTTTAGTCCCAATTGTGCCCGCCAGTGGTCTTGTAAGTTATAATAGGCAAGAAAGGATGATGGATGCCCATGGATTTAGCACACGGCGTTGACGTAAAAGTGCATCTCGAGACGTTTGTGACCCAGGAAGGCGAAACCGAGCGTCACGTGTTTGACGAACCAGGAACGGTCGTGCAAATGGGGGATACGCTTTATGTGCGTTACCGCGAGATCAATGAAAAAGAACACACCAATTACCCGGTCACGCTGAAATTGCGCGGTGATGGCTCGGTGCAGTTGTCACGCGGTTCCAGCGATGATGACACCCACCTGCGCCTGCATTTTGCCAACAACCGGCGCATCTTGACCCGGTATCGGACCCCGTATGGCGACATTCCGGTGGAGACCATCACACCGCGGCTGGACGTGCGGCTGACGACTGAACCGTTGACCGGTGAAATCTACATCGAATACCAGTTGAACGCAAACGGCCAGCACCTGGGAAATTACCGGTTGCGATTGCTTTTTAGCGCTTGAGCGCGTATGATTCAGAATAGACTGTATTAACCAGAAAGGGCGTGTACCGGTTGAAACTTGATGTATTTGCCGATGCGAACAAGTCGGAATTGTCCATGATCGAGGTGGCGCGCGCCATTCTCGAAGAAAAAGGCGACACGATGGGTTTTGCTGACATTGTCAACGAGATTCAGACCTATCTTGGCAAGAGTGATTCTGAAATTCGCGGGCGCTTGTCGCAGTTCTACACGGATCTGAACGAAGATGGCAGCTTCATCTCGCTTGGGGACAACGTGTGGGGCCTGCGTGCTTGGTATCCGTACGAATCTGTTGACGAAGAGGTCAACCATCCAGAAGACGAAGAGGACGCACCACGCCGCAAGAAGCGTAAGAAGGTCAACGCCTTCCTCGCCGATGCCGGGGATGATGACGACGTGATTGACTACAACGATGACGATCCCGAAGACGATGACTTTGATGCCGATGACAACGAGACCGAAGACACCACAGACGACTTCGACGATACTGACGCTGATGACACCGACGACGAGGACGATTCCTTGCCCGATGGGATCGAGGGCCAGCTGGCCGAATTCTCTGATGATGACACGGATACGGACGATGAAGAGGACGCTGACACACCAGACTTTTCCGGTGACGACGCGGATGCTGACGATTCGGACGAGGATAATTAACGCAAGTGACTAACGCCGGCAGCGGCGTTTTTTTTGTCTCTGGCAAGTCCTTGACACGGACCCCACTTCCCGGTACTATATTGCTTGGGCGCCTGCAGAAATGTCAGGGCCAGACGCTTGCAAGCTCCCTGTTCATCTTGAATAGGGAGCTTGTTTTTGTTATTTCCCGATGTCGCACTCGGCTGCCGCGGTGCAGCCTGCCTCAAAAAAATCATAAAGGAGTCTTCTCATGACCAAGTATATTTTTGTTACCGGTGGGGTCGTTTCGTCGCTGGGTAAAGGGATCGTGGCCGCCAGTTTGGGCCGGCTGCTCAAGAATCGCGGCCTCAAGGTGACGATTCAGAAGTTCGATCCGTACATCAACGTCGATCCGGGAACCATGAACCCATACCAGCACGGGGAAGTGTTCGTCACCGATGACGGCACGGAAACCGACCTTGACCTTGGCCACTACGAACGCTTCATCGACATCAACCTGAACAAGTACAGCAACGTCACCACCGGCAAGATCTACTCGGAAGTGCTCAACCGCGAGCGCCACGGCGAGTACCTCGGGGCGACGGTGCAGGTGATCCCGCACATTACCAACATGATCAAGGAGAAGATCATGCGGGCGGCGACCCACACCGACTCCGACGTGATCATCACGGAAATCGGCGGCACGGTCGGCGACATCGAGTCCCAGCCGTTTCTGGAAGCCATTCGCCAGATGAAGAAGGACGTCGGCCCGGAGAACGTCTACTACATTCACGCAACCCTGGTGCCGTACCTGCGCGCGGCCGGTGAAATGAAGACCAAGCCGACCCAGCACAGTGTGCGGGAACTGCGCAACGTCGGCATTCAGCCCGACATGCTGGTCCTGCGCACCGAAAAGCCGGTCACAGATTCGATGAAGAAGAAGATCGCGCTGTTCACCGACGTGCCGGTTGAATCCATCATTGAATCACGCGACGCCAAGATCCTGTATCAGGTGCCGCTGGCGATGCAGGCCCAGGGCATGGACCAGCGTGTCGTGGACCACTTTGGCTTCGACACGCCGCAGGCCGATATGACCGAATGGCAGGGTCTGGTCAACCGCGTCGAGAACCTGCAGGACACGGTGCGCATCGCGCTGGTCGGCAAGTACGTCGAGCTCAAGGACGCTACATTTCCGTCAGCGAGGCCCTCAAATCGGCCGGCTACTTCTGGAACGCGAAGATCGATCTGGTCAAGTTCCAGGCCGACGACATCACCGAGGACAACGTCAAGGAGAAGCTGGAAGGCTTTGACGGGATCCTGGTCCCGGGCGGCTTCGGCGACCGCGGGCTGGAAGGCATGATCACCAGCATCAAGTATGCCCGTGAAAACGACGTGCCGTTCTTCGGCATCTGCCTGGGTATGCAAATGGCGTCGATCGAGTTTGCCCGTGACATGGCGGGAATCAAGGACGCCTTCACGACCGAGGTCGACAAGGACGTCAAGGATCCCGTGATCGACATCATGGCCGACAAGAAGAACCTCAAGAACCTCGGCGGCACCCTGCGGCTGGGTCTGTACCCGTGCGTCCTGAAGCCGGGTTCCGTGGCGGCCGCGGCCTATGACAACGTGCCGGAAATCCAGAAGCGGCACCGTCACCGCTATGAGTTCAACACCAAGTACCGCCCGGCGCTCGAAGCAAGGGTCTGGTGTTCTCCGGAACCAGCCCGGACGACCGCCTGATGGAGATCATCGAGTACCCGAAGAACAAATTCTTCGTGGCCCCGCAGTACCATCCGGAATTCCAATCCCGTCCGAACAAGCCGGAAGGTCTGTTCAAGGCGTTCATCAAGGCTGCCGGTAATTACTAAGCCGCAAGCCGCAAGTGCCAGCCTGAGCAGGGCTGGCACTTTTTTGCTTTGAGTGCCAGGTTAATTTTCGTGAAAGCCGCGTCAGACTAATGATTTCGGGTTGTGTTTTAGGCGTCAGTTCATTAGAATATAACGGTGAATGCGATTCTTATTTCGCATCATCCTACCAGAGTTCGTGACGTATTGAAGCAATTATTCGAGGCCAGCTTCAGCCTACCTGACCGCCTAAGGGCGCAGTGCTCGTATTAGTGAGGAAAAATCTAAATGAAAAATATGCTGATCCACGGAGGCAAGAAGCTCTCCGGTACCGTTGTGATCGGCGGGGCAAAGAATAGTACCGTGGCGCTTATTCCCGCTGCGATCTTGTCCCGCACCCCGGTCACCTTGGAATCCGTGCCGGTGATCCAAGATGTTTATAATTTAATGGCGATTCTCGACGAAATGAACGTGAAGTCCACCTTCAAGGATTGTGTGCTGCGGATCGACCCGTCGCGCATTCAAAACGTGCCGCTGCCCAGCGGTAAGATCAAAAGCCTGCGGGCGTCGTATTATTTTATGGGTGCGCTGCTTGGCCGCTTCGGCCGTGCCGTTGTCGGCCTGCCTGGCGGCGATGACATTGGACCGCGACCCATCGATCAGCACATCAAGGGCTTTGAGGCGTTAGGGGCGACGGTGACCAACGACCACGGCGCCATTTCCATCACCGCGCCCAAGGAAGGGCTGCACGGCGCACGGATTTTCTTCGACATTTCATCCGTTGGTGCGACCATTAACGTGATCTTGGCGGCGGTGACCGCCCACGGTCACACCGTGATCGAAAATGCGGCCAAGGAGCCGGAGATCATTGACCTGGCGACTTACCTCAACAACATGGGCGCGGTGATCCGTGGTGCCGGGACCGACACAATCCGAATCGAAGGCGTCGATCAACTGGCCGCGCATAATGCACACACCATCATTCCTGACCGCATCGAGGCGGGGACTTACCTCGCGATGGCCGCGGCGGTCGGCGACGGCGTCAACGTGAAGAACATCATTTCGGAACACTTGGACGCTTTTCTGGCGAAGCTGGAGGAAATGGGTGTCGTGATGGACGTCGGCGAGGACAGCATTTTTGTTTACCCGTCAGGCGATCTGAAAATGGTGCAGGTCAAGACCCTGCCTTACCCCGGCTTTGCGACTGATCTGCAGCAGCCCATCACGCCGCTGATGCTCAAGGCCCACGGTGAGGGCATCATCATCGACACGCTGTATCCGAAGCGGGTGCGGCACATTCCGGAACTCGTGCGCATGGGCGCGGACATCACGATCGAAAATGATGTGATCATCGTGCACCACGCCGATCACCTTGAGGCTGCGAAGTGGCGGCCGAGGAAATTCGCGCCGGGGCCTGTCTGATGATCGCCGGGCTCATGGCAGATGGTGAAACCACGATCACAAAGGCGGAAAACATTCTGCGCGGCTACGATCGGGTCATCATGAAGCTGCGCGGGCTCGGCGCAGACGTGCAGTTGGTGGACGCGGCCGCTCCTGAGGAGGAGCCGCTGCGGGCCGAAAACTGATTGCAAGTTTGCCCGCTGCATGATAAAATGCTAGAGTTGTGTATCACAAGTAATCTCTAGGTCAGGCAATGGCTTAGGGCAAAGGAGAAGATATTATGAAGCAAGGCATCCATCCAGATTATCATCCAGTCGTATTCCTGGACTCCTCGACCGGCTACAAGTTCCTGTCCGGCTCAACGAAGAAGTCTTCAGAAACCATCGAATGGGAAGACGGCAACACGTACCCACTGGTTCGCGTTGAAATTTCTTCTGATTCTCACCCGTTCTACACGGGCAAGCAGAAGTTCAGCAAGGCTGACGGCCGAGTTGATCGCTTCAACAAGAAGTACGGTTTCACAACTGAAAAGTAACGTTGATCAATCAAAAGCTTATCTGCGGATGAGCTTTTTTTGTTGCCGAGGTGGCACGTGCGGTTAAGGTCAATGAACACAAAATTTTTGCCGGGCGCGATTGGCGAATAATGGTGTTGTTAAAGGCATTCGGCCGTCTGGTTCAGGATTACAAATTTTATTTATGAAAGTTGAACAGATATCCTAAGTTGACGTTATATAATGAAATCATATTAAGGCGGTTGTGATTTTGCCTTAAGCTTACACATTAACTTACACTCCCAAAAAAGTTCCCCCAAACTTTTCCACCAGCGATGGTGGTTTTTTTTTGCCCACTGGCTGCCTTAGCAGTCGGTGCGCCGCGGGCCACCGCGTGAACAAAGTCGTTCGTGAAGCTGACAATGAGTCAGCCGCCCCTTGCCAAGCGGCGACTGCCTTCAGTAGACTGGGGGCAAAGGAGTGCTTATGACAAAAATAGTGAAGTGGTTGTACGCGGTAAACGTGGTCGGTGCGCTTTTGTACATCGCGGTGTGTTTGCCGAAATTGCTGATGGGTCAGCCGATTTATCCGGGCCAGGCAGGACTGCTGGCCCAGGTGACGGCTGGCATCGTGCTGGCGCTTTTGCCCGCCGGCATCGAGTGGGTGTTTCATTTCCGGTTTCCGCCAATTTTGAAGCTGATTTTTGAACTATTCATTCTGGGTTCCGTGCTGCTCGGCACAGGCATGCAGTTTTACAACATTCCCTACTGGGATAAATTCCTGCATCTGTTCTCGGCGGCGATGCTGGCGGGCCTGGGCATGGCGATTTTCTGCGCACTGACGCCGCAGGACCGGCTGCCGGCGACCTCACCGCTGCTGATTGCGCTGTTTGCCTTCACGTTTGGCGCGACCATCGGTGTGTTTTGGGAGTTCTATGAGTTCACCTTTGACGGTTTGCTGGGGCTGAACATGCAGCGCTACATGGCCCACGGCGTGCTGCTGGCAGGACGCGCGGCGCTGATGGACACGATGGGCGACTTGTTTGCCGACGTGTTTGGCGCGCTGGCGCTGGCCGTGTTTGCCTATTTTCAGGTTAAAAAGGACGTGAAGTGGCTGGCGGCGTTTCAGTTCCAGCGGGATTAAAGCGCCGCGGTAAGCCGGCTTTGCAGTGCCGGTGAAAAGGCCTGCCAGCGGTACTGGTGCGCAAAGGCCAGCTCGCTTTCGGCGGCGTGCCGCAGCAGCGGTTGCTTCAGCCAGAAGGCCAGCCACTCGCCGTAGCGCTCACTGGGAAGCTCGCTGCGGGCGTACTCTGCCAGCTGCGGCAGCGCGGCTTCATCAGCGATGAGCGCGGCGTGCGCAAATTCCTGTTCAGACGGCTTGGGTGACAGCCTCGGAGAAACCCTCTGCAGCCGGGCCAAAAATTGGTCGAAGTCGGTTGCCACTGTCAGCCACTGATCGACCTCCCAGTCAATGTAGCGAATGGCCGGACCTGGCGTTGCCAAATCAAAGCACCAGTAGCGCACGCCATCAGCCGCAAATGGCAGTAGGTGTGCGGGCAGGGGTGTGGCCAGGCGCGGGCCGACTGTCGCGAAGGCGTGAATGGAGGCGCCGGTCAGGCCCTCGCTGGTCGGCTCTTCAGTCGGGCAGAAAAAGCGGGTGGGCCACTGCCCGGTTTGCAGCAAGGCAAAGTAAGCCTCAGGCACTCGCGGATCGTGCGGCAGTGTCGGCAAGGCCGAGAGCGGTTTCAGTGAAACAGGCCATGAAATCATGAAAATCAACCTTTCAAAGCGTCCAGATGCCCGGGCGGGTCAGTCAATAAAGCTGTATAATTGGGCAGGAGAGTGGAGACTACGATGCGGAATAATATTGTCTATGTTCATTACGAGCCGCTAGCGAACATGTTCAAAACGGCGGGACTGTCAGCGAGCGACGTGCTCAACGCCACGCCGACGCCTTTTCGGCACCTGCTGCTGCTGCCGCCGGTGGATGAAGATGAATTCATTGACCCGCACACCGTTGAACGAGGTGTCCGGTGAAGCGGCCGTCACCGATTTTCTGCGCAGCAAGGCCGCTCGGACGCGCAGCTGGCTGGATTACAAGCACGCCAGTTACCTGCGGGACCTCCTGCCAACCGAAATCGCGGAGCTCCTTTACTTGGGGTTTGCGAAAACGCATATCACCCCGCCATTTTACTACAAGCTGCAAAATGAGCTGGTGTTCTTGCCGCTGCAAGATGGTCAAGTGACCATGTACTTCCGGACCCTTGACCGGTTCAGCGCGACGCTCGCGGCCGGCATCGTGCGGCACCTCCGCCTGGCGGCCAACGATCAGCCGTTTTGGCTGCGGCTGCGTGCGCAGCACTTCCCGCCTGTGCCCACGAGCGTGCTGGCAGACTTGTACCCGCTGTTTGAGGATGGGGTGCTGATGGACTTTTCGCGGACCATTTTTTCCCGCACGCAGGTCAAGGTGCCGTTGTACCGCGTGCGCCGGCGCTTTGTATTGGAGCAGCCGCTGGATCAGGATGGCCTTGAAGACATCGGGGCCGTTTCCCTGACCCGGGCCAGCAACCAGTGGCGCCTCCGCCTGAAAACAGTGGCGGATCACTAGCCGTTGCGCTACAATGTTAGCGCTGTGTTTAAAAACAGGTGGGGGACTTTACAATGAAAATGAAATTAAGTGAGATTGCACGGGTCGTCGGTGCGCATTATGCGGTGCCAGATCCGGTTGCGCCCACAGTGACCGGGGTGGCGTTTGATACGCGCAAGCTGCATCCCGGCGATTTGTTTGTGCCCATCACGGGCGAGCGCGACGGCCACGACTTTATCGGTGCCGCTGAGCGCGCCGGGGCGGTGGCGACATTCGTGCAGGCCGGTCACGCGCCGGTCAGCACCGCGTTGCCGCAGCTGGTCGTTCCTGACCCGTTGAAGGCTTTAAACGACTTGGCGCGTTATTACCTGTTGATGAAGGTGAACCCCAAGGTGGTGGCCATCACCGGCAGCAATGGCAAGACCACGACCAAGGACATGACGGCGGCCATTTTGGCCACTCAGTACCACGTGATCAAGACCCAAGACAATTACAACAATGAGATCGGCGTGCCGATGACGATCCTTTCAATGGACACGAACACCGAGGTCTTGGTCGTTGAGATGGGCATGGACCGGCCTGGTCAGCTGGATGCCTTATCCAAGCTGGTCGAACCGGACGTGGCGGTGATCACGATGATCGGTGAGGCGCATATTGAGTTCTTCAAGACGCGTGATAAGATCGCCGACGCCAAAATGGAGATCACCCATGGTCTGAAGGAAGACGGGCTGTTCATCTACAACGGCGACGAGCCGCTGCTGCGTGAGCGGGCGAAGCAGGTCGACCAGGACCAGAAGACGTTTGGGCTGAACCCCGACAACATTTTGTACGCCCGGGACATTGTCGCCGGCGAGACGAAGACTGATTTTTCCCTGTCTCGGTGGCCAGACCTGCGCTTTTCGATCCCGATGATGGGGGAGTGGAACGTTGCCAATGCCTTGGCGGCCATTCTGGTCGGCCGGCGCTTTCACATCAAGCCCGAGGCGATCCAAGCCGCTCTCAAGGATTTTCCGGTGACCAAAAACCGGACCCAGTGGGTGACGGGGGACGCGGGCGAGCCGATTTTGTCGGATGTTTATAACGCCAATCCCACCGCGATGAAGGCGGTGCTGAATGATTTTGCCGAGTTTCCGTGCCGCGGCCGGCGCATCGCCGTGCTTGGCGACATGCTCGAACTAGGGGACGCCTCCGCCGCCTTACACGCCAGCGTGGCTGCCGCGCTAGACCCGCAGAAGATTCAGGAGGTCTACTTGTACGGCGATGAAATTGTCGCGTTGCGCGACGAACTGGCGAAAAAGTACGCCCCGACGCATCTACACTATTTTCCCAAAGGGGAGCAGCGCCATCTGATTGTCGCACTGGAGGATCACATCGTTCATGACGATTTGGTGATGCTGAAGGCCAGTCACGGCTTGCACCTGGAAAAGGTCCTGCAGGCACTGATCGAAGGTGCCGAATAAGCTGACAAAAGCGGCTCACCAGCCGCTTTTTGTGTTTTCTGGCGCGCAAACCGCCACTCAAGCACTGGTTGATAGGCAAACTGGGCCTTGGCGATTAGGCTAAAAGCAGCGTTAAATCAACGCAAACCGCGGCATGACCGCAAGGAGAAAAATCAATGCAAATTTTTGATGCGCACCACATTGGCCAGCAGATTGCTGCCGGCCGTAAGGCGAAGAATATGACTCAGAGTGCTTTGGCTGACCAGCTTGGCGTGTCCTATCAGGCCGTTTCCAACTGGGAGCGTAGCCAGTCGCTGCCGGATATCGATAAGTACGCGCAGCTGGCTGAGGTGCTGGGTTTGAAGCTGGATGACCTGATTGGCGCGGAAGGGGCCCGCACGGTCACCATTGTTGGCGATGATGAGGCGACCGTGGATGCCCGCACCCTGGCCGAGGCGGCACCGGTCATGAAGCCCCAGCAGGTGGAAGAAGAGGCGGCGCGGCTGTCGCCGAACCTGACCACACTGAAGGAAATCGCGCCTTTTTTTTAAGCAGCGCGACGCTAAAGAACAAGGTCATGGACCAGCTCAATCAGCCCGGATTTGCGGCAATGCTCGTGGACATCGCGCCGTTCATGGCGGCGGCTGACTTGGACGCGGTGATTGCTGCCGGTGTCCCTGAAGACGATGAGCATCTGGAAGAGCTGGTCAAGCTGGCCCCGTTTCGCAAGGCGGCTGCCAATGACCAGCTGGCGCGCCAGATGCTAAAAGCCCGCGGCTCGCTGAGCAGGGTCAAAAAGCTGTTACCGTTTTTGTCCCAAGCGGCCACAGACGACCTGTTCAAGACGCGCGCCCAGGCTGACCTCGCCGCCGATGACCTGACTGCACTGGCCCCGTTTGTTTCTGAGGGGGTGCTGGCGGCGCATGTTCAGCAGCTGAGCCGGCAAGGTGACGGTAAAGGCGCCCGCAAGTTCATGCCGTTTCTATCGGAAGCCACCTTGGTGAACCTACTCGCTAATTAAGCGAACTCACCTGGACGTCGGCGCATGCGCGTGCGCTGGCGTCTTTTTCGATTTTTGTGCAAGTTTCACTGCTGCTTTTTGCAAGTCCGGTATGGGTGAGGCTGAATTTTCATGGGTAAGCGGTGGCCGGAGTGCTCAGTGCCGGCGGACTGCGGCGCCCTTGCGCTTGTGCCAGCCACTGATTCGTGGTAAGCTAGTCCAGATGCTTTTCTGAAAAGGCATTTCAAATACAATGAATTTTACAAATGCAGGGCCCTCACACTTCGCTCTGATTTGTAAACGAGCGAAGCAATCGCTTCAAGGAGGAACTGCTTGAAATTTAACGAATTAGGTTTAGATCACGACATGCTCAAGGCCGTCGAACGCTCAGGGTTTGAAGAGGCAACGCCGATTCAGGCTCAGACCATTCCGCTGGTGCTGCAGGGCAAGGACGTGATTGGCCAGGCTCAAACCGGGACCGGTAAAACGGCCGCGTTTGGCCTGCCACTGATCCAAATGATCGACAAGGATGACCGTTCTGTGCAGACGCTGGTGATTTCCCCAACGCGTGAGCTGGCCGTTCAGACCCAAGAGGAAATTTACCGGCTGGGCACTGACAAGCACATCAAAGTGCAGGCCGTGTACGGTGGGGCCGATATGCGCCGGCAGATCCGCGGCCTGGCGGATCACCCGCAGGTCGTTGTCGGGACTCCCGGCCGCCTGCTGGACCACATCAACCGCCACACGCTGAAGTTGGCCAACCTCAAGCATTTGGTGCTTGACGAAGCCGACGAAATGCTGGACATGGGCTTCATCGACGACATTGAAAAAATCGTTGAGCAGGCACCGGCCGGCCGGCAGACGTTGCTGTTTTCCGCGACGATGCCGGCGCAGATCATGCGCCTGACCAGCAAGTTCATGAACGACCCGATCACCGTCAAGATCAAGTCCAAGGAACTGACTGCGGACACGGTTGATCAGTACTACGTGCGCGCGAAGGACTTTGAAAAGTTTGACGTCATGACGCGCCTGTTCGATGTTCAATCCCCTGAAATGACGTTGATCTTCGGCCGGACGAAGCGCCGCGTTGACGAGCTGACACGCGGGCTCAAGGCTCGCGGCTACAAGGCGGAAGGCATTCACGGCGACCTCAGTCAGCAAAAGCGGATGAGTGTGCTTCGGCAGTTTAAGGCCGGCGAGCTGGACTTTCTGGTCGCCACCGACGTTGCGGCGCGTGGCCTGGACATTTCCGGCGTCACGCATGTCTACAACTACGATATTCCGCAGGATCCGGATTCATACGTGCACCGCATCGGCCGGACCGGGCGGGCCGGGCGTAAAGGCGTGTCGGTCACCTTGGTTACCCCCAACGAGGTCGAATACCTGCGCACCATCGAAGCGCTGACCAAGAAGCGGATGACACCGCTCAAGCCGCCGACTGAAAAAGAAGCCTTCATCGGCCAAGTGTCGACCGGGCTTGAAACCATCAAGGCCCAGCTTGCCGACACCGACGATCTGGAAAAGTACCAGCCGATGGCCGAAGGGTTGCTCGAGGAGTACACGCCGCTTGACCTGGTGTCCGCATACATCAAGGCCGTCAGCCCTGACGATGCCAGTGCCGTGCCGGTCAAGATCACCCCTGAACGGCCGCTGCCACATCACGGGCATGCCAGCCACAGTGGTGGTTATCGGGGCAAGGGTGGCCATTCCGGCTACCGCGGTAACAACAACCACAACGGCGGGCGCAACAGCTCGCGGGGCAAGCGTGATTTTGATAAGTCGCACCGCTATGCCGAAAAGCGTTCTGAGCGTCAAGGCGCCAAGCGCACCTTCCGCAGTAAATAAGTCTTTTCAACGAGCCCGGGCCTAGTGCCTGGGCTTTTTGCGTGCGCAGTTTCATCTCAACGTGACCAAGTTTCAGCCGGCGGTGGGGGACAAGCACTGATTGCTAGCTTATAATCAAACCAGAAAGGGTGTGGCGGAATGATACATGGGATCGGCATCGATCTGACTGAGCTCGCACGGATCAAGCAGGCTCAAGCGCGTAATTCAGACTTTGCCAACAAGGTGCTGACCGATGCGGAGCTGGCGGTATACCAGCAGTACAGCGGTCGGCGGGCAATCGAGTACTTGGCCGGGCGCTTTTCAGTGAAGGAGGCTTACGCCAAAGCATACGGGACTGGCATCGGAGCCGTCGCCTTGCACGCCGTAGAAACGCTGGATGATCCGGCCGGCAAGCCGGTGTTGACGAAGCACCCGTATCCAGGAAGAGCGCTGGTGTCCATTTCCCACACCGCGAGTTTAGTGATGACTGAAGTAATTCTTGAGGAGGCCGCACAATGAGTATGGTTACGGCAAAACTGCGCCCCAGCCAGGTGCTGATCAATGAAACGGCGATCGCCCACAATGTCCAACACGCCATTGCCGGCTTGCCACAGGGCACTGAACTGTTCGCGGTGGTCAAGGCCGACGCTTACGGGCACGGCTTGCTGCGGGTGGCTCGCATCGCGCAGGCGGCTGGTGCGACGGGCTTTTGCGTTGCCATCCTCGACGAAGCCTCGCGCTGCGCCGTGCCGGCTTTACGCTGCCGATCCTGGTGCTCGGCATCATCGAGCCGGAGTACGCGCCAATCGCCGCGGCCAATCACATCGTCGTGCCGGTGGGCAGCAGTGAGTGGCTGACCCAGGCGCTGCCAGGCTTGACGAGTGGCCGCGAGCTGCCGCCCCTGCATGTTCACCTCGCGCTGGACACCGGCATGGGTCGCATCGGGTTTCGCCAGGTGACGGCGCTGAATGAGGCGATAGCGGTCATTCGGGCGCACGCGGCGCAGGTCAAAGTCACCGGACTGTTTACTCATTTTTCAACGGCGGATGATCCGGATCCTGCGTACTTCAAGATGCAGGTGACCCGTTTCCACGAATTTCTGGATGCCCTGCCTGAGCGGCCGCGCTACGTTCACGTGGCCAATTCGGCGACCAGCCTGTGGCACGCGGCGTGCGATGGAAATTTGGTGCGCTTCGGCGTGGCCATGTACGGGCTGAACCCCTCGGGGCGCGCGATCGACGCGACCCCATATCCGCTGGAGCCGGCCCTGACTTTGACTTCGACGCTGAGTTTCGTCAAGCAAATCGAAGCGGGCGAGGCGGTGTCTTACGGCGCAACTTACCACGCTGCCAAGCCGGAATGGATCGGCACAGTGCCGCTGGGTTACGCCGATGGCTGGCAGCGGCGCCTGCAGGGCTTCCACGTGCTGGTGAACGGGACTGAATGTGAGATCGTGGGCCGCGTCTGCATGGACCAGTTTATGATTCGGTTGCCCGGCAAGGTGAAGACGGGCACCCCGGTCGTCTTGATCGGGCGCAGCGGGGATCAAGAAATCACGCTACAGGACGTGGCGGATTACGCGCACACGATTCACTACGAAATTGCCTGCGGCCTAACCGAGCGGCTTCCGCGCGTGTCGGTGGCGCCCTTTCCCGCCCAGGCGTAAAAACCTGCGTTCAATAATGATGGATGAGTGAGATTGACATTAGAAAATGGTGTGTTATTCTAAGACACATAAATTAATAGTTGAAACGCAATCGTGTGAGTAACGGCGTTTGGCCTGAACAGAAAACCCGGTGTGATGGAAGCGGGGCAGGCCGACTTCGAGAATATGGCACGAGCTTTGGGCCGCTGGATGTTCACGAAGGCGGCTGGTCGGCACCCATTTTCGTGCTTCCAGTTGATTGACTGGCGAGGATCGTGTATGCGATCGAATTAGAATGGTACCGTGGGTCCGCTCACTTCTAACAGGAAGAGGGCGGATTTTTTTTGCGTTTCACAAGGAGGAAAAGGATGAAAATCAGTAAATGGTTCGGGGTATTCCTGGCGGCAGCGGCGGTGTTGACGCTTTCGGCCTGCGGCAACAGTGCGCAAAAGGAAACAACGGTCAAGCTGGGCATTGTCGGCTCGGATAAAGGCGGGGTCTGGAAGACGGTGGCCGGGAATCTCAAAAAAACAGGGCATCGACTTGAAAATTGTCCAGTTTTCCGATTATAATCAGCCCAACATTGCGCTGCGCGATGGTGACTTGGACCTGAACGCCACCCAACAGCGGTCGTTTCTAGCCACTTGGGATAAGGATCATAAGAGTACCCTGACACCGATCGGCGACACCGTGATCGCGCCGCTGGCGGTGTACTCAAAGAAGCTGACCAGTTTAAAGCAGCTGAAGAAAGGCGCCAGCGTGGCGATCCCGAACGACTCGACCGACGAGACCCGGTCTTTGGAACTGCTGGCGGACGCCAAGCTGATCACATTGGACAATAAGGCGCTGCCGACCCTTCACGACATTAAAAGCAACAAGCTGGGCTGAAGATCAAGGAACTGGATCCGAATCTGATCCCGACGTCGCTGCCGGACGTTGACATTGCAATCATCAACTCCGGAATCGCCGCTGACGCACGGCTTAATCCAGACCAGGCGCTGTATCGAGCAAAGATCACCCAAGCCAGCAAGCCGTGGATCAACGTGGTGGCGGCCCGCAAAGGCGATATTCACAACAAGACTTACCAGAAGGTGGTCAAAGCCTACCAGCAGCCGCAAATCGGCAAGTTGATCAAGAAGGTCAATCATGACACGGTCCTGCCCGCCTGGAACCTGAAGCTTTAGGCAACAAAACACGCCAGTCGCATTGATGTGAACAATGCGGCTGGCGTGTTTGCGTTTCAGTTAGCGTGCGCCGGCGAGCAGCGCCTGGATGTTATTGAGGGCATCCGTGGCGATCTGCATGGCGTCCGGATCAATGCGGAATGGCGGCAGTGATTCGTCTGTGTAGTGCAACAGGGCAGCGGTGCGGGCAAGAATGTCGTACCAGTTCTGGAACGGCATCTTGTTGATGGCGCCTGCCACTGAGCTAGGCGCGATCTGAAGCAGCTGGTTGACCACTAGCTTGGCCTGCGCGAACGTGTCCTCAGGCACATCAGGAATGTCTGCGGCCTTTTCCGCGAGATGCGTCATGCGGTCTGCGGCGTTGAGCAGCGGATTCTTGAACGGTTGCGGCGCCTCGTCCTGGGTTGCGCCATCGTCAAGCAGGTACTTTTGCAGGCCCACCATGGCGAAGAGCTGCAGCTGGTCGCCGAGTTGGGTACCGATTGCTGGCAACTTATGGATGCCGGTGCTTTTGATTTGGTCAGGGCCAAAAATCATGGCCGCGTGTGACACAAAGTCTGAGTACTGAACCCCGATGGTTTGCTTCGAATCCGTGGTGCGGAACATGAAGATCACGTCCCGGCCGGTTTGGGCCTTAACGTACGCGTGAAGCATGCGGGCAGCCATGGCCAGTTGGTCATCAGTGATCTCACTGCGCTGATCCATGGCGACGCGGACCTTGGTCGGTTTGGTCGGCAGTGCGGCCAAAATGCGAATCAAGGCCGCGACATACGGGTACAGGATGCCAAAGCTGAGCGAGAAGTTGCCTGTGTCAGAAAGCGGTGAGTACACCGCGTAAGTGGCGGCGCGGTCGGTGTTGGCGTGCCGCAGCATGGATTCCAGCTGCTCGCGGGCTTTGCCCCGGGCCTTGACCTCATCGCCTGGCTGCCAGCCGAACGGGTAAAGGGTCTGCATAAATGGCTGCAGGGCTTGCTCATCGTCCGGATCCACAACGGTGGCCCCAATCGACATGTTGCGCTGATAGTCCGAACCGCCGCCGAAGGACTCATCTATGTAAATCAAAATGGTGTTGTCTTGGCGAGCAGGCCGATTGTCAGTGTGCTCTGTTGCCTGGGTGTCAGCTGATTTAGTAGGCGCGGTGGTCGGCTTGGTTGCCGGCGCGCTGTTGGCAGTGCTGGTACTTGGTGCAGTGGTTGGCGCCACATGCGAGGCGGTAGCTGCCGTTTCCTGCTTTTGCGCGGCGACAGTGGACTGCTGGCGCGGCTGTTCAACCCGTGTTTTTTGGCGTTGGGTGGCCCGGCCTTGCGCGGTTTGAGCACTGGTCCGGTGCGCCTCACCTTCGGCCTGCTCGGCTTTACGAGAACGGCGACTAGGCCGGTTCTTCTTTTCATCGGGCTGCTGATTCTTTTGGGCGTTGTTTTGCGCCTGCTTGCCCGCTGCGGGCTTAGCCTGATGCTGCTGAGCCTTGGCCTTTGGCTGTTCTTGCCCGCGCTTAGGCTGGTTCGCCTTAACAGCTTGCACTGGTTCTTTTTTCCGCCTGCTGCCGGCGACCGCGGCGCCGGGGCTGAGAAGACGCCTGAGTTTCGGCTTTTGGTTCCTGTTTTGGTTTCGCGCCCTGGTTCGGGTTCTGCTTTGGTTCGTTTCGATTTTGCGGTTTGGCTTCTGCTTTTTGCTCTGTCTGAGGTGCCTGCTTGGCTGCCGAAACTGTTTTCTTCGGGGCCGCTGATTTGGCTTCTTCCTCGGCAGAGTCAAAGATGGTGAAGCTGTTCTTAGCTTGTTGGACCGGGTGCTCTTCGATGAAGCGGTTAATCTTAAACGTGATCGGCCGGCTCATCGGGGTATCTTTCAGCACTTTGCGCATGCTGGAAGCTGAGATCCCGATCTGCTTTGCCGCCTGGGTCAGACTCAGATGTTCTTGAGTCATGATTTGTTTCAGCCGGTAAGCTGTTGCTTCTGTCATCGTATGCCTGCTTTCTTTGAGATGTTTGTGGTGGTTTCCACCACTCTCTTTCAGTGTACGGCATAATATGGTTAATGACCAATCACTTTTCAGAAAAAAAAGGTGAATTCGGTGGACAGCACGCCGCATTCATGGGAAACTGGGGAGTCGTGGTTCGCAATCCATCCCACGTAAAAAAAACTAGGAGGTCTCATTTTATGCAAAATCATACAGGGACGCGGACGCTGGTCATCAACGCGTTGGTGGCCGCACTCTACGTCGTGCTGTCGGTCGTGCCTGGCGTGTTCAACCTTGCCAGCGGGGCGATCCAGTTCCGCATTTCGGAAGCGTTGAACCACTTGGTCGCCTTCAATCGCAAGTATCTGTTCGGCGTCGTCGTTGGGGTCGTGATCTACAACGCACTGTTTTCGCCGATGGGCTGGCTGGACGTGCTGTTTGGTGGGGGCCAGAGCTTGATTGGATTGGGCCTGGTCGCCACGCTGGGCCAAAAGCTGCCCAAGGTTTGGCAACGTCAGCTTCTAGCGGTTTGTTCAATGAGCCTGACGATGTTCCTGATCTGGATCGAAATTGTCTGGACCGGGCACATGGCCTGGTTCGGCGGCGCGTCGATGCTGACCCTAGCGAGCTGGTGTTATCCGAGTTGGTCATTATGGTCATTTCGTGGCCGGTCATGTACCTGATCAACAAGGCCGTGCACTTCTCCAACCGCGTTCAATAGCGCAATCATCCAAAAACCAAAAGACACGCCGCCAACCCCAGCATGACTGAGATTGGCGGCGTGTTTGCGTCCTTTTTAAATCATAGCTCCTCATCGACGAAGGGGTTGGCCGCTTTGCAGGTCGTCGATTTCCGCGACCCGAAAGCCCTTGCGCTCGAGCTTGGCCACGCAGGTGTTCAGCGTGGCCTCATCAATGCCCGCGGCAGGGTGAACAGGGTGCGGCGCACGATTTCTTCCTGCTTGGCGTCCAGCGTCAGGCAACCGGAAATTGAGACATACTTGGCAAGAATCTTGCTCATTGCCGCCAGGTCGCCGCGCTGCCCAGAAGACATCACGGTCAGTACGTAAGAACCAACGTCAATGTTCCAGGATTCGGACAGCATTGCCAGCAGGCGGGAGTGGGTGAGAATCCCGTAAAAGTTGGCGTTTTCGTCGAGCACCGCGATGTAAGGCAGGTCCTTAATGTTGAAGAAGACCTTGAAGAACGGCGCGTCCACGGGAATGGTCTTGGTCGCGTTTTTCAGCAGGTAGGTCACCGGCAGGGACATGTCACCGCCTTGGGACTTATGGCGGTAGATGTGCATTTTATAGATGTTGCCGCGGAAAATCTGCCCGCTTTCATCGAGAATCGGGACGCAGCGAAAACCCGAGTCCTCTAGCGTGGCCAGGGCTTCTTCCAAAGTATCTGTTTCCTTAACTGTCGTCAGATCCGCTTTTTTTTGAACCAGTGACTTGATCAACATACTTATTCCTCCAAGTTCCCCGTTTTGGATCGCATTCTCATTGCTTTATCATACCACAGGTGACCAGATACAGCTGAAACGGCAGCAAAAAAGCGCCACCCGCAGGCGGCGCTTTCCTTTGAATGCTGGTCGGAATTACTGACGAGTCTCGATGTCGTTCTTAGCGAACGCGTCGTCGATGATCTTCTTCAGCTGGGCAGCACTCTTGTTCATGGATTCTTGTTCGTGGTCGGTCAAAGGAATTTCAAGAATGCTTGAGATCCCATTAGCGTTGATCACGGCAGGCGAACCGATGAAGATGTCGTGCTGACCGTACTGGCCGTCCATGTAAACGGACAGTGGCAGAACGGCGTTTTCATCGTCCAGGATGGCCTGAGAGATGCGGGCCAGGGCAGTGGCGATACCATAGAAGGTCGCGCCTTTCAGCTCGATGATCTTGTAAGCGGCGTCGCGGACATCGGTGAACATGTCAACCAGTTTGCTCTCATCGATTTCAGGGTGAGCCTTGACCCATTCAGAAATCTTGATGCCACCGATGTTGGCGTGGCTCCATACAGGGAATTCGGTGTCACCGTGTTCACCCATGATGTAAGCGTGGACCGAACGGGCGTCAACGCCGACCATCTCAGCGATGGACTGACGGAAGCGTGCGGTATCCAAGGAAGTCCCTGAACCGATAACGCGGTTCTTCGGGAAGCCGGAAAGCTTCCAGGTCGCGTAGGTCAGGATGTCAACAGGGTTAGCAGCAACCAGGAAGATCCCGTTGAAGCCACTGTCGACGATTGGGTCAACGATGGACTTCAAAATCTTCAGGTTCTTGTTAACCAGGTCAAGGCGAGTTTCGCCTGGCTTTTGTGGTGCGCCGGCGGTGATAACAACAAGGTCAGCGTCTTTTGCGTCGCTGTACTCAGCAGAGTAAATGTTCTTCGGCTGAGTGTATGGCAGCGCGTTGCTCAAGTCGATCGCGTCACCCTTTGTCTTGTTCTTAACAACATCAACGATCCCAATTTCTTGGGCAATGCCCTGCAATACCATTGCATAGGCGTAACTAGAACCAACGGCACCGTCACCAACAAGAATTACTTTTTGGTGATCTTTTTTTGCGTTTGCCACGGTGATATCATCCTTTCATGTGTGCAGTGTGCAATTCACTTTGAAGTATACCACACTCGCTCATTGATGCACGGATTTCCAGAAAATTAATCGTCCCTTAATGGAACGCTTAAAAACTGGGATAATGGCTGTATACCGCGTTCTCGTGAAACAATTCACCAGGCGGCAGGTTGGGCTTTTAGCCGGGAATGCAGAAAATTCGGGATTTGAAATGAAGCGTTTTCATCACGAACCGGACTTTCATCTCTAGCCTGGTGCACCGGAGCCGACTTGCCGGCTCTGGTATAATGAGTACAGACAGCGGGCCTGGCAAGCGGAGCTCCCGCTTTTTTTTGCGTATCACAGCTGGGCTGAGGAGGCAATTTTTTTTGAAAATGATCGTGGGCCTGGGTAATCCAGGCAGTCAGTATGCAAAAACCAAGCATAACATCGGGTTTATGGCCGTGGACGCGTTAGCCAAGCGCTATGACGCCGCCATCGCTAAGCAGGAATTTAACGCGTTGACAGGCACGGCCTGGGTCGCTGGGGAAAAGGTGTTGCTCGTCAAACCGCAGACTTTCATGAACGATTCCGGGCGTGCGGTCGGCCAGCTCAAGGCGTTTTATCAGTTCCAGCAAGACGAGATTCTGATCATCCAGGATGACATGGACATGGCCATGGGCCGGCTGCGCCTGCGGCAGAAGGGCTCGGCCGGAGGGCACAATGGCATTAAGTCGATCATCAACGTGCTCGGTACGCAGGACTTTTACCGGGCGAAAATCGGCATTCAGCACCCGCAAAAACAAAAAGTGGTGGACTGGGTGCTGACGCCATTTTCGCCGACTGACCAGGTCGAAATCTTGAACGGTTTGGACAAGCTTCAGCTCGCGGCCGATGACTGGATCCACGGGCTGGCGTTTTCTGCGCTGATGAATAAATATAATTAAGCATTAAACTGGGCACCAAGCGCAGGTTAGCCGCCGAGCCGTGCGATACTCACAGCAAAGTGTTTTAGATAGGAGATAACATGGATCTCATCGGGATGATGATGCAGACACCAGAGCTGGCCGCGCTGTGGCCGGGCCTGGATGCCGGAAGACACCTGGTCACAGGTCTGGACGGATCAGCCAAGACGTTATTTCTGGCGGCTGCGCTAAAGAAAACTCAGCGGCAGCTGCTGGTGGTCGAAAATGATCGGTACCACGCAGATGAGCTCACGGCAGACCTGACTGGGCTGCTGGGAGCTGATTTGGTGTGGCCTTTTCCGGTGGAAGACGTGCTGGCGGCGGAAGTTGCCGTCAGTTCGAAGGACACCGTCAACGACCGGATCAATACGCTGAACTGGCTTCAGACCGGCCAGCTTGGCATTGTGGTCACCAGCCTGGCCGGCCTGAAGCGGCAGCTCGTGCCCCAGACGACCTGGCAGCAGGCCAGTCTGACACTCAGCATGGATTCTGAAATTGATCCGGGCACACTGGCTGGTCAACTCGTCGCGATGGGTTATCGGCGCGACGACTTGGTCGCAGCGCCTGGTGAATTTGCCATCCGTGGCGGGATCATCGACATTTATCCGTTGAATCAGGATGACCCGGTGCGGATCGAGTTGTTTGATACCGCGGTGGATTCCCTGCGGCGCTTTGACATGGCCACGCAGCGCAGCATTGAGAACCTGGAGGCAGTGACGATCGCACCGGCGACGGATCTGGTCGCCTCGACCGAAACGTTGAAAGCTGCCGGTGCCAGACTCACGGCCGCTGGCACCAAAGCCAAGGCCAAGGCCAAGACGAAAGAGGCGAAGCAGGCGTTAACGGATGAACTGCTCAGCGTGGCCGATCAGATGAGCCGCGGAGAGCGGCCTGATTCGCTGGCGCTTTACATGCCGGCACTATATCCTGAGTCGGCCCAGATCAGCAGTTACCTGACGAAACAGGCGGTGGTCGTGTATGACGATTACACAAAACTGGCAGACGCCGATGTCTCGCTGCTGCAGGAAACCACTGACTGGTACGCCAGCCTGCAGGAAGGCGGTAAGCTGGCGGAAGCACAACCGAGCCTCACCTTGCAGGAACTGGACCGCACCGAGCGGCGGCCGCACCTTTACCTGAGCCTGTTTCAAAAAGGCATGGGTAATATTCGGCTCAAGTCGTTGACCAACATCGCGACGCGCAACGTCCAGCAGTTTTTCTCGCAGATGCCGCTGCTGAAAACTGAGGCGGACCGCTGGCGGAAACAAAAGCAAACCGTGGTGTACTTAGTGGGCGAGAAGGCCCGGCGGGATAAGCTGAGCGAAACGCTGCGTGATTTTGACATCGACGCGGTGATTTCCGAACCCAGCGCGCTGCTGCCAGGGGTGCAGCAGGTGGTCGCGGGGAGCTGGCCAATGGGTTCGAACTGCCGACTGCGCACTTGGTGGTAGTCACCGAACACGAGCTGTTTAACGCCAAAGTCAAGCGGCGTGCTCGGCATCAAACCTTGGCGAATGCGGAACGGCTGCGGTCATACACGGATCTGCACCCCGGCGATTACGTGGTCCATGTGAACCACGGGATCGGTGAGTACGTGGGCATGCAAACGCTCGAAGTGGACGGGGTCCATCAGGACTACATCACCATCCTGTACCAAAAAGGGGACAAGCTGTTCATTCCGGTCAGCCAGCTGCACTTGGTGCAAAAGTATGTGGCGGCGGATGGCAAGCGGCCCCGCATCAACAAACTTGGCGGCAGCGAGTGGCAGAAGACGAAGCGAAAAGTCGCGGCTAAGATCGAGGACATTGCCGACGACCTGATCAAACTCTACGCCGCGCGCGAAGCCGAGCCAGGGTATGCCTTTCCACCTGATGACGATCTGCAGCGCGAATTTGAGGCTGAGTTCCCGTATCCCGAGACTGACGATCAGCTGAGATCGGCCAAGGAAATTAAGCAGGACATGGAGAAGTCACGGCCGATGGATCGGCTGTTGGTCGGTGATGTTGGTTTTGGCAAGACTGAAGTGGCGCTGCGGGCGGCGTTTAAAGCGGTTGAGGCCGGCAAGCAGGTCGCCTTTTTGGTGCCCACGACCATATTGGCTCAGCAGCACTACGACACGATGATCGACCGCTTCGCTGATTTTCCGGTCGAGGTGGGGATGCTCTCACGCTTTCGCACGCCAGCGCAGGCCAAACAGACACTGGCCGATTTGGCGTCCGGGAAACTGGATATTGTGGTCGGGACTCACCGGCTGCTGTCCAAGGATGTGCACTACCACGACTTGGGGCTGCTGATTATCGATGAGGAGCAGCGCTTCGGTGTGAAGCACAAGGAAAAGCTCAAGCGATGAAGGCCAATGTGGACGTGCTGACCCTGACGGCCACGCCGATCCCGCGGACACTGAACATGTCGATGCTGGGGGTGCGTGATCTGTCGGTGATCGAAACGCCGCCGACCAACCGTTACCCGATCCAGACGTTTGTGATGGAGCAAAACGGGGGCGTTATCAAGTCGGCGATCGAGCGCGAGCTGGAGCGCGGGGGCCAAGTCTTTTACCTGCACAACAAGGTGGCAGACATTGAACGCACGGTGGCTGAGGTCGAGGCGCTGGTCCCTGACGCGACCGTGACCTATGCGCATGGCCAGATGACCGAGACCCAACTGGAAAATGTGATTTACGATTTTGTCCACGGGGATTATGACGTACTCGTCACGACCACCATCATTGAAACTGGGGTGGACATGCCGAATGTCAACACGCTGATCATTGAGGATGCCGACCATTACGGCCTGGCGCAGCTTTACCAGCTGCGCGGCCGGATCGGCCGCTCCAGCCGCGTGGCGTACGCGTACTTCATGTACCGGCAGAATCGGGTGTTATCCGAGGAGGCCGAAAAGCGGCTGAGCGCCATTAAGGACTTCACCGCGCTGGGCTCTGGGTTTAAGATCGCCATGCGCGACTTGTCAATCCGCGGGGCGGGCAACTTGCTGGGCAGCCAGCAGCACGGCTTCATCGATGCAGTCGGCTACGATCTGTACACGCAGATGCTTCAAGACGCCGTCGCCGTCAAGCAAGGCAAGCAGCACCAGGTCAAACTTGACGCGGAGGTCAGTTTGGACATTGAGGCTTACCTGCCAGACAGTTACGTTGCCGATCCCGCCCAGAAGATCGAACTGTACAAGCGCGTGCGCGAATCTGAAAGCGCCGCGCAGGAACAGGAACTGCAAGCCGATTTGATCGACCGGTTTGGCGATTACCCCGAGCCGGTCGCCAACTTGCTGGCAGTGGCGCATTTGAAGCGGTTTGCGGATGCCGCTCAGGTCGAAAAAATCACCCGCGACGAGCGGCAAATCATGGTGCAACTCAGTGCCAAGGCCGCCAGTGCGGTCCAAGGCGAGAAGCTATTTGCCGCGCTGGCCAAGACCAAGCTCAAAGCCCGCGTGACTGCAGACGGGCCGCTGATTGTGACCTTACTGCTGCCCAAGGGGATGGCGACCGCCGACTGGCTCACCGAGCTGACTGCCTTTGTCCAGGCACTGGCCAAGCAGCAACAGGAGGTGGCCGATGGCAAGTAAACGCATGTCCAAGGTGATGCGTGGGGCTTGGATCCTCAGTCTTGGCGGGCTGATTGCCAAGATCCTCAGCGCGGTTTACCGCGTGCCATTTCAAAACATGGTCGGCGATACTGGCTTTTACGCTATCAGCAGATTTATCCGCTGTACGGCATTGGGATGACCTTTGCGTTGTCTGGCTTTCCGGTGTACATCTCAAAGCAGGTGGCGCAAGCACGTGACCCATTGGCGCAAGCGGCGGTGGCACACCGGGCGTTGGTGCTGATGGCCTGGATCGGGTTTGCGATGTTTGCGGTTTTGGAACTGGGGGCGGACCTGATTGCGCGCGCGATGGCGGATGCCGGTTTGGCGCCCATCGTGCGTTCGGTCGGCTTGATGTTTCTGACCATGCCGGTGCTGTCGGCAGCCCGGGGGTACTTTCAGGGCACGTTTGACATGACCAAAACGGCGATCAGCCAAGTCGTCGAACAGTTGCTGCGCGTAGGCGTGATCTTGCTGGCCGCGGGGGTGGCCGTGCAGCACGCCTGGGGGCCATACAAAATGGCGGCCTGGGCGATGACCGGAGCCTTTATTGGTGGTCTGGGCGCGACACTGGTCATTTTACCGGCTTACCTCAAGGCCAGCCGCGGTTTCCCACACGCAGCCACGCCGCTGAGCGAGTATGGTCATTTGTTTGACCGGTTCGTGAAGGAAGGCGGCTCAATCGCGCTTTTTTTCCGCGCTGCTGATCTTGCTTCAACTCGTGGATTCCTTCACGGTCACGCGCGGGCTGATCGCGCGGGGCATGGCCCCGGCTGCGGCGCGGGCTCTGAAGGGGGTGTACGACCGCGGCCAGCCGCTGGTGCAGCTGGGGTTGGTCGTCGCCACTTCACTTTCGACGACCTTACTCCCCAGTCTGAGTCGCTCGGTGGCGCGTGGGCACTGGACGGCGTTTAAGCAAACCGCGCGGCAGCTGATCCGCTTTAACCTGGGGCTTTCTTTGGCCGCTGCGGCAGGCCTGATCGCCCTGATGCCAAGCGTCAACCGGTTGTTGTTTGGCGATACGGTGCTGACCGGCACGCTGCGCGTTTACACCTTATGCATCGTGCTGGTGGCGCTGATCAACGCTTATAACGCTGTGCTGCAAAGTCTGAATCGCTTTCGTTATACCAGCTATGGGCTGCTGGCGGGACTGGTCGTCAAGATGATCGCCAATCCGCTGCTGACGGTGCGGTATGGCGCGGTTGGTGCTGCGGCGGCCACGGTGCTTGCCTTGGCGGTGATCGTGGTGCTGCTCTACATTCAACTACCACGGAGTTTGCAAGGGGCCGATCCGCGCGGGTTTAACGCGCGGCTCATGCTAGTGGTGGGCCCAATGAGTGTGGTTGTTCACCTGGTGGCCGTTCACATGCAGCCTCAAAATCGGGTGGAAACGCTTTGGGTGTTTGTGGTGGCAGTGCCACTAGGCGTCTTATTGTTTGTGGTCCTAGGGGCGATTTTTCGCCTTTACACCGTGCGGGAAGTCCTCGCGATTCCGTACGGGCGCAAGTTCATGAAGTGGTGGCAGCATCGCTTCCGGAAGGAATAGTTATGCGATTAGATAAATTTTTGAAGGTTTCGCGCATCATCAAACGCCGCACGGTGGCTAAAGAAATCGCCGACAAAGGGCGGATCTCGATCAACGGCCGCGTGCCAAATCGAGCAGCGACGTGGCCATCGGTGACACGCTGGTAATCGTTTTTGGCAACAAGACCCTGACGGTCAAGGTTGCGGCCTTAAACGAGCTCACCAAGAAAGAGCAGGCCGGGGAAATGTACACGGTCGTGGATGAAAGCTACAAAGAAAGTTATTAAACTGTAACGCACTGCGTGACGGGGCTTTGTTATACTAGATCTATCAGCATGATTAAGGTGGGTTCTTGATGGCTTCTAATATTCGACAGTTGCGGCCAACGCAAACAGTTAAACAGCCGGTGCACACGAGCCGGTCTCTGCGTGTTCATAAACGCCGACTGGTGACGTTTGCCGCGGCTTTAGTGATGATCTGTGGGGTGGGCGGCTACCAGCTGGTGTCGACCAACAATGCCATCAAGACGCAGTCGACGGCAGTGGCGTCGGCCAAAGCCGATTTAGCGCAGGCCAAGGCGCAGAAGCAATCATTGAAGGTCAAAATCGACCAGTTGAACAATGAACAGTATCTGGGCAAATTGGTCCGCGAACGTTATCTCATGTCTAAACCGGGGGAAGTTGTTTTCTCCCTGCCATCCGTCCAAACCGACACGCAGAACTCGAATTAACCGCGAGCTCGTCTGTTGCGTGGCGGTTTTTGCGTGGTATACTTAGAGTCACAAATCATTCAGGAGGACATCTTTTTATATGGCGATTGAAGTTGGCGAGAAGTTAACAGGTAAGGTCACAGGGATCACGAATTTCGGGGCGTTTGTCGACCTGGGTTCCGGGACGACCGGCCTGGTGCACATCAGCGAGATCTCTGACGCTTACGTCAAAGATATTCACGATGTGCTGAGCGTTGGGGATGAAGTCACCGTTAAGGTCATGACCATCAAGGACGGTAAGATCGGCCTTTCGATTAGAAAAGCGGTCGATAAGCCGGCAGGGGAACACGCTCAAAGCAGCCACGGTGGTCACTTCAATCATGCGCCGCACGCCGAAAGTCACGGGGAGCGCAATTTCAACGGGCCGCGACCGCACAGCAACGGCGGCGGTCGCGGCTTTGGTCACGCTGGCAAGGATGCGCCCAAAGATGACTTTGATTCGATGATGTCCGGATTTCTCAAAGAAAGTGAGTCACGGCTGAGCGACCTGCGGCACAACACCGAGGGTAAGCGCGGCGGCCGTGGCGGCCGGCGGAGTTAAGCCGATGCCGAGGGCTGTCCTCGGCACTTTTTTTTACCGGTGATGTGACACACTGTCAGAAATCAGCCTTTAGTATGACGAAGCCGCAAGCTCCGTGTGCTAGGCTGGTCAACATGCGGAAAGGAGCTAGCCATGCGCTCAGCTGAGCAGTTGATTGCACCATTTCATTTGCCCGTGGGTCAGCGAGTCGTGCTGGCGGTGTCCGGTGGGGTCGATTCAACTGTGTTGATGAACCTGCTGAGCGTTCTGCATCCGCACCGGTTGCAGCTGACGGTGGCCACGTTTGATCACCGGCTGCGCCCGACCAGCGCGGCAGAGCAGGCTCAGGTCGTCCAGGCCGCTGAAGCACTGAAGCTGCCGGTCAAAACCGGGGCGTGGGCGGTGGCAGATCACCCCGCGCACGGGCTGGAGGCAGCGGCCCGCAAGGCGCGATACGCGTTCTTGCGCCAAGTTGCCAAGCGGTCGGGGCAAGCGTTCTGATGACGGCGCACCACGCCGACGATCAGCTGGAAACGCTCCTTTTCCGACTGGCCAGAAGCGGTTCAGTGACCGGCATGACCGGCATTGCGCCGATGCGCCGCTGGGGTGATTTGCTGGTGGTTCGGCCGCTGCTCACGGTCCCTAAAGCGGCCCTGGTTGCCTACGCGGCCGAAGCTAAGTTGGCGTACTGCCAGGACGACAGCAATCTTGACGTGCACTACGCGCGCAACCGGTTGCGGCGAGATGCAGTGCCTGCGATGAAGGCGGTCAACGCAGGGGTCTTGCAGCATGCAGGGCGCTTTAGCCGCGACCTCGAAGCCACAATGCTGCTCGCTCAGCGGCAGGTCAACGAGATGCTCCCGCCCAATGCGGCCGCGCCGCTTGACTGGCATCGCTACGCTGACGAACCTGAGGCGATTCAACAGTTATTGTTGACCAGTGCTTTGACGCGCTGGCACGTGCAAGTCAAACCGCCGGTGCAGGCGGCCTTGCTGGGAGCACTGGCCGCTGGTCGCGGCACCAAGCAGTTTGATGTGGCCGGTGGGCGGAAGGTGGTCGCTGCATACGGTCAGCTCAGCGTGAGGGGGGCAGACGCGCACCCTGGTGCCGTCACGCTGAAAGACTTAAACCGGTGGTATTCAGTTGGGCGGTGTCAGTTCGGGGTGTTTACCCACTTGCCGGCCGGCGCCCGAAAGCTCGCGGCAGTGCCTGTCGCACCGGTCCTCCTGCGCACCCGGCGGCCACACGATGAGGTCCAATTGGCAAATGGTCAGCATCAGCTGCTGCGGCGATTTTTTTTATCAATCAAAAAATTCCGCAACCGGCGCGCAGTCTCAGACTGGTCGCCGCGGCCGGTAATCAGGTCTTCTGGGTCGAAGGAATTGCGCCACGTCAATTGTTTGCTGGTTCTCAAACTGATATACTGCAAACAGTATTGGCAATGAAATCAGACACAAAGGATGAGGCAGCGCATGAATGACGACATACTGAAGGTGCTTTACTCAAAACAGGATATCGATGCGATCATCAAACGGCTTGCTGGCGAGATCTCTCGGGATTACGCGGGCAAGAATCCGCTGGTCGTCTGCATCTTAAAAGGGGCGATTATGTTTATGACCGACCTGGTCCGTGAGCTAGATGAATACGTTGAGCTGGATTTCATGGACGTTTCCAGTTATGGGAACGCGACTGAGAGCTCTGGCGAGGTCAAGGTCATCAAGGATTTGGATACCAGCGTGGCCGGCCGCGACGTACTGATCGTCGAAGACATTGTTGATACTGGCAGGACCTTGTCTTACCTGATCAAAATCTTTAAGACTCGCGATGCCAAGTCCATTAAGGTTTGCACCCTGATGGACAAACCCGACCGCCGCATTAAGACGGTCAAGGCGGATTACGTGGGGACGAAGGTGCCTAACGAATTCGTCGTCGGTTACGGCCTGGATTACGCTGAGCGTTATCGTAACCTGCCGTACATCGGTGTGCTGAAACCGGCAATCTATGAGAACTGAGTGTCAGCATAGCTTGGGTGTATCATGTTACTATAAATATATTATCCACTACGTTGCTGGAGGTTATGCATGAAGAAAAAACAAAATGGGCTATTTGGCAGCACGCTGACCTATGTGGTTCTTTTTTGTCGTGCTGGTCACCGTGTTTGCATGGTACCTGCGCGGCAATAGTGGCAGCACGACCCAGGAGCTGAGCTCTAGTCAGTTCATCTCTGAGCTGCAGAAGGACAAAATCAAGTCCTTCTCGATCCAGCCAAGTGGCGGCGTCTACAAAGTCACAGGGGAATACAAGAACGCGAAGAAGGTCACAAACGACCAGACTGGTCTCGGCTGATGGGGGCAACCTCAAGCACGACCTCTCACTTCTCATCTTATGTTCCGACGAACAACACCTATATGCAGACGATCACCAAGGCAGCCGATAAAAATGACGTTGCCATTAGCACGCAGGAGGAAAGCTCCTCCAGCGTTTGGGTGACACTGCTGATCACAGTACTGCCGCTGGTTATTTTCATGGTGTTCTTCTACATGATGATGAACCAGTCTGGTCAAGGCGGCGGCAACGGTCGAGTGATGAACTTCGGCAAGTCCAAAGCCAAGCCGGCGGATAAGAAGGCCAATAAGGTCCGCTTCTCCGATGTTGCCGGTGAGGAAGAAGAAAAGCAGGAACTGGTCGAGGTCGTTGAGTTCCTGAAGGATCCCCACAAGTTCTCTAAGTTAGGTGCCCGCATCCCAGCCGGGGTGCTGTTGGAGGGCTCCGGGTACTGGTAAAACCTTGCTGGCCAAGGCGGTTGCCGGTGAAGCCGGCGTGCCGTTCTTCTCAATTTCCGGGTCTGACTTCGTTGAAATGTTTGTCGGGGTCGGGGCTTCTCGTGTGCGTGACCTGTTCGATCAGGCCAAGAAGAGCGCACCGTCGATCATCTTTATCGATGAAATTGATGCGGTCGGTCGTCAGCGTGGTGCCGGCATGGGCGGCGGCCACGATGAACGTGAACAGACCTTGAACCAGTTGCTGGTTGAAATGGACGGGTTTACAGGCAACGAAGGTGTCATTGTCATCGCGGCGACTAACCGTTCCGATGTGCTTGATCCAGCGCTGCTGCGGCCAGGCCGGTTTGACCGGAAAATTCTGGTTGGGCAGCCTGACGTTAAGGGCCGTGAAGCGATCCTCAAAGTTCACGCGAAGAATAAGCCTTTGGCCGACGATGTTGACCTGGCTGAGTTGGCACGGCAAACCCCTGGGTTTGTTGGGGCCGATCTTGAAAACGTGCTGAACGAAGCGGCCTTGGTTGCCGCTCGCCGGAGCAAAGACAAGATCGATGCCAGCGATATTGATGAAGCGGAAGACCGCGTCATCGCCGGGCCGGCCAAGAAAAACAAGGTCATTGCGCCAAAGGACCGGGAAATCACGGCTTACCACGAAGCGGGTCACGCTTTGATCGGGTTAGTTCTTTCTGATTCGCGGGTCGTGCGTAAGGTTACCATCATTCCTCGCGGCCGGGCTGGCGGTTACGCCATCACCCTGCCGAAGGAAGATCAGTACATGCTGACTAAGAAGGACCTGAACGAGCAGATCATCGGATTGATGGGTGGCCGGGCTGCTGAAGAGATCATCTTTGGCATTAAAGCCACTGGCGCCTCCAATGACTTTGAGCAGGCCACTCAGCTTGCAAGGAGCATGGTCACAACCTATGGGATGTCCGATCGTCTGGGGCCTGTGACCCTTGAACGTGAAGGTGGCCAGCCGTTCGTCGGCGCTCAGTACGGTCAGTCTGCACCTTACTCGCAGCAGACCGCGACCGCCATTGATGATGAAGTTCGGCGGATCCTTGAGGAAGACCACCAGCGGGCTCACGACATTATCGAGAGCCACCGCGAGCAGCATAAGCTCATCGCCGATGCCTTGCTGAAGTACGAAACTTTGGACGAAAAGCAGATCCTGTCCCTGTTTAAGGACGGCAAGATGCCTGAAGACCAAAGCGAATTCCCGAGTGAAAAAGCGGAGGCGGCAACCTTTGAGGAAGCCAAGAAAGCTTTGGAACAAAAGGACAAGGCAAAGCAGCAGGCAGGCAGTTCCGCCGCTGATACAGACGGCTCGGCTGCCAGCACGGCTGAATCGGCCGCCAGTGCCTCTGAAACTGCTGACAGCGTCGCCGGTAGTGCCAGTGCCGCTGAAAATAACGATGCCAGCGAGTCAACAGCCTCGTCTGCACCTGCCTCAGAAAGCACCAGCCAAGCCTCTGACTCTGAAAGTGCGCAAAGTGATGCGTCGGCTTCACCCGATGACCATCCAGAAGATTAAGCAAAGCTTAGAGCGGTCGCTTCGATTAGCGGCCGTTTTTTTTGCTGCCTGCCAGCGCGTTGGACTGAAGGACCGCTTTCTGAAAAAGTGGCAGGGCTGCGGGTTTTCTGGTATGATACTTTCGTTTAGTTAGCCAAGGAGATGCCAAAATGTCTGATCAATTGATCACTGCCGTATCCAAAGATGGGGCCTTCCGTGTATTTGCGGTGGACGCCACACACACGATTGCTGAAGCCCAGCGGCGCCATGACACCTGGAGTGCGGCGAGTGCCGCTTTGGGGCGCACCATGGTCGCGACGCTGCTGCTTTCAGCGGCCGGACTGAAGGGGGCAGACGATCTGCTGACCGTTCGCCTGAAGGGGGATGGGCCGGTCAGCTTCATCGTCGTCGACGGCACCAGCCACGGGACCGTGCGCGGGTACATTGAGCAGCCGCACGTGACGCTTCCGCTGAATCTGGTGGGTAAAATCGATGTGGCGCGCGCAGTCGGCAGTCGAGGTCTGCTGGCGGTCACCAAGGACTTAGGCTTTGGTCAGCCGTTTACCGGTCAGGTACCGTTAGTTTCCGGCGAGTTAGGCGAGGACTTCGCATACTATCTCACGCAATCCGAGCAGATTCCGTCGGCGGTTGGGCTGTCGGTGTTTGTGAACGCCGATAACACGATTCAGGTTGCAGGCGGGTTTATGATTCAAGCCCTGCCCGACGCGAGCCAAGAGGAGATCACGGCGGTTGAAACGGCGGTGAAGACGCTGCCGCTAACGTCTGAAATGCTGCGCCAGGGCATGACGCCGGCAGAAATTGCGACGCGGGCGATGGGCGATGTGGCCATTGACGTGGTCGCGACCAAACCGGTCAGCTTCAAATGTAACTGCAGCAAGGCGCATTTTGGTGACATCATGAAGTCCCTTCGCCGCGATGAGTTGACGGCAATGATCCAGGAAGACCATGGCGCCGAGGCCGTATGCAAGTTTTGCGGGCGCAAGTACGAGTATTCTGAAACCGAGTTAACGGCATTTTTACAAGAAAAGGATGAAGATAATGGCAACTGATTCACTGAGCTGGAAGATTGGCGACGTCACGATTCCTAATCGCGTTGTGGTGGCCCCCATGGCGGGCATCACGAACGCGGCATTTCGCGTGACGGCCAAAGAGTTTGGCGCCGGGCTGGTCGTGTGCGAGATGATTTCGGACCGGGGGATCATGTACCACAACAAAAAAACGTTGAGTATGCTATTTGTTGATCCGCGTGAGCATCCAATCTCGATTCAGATTTTTGGTGGCAATAAAGAAAATTTGGTGAACGCGGCTAAGTTTATCGACCAAAATACTGAGGCCGACATTATCGACATCAACATGGGCTGCCCGGTGCCCAAGGTCACCAAAACAGATTCTGGGGCCCACTGGCTGCTGGATCCGAACAAAATTTACGAAATGGTCGCGGCCGTCGTTGACGCGGTGCACAAGCCGGTGACGGTCAAGATGCGCACCGGTTGGGATGATGATCATATTTACGCGGTGGAAAATGCTTTGGCCGCTGAACGTGCCGGCGCATCGGCACTGGCCATGCATGGGCGCACGCGTGAACAGCTATACCGCGGCCATGCGGACTGGAACATCCTCAAGGAAGTGAAGCACCAGCTGCACATTCCGTTCATGGGCAATGGTGACGTGCGCTCGCCGCAGGACGCCAAGCGAATGCTAGACGAAGTGGGGGCGGATGCGGTCATGATCGGCCGGGCCGCGCTTGGTAACCCTTGGATGCTGCGCGGCGTGGAGACTTATCTTCGCACTGGTGAGTTGATTCCTGAACCGACGCCGCGCGAAAAGATCGAGACCGCCAAGTTGCAGCTTCACCGCCTGGTGGAGCTCAAAGGCGAGCACCTGGCTGTGCGAGAGTTCCGCAGTCAGGCCGCATACTACCTGAAGGGCATTCCGCGTGCAGCCCGGACCAAGGCCGCGGCAATGAGCGTGGAGACTGAGCAGGAAGTGGACGATATTTTTGACCGCTTTGTCGAAGAGACTGAAGCCCGCGAAAAAGCGCAAGCAGCCGGCTAGCCGGTTGCTTTTTTACTGTGACATTGGCAAAATGGCTAAGGACACGACAGGAGGAAAACATGGCTAAAGATACAGAAATGAACGATCAGATGTTAGCACGGCGGCAAAAGATGGACGCGTTGCGCGAAAACGGGATCGACCCGTTCGGTCATCGGTTCGACCGGAGCCATTTGGCCAAGCAGCTTCACGATCAGTACGATGCCACTGACAAGGATGATCTGGCCGCTAAGCCCGTTGAGGTGACAATCGCGGGCCGGATGATGGCCAAGCGCGGCAAGGGCAAGGTCGGGTTTGCGGATCTGCGCGACCGCTCGGGCCGGATTCAGATTTATGTGCGTAAGGACGTCGTCGGCGATGACAATTATCAGATTTTCAAGAAGTCTGACTTAGGCGACTTTCTCGGCATCGCAGGGGACATGATGAAAACTGACGCCGGTGAGCTGACCGTGCGGGCGACGCATGTGACCTTTCTCAGCAAAGCGCTGCGGCCACTGCCTGACAAGTACCACGGGTTGACCAATGTGGAACAGATCTATCGCCAGCGTTACCTGGACCTGATTGCCAATCCTGACAGTTACGACCGCTTCGTTAAGCGGTCGCACATTGTCAGCGCCGTGCGCGAGTACCTCGATCATAACGATTTTCTGGAAGTCGAAACGCCGGTTTTGCACACTTCTGCGGGTGGTGCTTCGGCGCGGCCGTTCATCACGCACCACAACGCCTTGGACATTGATTTGTATCTGCGCATCGCGTTGGAGCTGCACTTGAAGCGCCTGATCGTCGGGGGGATGGAGCGCGTTTATGAAATTGGACGAGTCTTCCGCAACGAAGGGCTGGATACCAAGCACAACCCGGAGTTCACCGAGTTGGAGACGTATGCCGCGTATTGGGATCTCTCCGATGTCATGGAGGAAACCGAGGGCCTGTTCCGGTTCGTTGCCAATAAGGTGCTGGGTTCCGGCAAATTCGTTTACCAGGCCAGGACGTTGACTTGGACGCGCCGTTTGCCCGCAAGCACATGGTTGACGCCATCAAAGATGTTACTGGCGTCGATTTCTGGCAACCGATGAGTACGGAAGAGGCACGAAAGTTGGCTGACGAGAAGGGCGTTCACTACGAGCCTTTCTGGAAGACCGGACACATCATCAATGCGTTCTTCGAACAGTTCGTGGAGCCGACGCTGCAGCAGCCAACGTTTATTTACGGTCACCCGATCGAAATCTCGCCGCTGGCCAAGAAGAGCCAGAAAGACCCTCGCTTTGTGGATCGTTTCGAGTTGTTCATTCACGGCAATGAGTACGGCAATGCCTTTACCGAACTCAACGACCCGATCGATCAGCGGGCGCGGTTTGAAGCTCAGGCGGCTGAGAAGGCGTCTGGTAACGATGAGGCGCAGCCGATCGATGAGGACTACATCGAGGCGCTTGAGTACGGGATGCCGCCAACTGGTGGACTGGGGATCGGCATTGATCGATTAGTGATGCTGTTGACCGATGCGGCATCGATCCGCGATGTTCTTTTGTTCCCAACAATGCGTCCATAAGGGTAAAAGCCACTGCTTGCAGCGGCTTTTTTCTTTTGGAGCGGGAATGATTAACTCCGGATAAAAGTGGCGTTCACAGAGTGAAATAGTGCTAAAACTCTAACAATGAATAATCTCCAGTCCGATGATGTTCGGGATTGTGAAAAAGATTCGAAATTTGTTGACGGTCTGCGGCCTGGCTGATATGATAAATAGCGTCGTTGAGGCAATCATCGTGGTTGCCATGCGCTGACAATTGAATGATTTAGTTGACAGCTATTGAGCAATCTGATATGATTTCAGAGTTGCCTTTT
>NZ_BBAJ01000007.1 GCF_001311195.1 Lacticaseibacillus camelliae DSM 22697 = JCM 13995
CCTGCGCGAGCACAGTGGCGCCGCCGGGTTGTTTGCGGGCTTGGATGACCTGATCTGCTTCAGTGAATTTGCCTTTGCCCGGCGCCACGCCGATGCCTGGCCTCAAAGCTTTGCCACAATTTTGCGGGATGAAACGACCAATCAGTTGGGCCGCAGCCTTGGGTGGGACCTGCGCCGCGATGCTGGTGGCCGGCTGTGGCTTTATCACACCGGGTACACCGGGACGTTCTGGCTGATCCAACCGCAACTGCAGGAATCCCTGATCGTGTTGACCAACCGCGTGCACCCCAAACCGAATATGGCATTTTTGGCCAAGCGCGACGAATTGATCACGAATTTCATGGCGGCGCATTCATGACCCTGGCGGCTGTGTTAAACTTGATTCGATAAATGGATCTATAGAAAAGTAATGGGGAGGAAATTTCATTGACGGAACCAATTTTTTCTGGAACCCGTATTTCACGAAAAGATCTGGGGCGGCCGTAAGCTCGAAACCGAGTTCGGTTACAAGATCCCGGACGGTAGGATCGGCGAGCTGTGGGCCATTTCGGCGCACCCGAACGGTCCTGATGTCATCGCCAACGGGCCGCTGAAGGGCAAGACCCTGGATGTCGCCTGGAAGGAAGACCAGGACTACTTCGGTCATCAAAAGGCCAAGGTCTTTCCGCTGCTGACCAAGATCTTGGATGCCAACGACAGTCTGTCGGTGCAGGTGCACCCGGACGATGCCTACGCCGCAGCGCATGAGCGTCCCGGTGAGCTGGGCAAGACGGAGTGCTGGTATGTGATTTCCGCGGAACCTGGTTCCTATCTGATTTACGGCCACCACGCCAAGACGCGTGAAGAGCTTGCGACATGATCCACAAGGGTGAGTGGGACAAGTTACTCCGGAAGGTACCAGTCAAAACCGGCGACTTTGTTTACGTGCCAAGTGGCACCATTCACGCGCTGAACAAGGGCATCATGGTCCTTGAAACCCAGCAAAGCTCCGACACGACATACCGGCTGTATGACTATGACCGGGTCGGCAAGGACGGCAAGAAGCGCGAACTGCACCTGCAGCAAAGCATTGACACCACGACGGTGCCGAGCCAGGATCCTAAGCTCAATATCACCAGCGAGCAAAAGGATGACGCCACTATCACGACATTCGTGACAGCCCCGATTTCCAAGTTCTTCTCGGTTTACAAGATCGATTTGGACGGCAAGCTGACTCAGACGCCAACCGCACCGTACACGCTGGTTTCGGTGCTGGACGGCGAAGGGACGATCGAAGCGGATGGCCAGTCCTATCCGATCAAGAAGGGGACTCACTTCATCATTCCTAACCAGATCAAGTCTTGGACCTTCACCGGCAAGATGATGATGATCACCTCGACCCCAGGTGACGAAGAATAACTGAAACTAAAATAACCCGCTGGCTCATCGTTTCTCAGTTGAGAAATGGTCAGTCAGCGGGTTTTCTGTTCCCTTGAATGGTGATCAGTCTAGAAACCGGCTTTAATGAATCCGGCCTGACTGAATTTTTGGCGCATCTGGAGGACCGCAGTGTACGTGGCCAGCAGGTAGATCTGGTCTTCTTGGACGCCCTTGAGGTAGGGGATCACATCGTCAAGGTTGGGCTTAGTGGCCAAATCGCTTTGCGGCACACCGGCCACCTGCATGCGGAAGGCGATATCTTTGTAGCGCTCGCCGCCCACCATGTACGACGTGGCCAGGCCGCTTTGAACCAGTTGCTCCAAGTTGCCGTCCCAGATCCATGACGTGTCCGTTCCGTCTGCGTAGTTGGCGTTCAGCAGCATTGCGAAGGCAAACGGCTGCTTTTGGCGCTGGATCATGCTGAGGACCTCGTTGAGACCGACCGGGTTTTTGACCAGGATCAAGGTGACGTTCTTGGTGCCGATCTTGATTTGTTCCTGGCGCCCGAAGACCTTTTCATCATAGCTGAAGGCCTTGGCGATCTGCTCAGGCGTGATGCCGAACTCCGCGCCCACCGCGTAGGCTGCTAAGGCGTTGTAAATGTTGTAAGTGCCGCCGACCGACAGGCTGTAGGGATGGCCGTCGATTTCAAACCTGGATGAAGTCGGGGTCTGCTCGGTGACGCTGGTGACCTGATGATTCAGGACCGGCCGCTTGAACCCACAATTCGGGCAGAAGAAGCTGCGAGGTTTGAGTAAGTGATGCCGTGGTAGTGGAGGATGTGCTCACACACTGGGCACAGCACGCCGTCCGTGTTCGCCGGGGCCTTGATGTCGTTGCCCGCCTCCGCCGCTAAGGCAAAACCGTAGTATCGCAGCGGATTTTTCAGCTCACGCGAAGAGAAAATCGGGGCGTCCCCGTTGGCGATGACCAGCGCGTCTGGGTTGCTTTGACGCCGCGCAGGATTTTGGCATAGGTGGTGTAAAACTCGCCGTAGCGGTCCATTTGGTCGCGGAAAATGTTGGTCATCACAAAGGCCTTGGGGTGCAGGTAGCGCGCCACCGGCGCGACATTGGCCTCGTCGACCTCGAGCACGGCGATCTTGCGCTTGGCGCCTGGCTTGGTCTTGTGCGCGAAGTAGCGCCGATGATGCCCTGAAGCATGTTGGACCGGTGGGGTTGGTCAGAATATCGTCGTACTGCTGGGCCAAGACTTTGACGATCAGTGCGGTGGTCAGGGTCTTGCCGTTGGTGCCGGTGACGATGATGGTATCGCGGTCCTGGCCCAGGCTGGCAAGCACGTCGTCGATTTTTTTCCGCCAGCTTGCCCGGGTAGGCGGAGCCGCCGTGGCGGAACTTGTGCAGGTACCAGTAACTTAAGCGCCCGGCTGCGATGGCGAATTGGCTTTTCAAAGATGGCATGTAAACGGCCTCTCTCTATTAGTTTTGCAGCTACTATCATAGCATAGCCGCTCCGCGTTTCTGACCGGGAGCATGTTATTATGGTAAAGATTCCGTTATACTGGATAAGGTGAATTTTTTGCGGCAAGGCGCTTCTTGCCGAAGGAGGCCCTTATGGCACAATTGTTTTTCCGCTACGGCGCGATGAATTCGGGTAAAAGTATCGAGATCCTGAAGGTCGCGCATAATTACGAAGAGCAGCACAAGAACGTCATCATTTTGACCAGTGCGGTGGACGACCGCTCAGGGGTGGGCGTCATTTCCAGCCGCATCGGGCTGGAGCGGCCGGCCAAGGCCATCGATGATGAGACGAATATTTTCGATTTGGTGTCCAAGCTTGATCCGCATGCTTACTGCGTGCTGATCGACGAGGCGCAGTTTTTGAAGAAGCACCACGTCTTCGAGTGCGCGCGGGTGGTCGACGAGCTGCACATTCCGGTGATGGCGTTCGGCCTGAAGAATGATTTTCGCAATGAGCTTTTCGAGGGTTCGAAGTACCTGCTGACGTATGCGGACAAGATTGAGGAAATGAAAACAATCTGCTGGTTCTGCGCGAAAAAAAAGCGACGATGAATCTGCGGGTTCACGATGGCAAGCCCGTTTATGAAGGCGAGCAGATCATGATCGGCGGCAATGAGGCTTATTTTCCCGTTTGCCGGCATCATTACTACTTCCCGCCTAAACGCTTAAAGGCTTGATAGTCTCTGCGGGTGTGCGGCAGTTAACGGCAACATTAATGGAGGATTTTTATGGATAAGATTTTTACCCAGTTAGACGGGCTGATCGGTCGCTATGAGGAGCTGGAAGAGCTGCTCTCCGACCCTGAGGTCATCAACGACACCAAGCGTTACCTTGAGCTTTCCAAAGAGGAAGGCGGCATGCGCGACGTGGTGGCGGCCTACAAGAAGTACAAGCAAGTGAAGCAGGACATCAGCGAAAGCGAGGAAGTGCTGCGCGAAAGCAAGGACGACGACCTCACGGAGCTGGCCAAAGAGGATCTGAACAATCTTAATCCCCAGCTGGATCAGCTTGAGACCGAGATCAAAAAGCTGATGCTGCCGAAGGACCCCAATGACGACAAGAACATCATCATGGAGATCCGCGGGGCCGCCGGCGGGGATGAGGCGAGCCTGTTCGCCGGCGACCTGCTGTCCATGTACATGAAGTACGCCGAGCGGCAGGGTTGGACCACCGAAATTATCGACGAGAACCCTACCGAAGTCGGCGGCTACAAGGAAGTCTCCGTGCTGATCCAGGGGCAAAGCGTGTACTCAAAGCTGAAGTACGAAAACGGGGCGCACCGCGTGCAGCGGGTGCCCGTGACCGAAAGCGCCGGCCGGGTCCACACCTCGACGGCGACCGTGGGGGTCATGCCCGAGTACGATGAAGTCGACCTCGAGATTGACCCGAAGGACATTCGCACCGACGTCTACCGGTCCAGTGGTGCCGGTGGTCAGCACATTAACAAGACCAGTTCCGCGGTGCGCATGACGCATTTGCCGACCGGGATCGTGGTGACGATGCAGGATCAGCGCAGTCAGCAGCAAAACCGCGTCAAGGCCATGCAGATCCTGCGCTCACGGGTTTACGACTACTACGAAAGCCAAAACGAAAGCGAGTACGCCGCCAAACGTAAAACGGCGATTGGCTCCGGCGACCGGTCCGAACGCATTCGCACGTATAACTACCCGCAAAACCGCGTTACCGACCACCGCATCGGGCTGACCTTGAACAAGCTGGACCGGATCATGAACGGTGAGCTTGACGAGATCATCGATGCCCTGATCGTGCAGGATCAGACGAACAAGATGGAACAAATCGATGAGTAAGACTTACGGGGAGGCGCTCAGGTGGGCGTCTTCAGTGCTTTCACCGCTTGGGGTGGACCCGGACGGGGCGCGGTACGTCCTCGAAATGCGGGCAGACTTCACGCCCAGTCAGCTTCGACTGCATGACCGCGACGTGATGCCCGATTCGGCGTTGACTCAGTTTGAGCAAGACGTTGCGCGGCTTTCACACCATGAACCGGCCCAGTACATTGTGGGGGTTGCGCCATTTTACGGCGATCTGTTCAAAGTGACGCCGGCTGTCCTGATTCCCCGGTTTGAAACGGAGGAGCTGGTCGCCTGGGCGGCGGCGGAACAACCGGCCGCCCAAACCGGCCTGGATCTGGGCACGGGCTCTGGTGCCATCGGCCTGACGCTGGCCAAGCAGCTGCCAAGCACGGCAATGACGCTCAGCGATGTGTCGGCGGCGGCGCTGGCAGTCGCGCGGGAAAACGCCCGCCGGCTGGACCGGCGCGCGACGTTTGTCGAAAGTGATTTATTCGCGGCGATTCCCCAGCGCTTTGATTTCATCATCAGCAATCTGCCATACATCAGTAAGGCGGAAACCGACGTGATGGATGAAAGTACCCTGACCTATGAGCCGCCTCTCGCACTTTTTTGCGGCGCACGACGGGCTGGCACTTTTTTCAGCGCTTTGCCGCTGGCGTCGCCGCGCACGTGAATACTGGTGGTGCCGTGTACCTGGAGTTCGGCTACCGCCAGCAGCCTGCCTTGGCGAGGCTGTTTGCTGAGGCGCTGCCCCAAGCGCAAGTGACGTTTAAACGGGACATGGCAGATCACCCGCGCATGGTGAAGCTTCAATTTTAATTGGGATTAAAGGAGCACAAATATGGAAACCAAAGTGTTTAACAAGGATGAAGTCGCGCAGGCCGCTGCGCTGATCAAGGCTGGCGAGGTCGTGGCCTTTCCCACGGAGACCGTGTACGGACTTGGCGCTGACGCCACTGATCCCAAGGCCGCGGAAAAGGTGTTTCAGGCCAAGCACCGGCCGGCGGACAACCCGCTGATCGTCACGGTGGCAGGCCCGGACATGGTGGCTCAGTTTGCGACCATTACGCCTGCCGCGAAAAAGCTCATGGATGCCTTTTGGCCTGGCCCTTTGACCATCATTTTGAACATTTTACCCGGTAAACTTTCAATGGTGGTCACAGGCGGGCTGCAGACAGCGGCGTTTCGGATGCCGGCCAACTCGTTGACGCGGCAAATGATCAGCCTGGCGGGGCGGCCGATTGTCGGCCCTTCGGCGAATATTTCCGGCAAGCCCAGCGGCACGCGGCCGGAGCATGTGCTGCACGACTTTGACGGCGCCATTGCCGGGATTTTAGACGACGGGCCGACCACGGTCGCGTCGAGTCCACCGTGATCGACATGACGGTGACACCGCCGGCCATTTTACGGCCTGGCAAGATCACGCCGAAGCTGCTTGCGCCGGTGATCGGCGAGGTCCAGTCCGACCATCACAAAGTGGGCGCCAAGGAGACCCCGAAGGCGCCAGGCATGAAGTACAAGCATTACGCCCCTAGCGCACAAGTCGTCATCGTTGATCACCCGGCTGATTTTCCGGCCGCGCTGAAGTGGGCTGAGCAGAATGGGCAGCCGTTCGGGGTCTTAGCGACTGATGACCTGTTGACTGATGTCCCGTCTGCTGTGCCAACTTACAGTCTTGGCCGGGACCTCACGTCGGCCACTCACAACTTGTTCGCTGGGCTGCGCTGGTTCGACCTTCACCCAACCGTCACGGTCATCTTGGCCGAAGCGTTTGCGCAAGAAGGGCTGGGCGTCGCCTACATGAACCGGTTGAACAAGTCGGCCGGCAATGACCATTTTGATCCGGATCAGCACTGAGTTTGCAGCCGCTGCGTGCGGCTGTTTTGATATTCGGCTTTTTTTTGGCGAAACAACCATGAAAATTTCGAAATAGGCGGATTAAAGCTTAGGGCCCGAATGTTTACGGGCTGCTTTGGGGTTGGTATACTGGTCTTGACCAATCGCCGCTGACGCAATAAGGAGGATCCGCCACATGGATTTCAAGCAGTATGACCCCGCCGTTTTTGGTGCCATCGAAAATGAAGAACGGCGCCAACAACAAAACATTGAACTGATCGCCTCTGAAAATATTGTCAGCCCGGCCGTGCGCGCGGCCCAGGGCAGTGTGCTGACCAACAAGTACTCCGAAGTACCCAAAGCACCGCTATTACGGCGGAAATCAATACATCGATGAAATCGAGCAGTTGGCGATCGACCGCGCCAAGGAATTATTCGGCGCCGAATACGCCAACGTCCAGCCTCACTCCGGGTCGGGCGCCAACATGGCCGCTTACCGCGCGTTTCTAAAAGACGGTGATAAGGTGCTGGCGATGGATCTGACTGACGGCGGTCATTTGACTCACGGCAGTCCGGTCAGTTTCTCGGGGCAAACTTACCATTTTTATCACTATGGCTTGGATCCGGAAACCGAGCGCCTGAATTACGACCAGATTCTCGCTCAGGCCGAGGCGGTGCACCCGCGCCTGATCGTTGCCGGTGCGAGTGCGTACAGCCGGGCGATCGACTTTGCCAAGTTCCGGGACATCGCCGATCACGTGGGGGCGTTTCTCATGGTCGACATGGCCCACATCGCGGGCCTGGTGGCCGGTGGGGCGCACATGAATCCCGTCCCGTACGCGGACGTCGTGACGACGACCACGCACAAGACGCTGCGCGGACCGCGCGGCGGGATGATCCTCGCCAAGGCCGAGTACGGCAAGGCCATCAATTCCGCGGTGTTCCCGGGGATTCAGGGCGGCCCACTTGACCACGTGATTGCCGCCAAAGCGGTCGCGCTAGGGGAGGCGCTGCAGCCCGACTTCAAGCATTACGCGGCTCAGATCGTCAAGAATATGCAGGCGATGTGCGCCGGCTTTGCGGAAGATCCGCGGCTGAAAATGATCTCCGGCGGCTCGGACAACCACATGGTGCTGCTCGATGTTACCGGCTATGGCGTCACCGGCCGGGATGTGCAGGACCTGCTGGATGCCGTGATGATCACGGCTAACAAGAACCAGGTGCCAGGCGAGCAAAACGGGCCCTTCAAAACCTCTGGGCTACGGGTCGGCACGGCCGCGATCACCACGCGCGGCTTCAACGAGGAAGACTGCCGGGAGGTGGCGCATTTGATTTCCAGTGCCATCGCCAATCGGCACGACGAAGAAAAACTTGATGAGATTCGCCAATCTACCCTTGCACTAACAGGGCGTCATCCCTTATCATAGGAAAGGTTACGGCGAAAGCCGGAAAGCAAGCGGACAGCACTGTAATCACGACTCTATGAGTCGTGATTTTTTTAGGCAAGCAGCCGCCTGCGCCACATCAAAAGGAGGGCCTTTCTGCATGGGCAAATTTACTGTTTTGAATCACCCGTTGATTCAACACAAGCTGACCTTGATCCGCGATAAGAACGCGGGGACCAAGGAGTTCCGGGAGATCGCAAACGAGATCGCCGAACTGATGGTTTACGAGATCACACGTGACTTACCAATGAAGGACGTCGAGATCGAAACGCCAATGGGTAAGACAACACAAAAGGAACTGGCTGGCAAGAAGCTGGTCGTCGTGCCGATCCTGCGTGCGGGGTTGGGCATGGTTGATGGCGTCTTGCGCCTGATCCCTGCGGCCAAGGTTGGCCACGTCGGGATGTACCGCGATGAGAAGACCCTAAAGCCGCATGAATACTTCGTTAAAATGCCAGACGGGATCGACCAGCGCGACATGATCATTGTCGATCCGATGCTCGCCACCGGCGGTTCCGCCAACATGGCCATTGAGGCGTTGAAGAAGCGCGGTGCCCAAAGCATTCGGCTGGTTGTCCTGGTTGCTGCACCAGAAGGCGTCAAGGCGGTCCAAGAGGCCAACCCGGACGTTGACATTTACGCCGCGGCGCTTGATGATCACTTGAATGAAAATGGTTATATCGTGCCAGGGCTCGGCGATGCCGGGGACCGGTTGTTTGGCACAAAATAAGTTTTTCTAAAGGCGGCCACTAATGGGGGTCGCCCTTTTTGACTGTTCGGTTGTAAGACCGTGCCGGTCAGGCTGAAAAGTTTACTCAGTTGCCTGAGCGATCCGCGCTGACAAATTGGCAAATGTGGCAAAAATGAGACATGGCGGCGCTTTCCGTTTAAAAAAAATTATGAAAAACGGGTGTGAAAAGTCATGAAAAGTCTCGTTCTCTTTTTGTCTTTTGGGGGTAAAGGTGATAGAGTTATCTGTGTGTTTTGAAGGATGAGTATCCGGCAATTCCACATATTAGGCCCGCCTAATCCGCATGCATTCATACATACGTCTTTTTGCGAGTTGTAAGGAGGTGAATTCTGTGAACGAAAGCTATCCCATAGTAAGTTTCATGGGGCTGCGCTTTAACCCGGCGAATGACCTGGCAATCTTGGTTTCTTGCGTGATCATCTTTTTCCTCGTGTACTGGTTAGCTCGCAAGCCGTCAATTCGGCCGAACGGGCGTCAGAACGCGCTGGAGTACTTGATCGATTTCACCAACGGCATTGTCAAATCGGCAATGCCAGGCAAGGAAGGCAAGCGGTTTGGGCTGTTCGCTTTTACCTTGTTCCTATTCGTGTTTGTGAATAACCAGCTCGGACTGTTCTTTCAACTTGATATCGGGGGCAAAACATGGTTCCGGTCCGCGACCGCGGATCCAATTATTACCATGAGCCTGGCGATGATGATATTACTGATTTCTCACTTCTTTGGGGTCGTGTTTAACGGCTTCAAAGGCTACATGAAAGAGTACATCTCGCCAGTGTCGTTTCTGCTGCCAATCAATTTGATTGAGAACATTACGAACTTTGTGACATTAGCGCTACGGCTTTACGGGAACATCTATGCTGGTGAAGTGTTACTTCTGTTGATTAGAGAGTTGGCCTTTTCGGGTCACGGCTTACTTGGTGGGGTTTCCTTTATTGGGGGCTTCGCGATTGAAGTCATTTGGCAAGGGTTCTCAGTCTTCATTGGTACGATCCAAGCGTATATTTTTGTTACCTTGTCCTCAGTTTACATTTCGGAAAAGGTTATATCTGACTAATAGGAGGAAATATCATGCAATACATCGCTGCATCTATCGCCGCGGGGCTCGCCGCGCTGGCTGCTTCATACGGTAACGGTCAAGTTATTTCAAAGACTCTGGAAGGCATGGCTCGTCAGCCGGAAGCCTCAGGTACTCTGCGTTCGACCATGTTCATTGGTGTCGGCTTGATCGAAGCGGTTCCAATCATGTCAATCGTTGTTGCCTTCATGCTTGTCCTGAGCTAATCAGCACCAATATTAAAGAAGGGAGTGGCTTGAATGGCTACTTTTGGTGATACGCTCTTTCTTCTCGCCGCCTTCGCTGTTTTAGTGGTGCTCGTTGGGAAGTTTGCCTGGAAACCGGTCACGAAAATTATGGCCGATCGTCAGAACAAGATCGACTCCGACCTGGATTACGCCGATAACAAGCGTCAAGAGGCGCAAAAAATGGCGGACCAGCGCGAAGCCGAGCTGAAGAGTTCAAAGGAAGACGCTGTGAACATCGTCAACTCCGCCAAGGAGAACGGTGAAAAGCAGCGGGCCACGCTCGTCGCGCAGGCCCAATGCGAGGTCGCAACTTTAAAGGCGAACGCGAATAAGGACATCGCACAGCAACGTGCCGATGCCCTGGCGGCCGCGAAAAACGACGTTGCTGACCTTTCGTTGACAATCGCTGAAAAGCTGATTGCCAAGGAACTCGATCCCAGCACACAGCAGAACTTGATTGACCAGTACATCAACGAATTAGGTGACGCCAATGGCAGTCACTGATCGTGATGCGGCGCCGCGCTACGGCAAAGCCCTGTTCGAGGCGGCTCAAGACCAACAGGCCCTGAGCGCAGTTTCCGAACAGCTGGCCCAGGTCAACGCTGTGATCAAAGCAACGCCTGAGTTAATGCCGGCATTAGCCAGCAACAACCTGACCGAAGCGGATAAAACCGATTTAATGGGTCTGCTGACAAAAGACTCTGGTGAGTTGGTCAAAAATCTGGTCCAGATCCTGATGGCAAATGGCCGCATTCTTGGCCTGCCAGCAGTGATCGAAGACTTTTCAGACCGTTTCGATGAGGCGACAAGCCACGTGGAGGCAACAGTCACCACTGCTGTGCCGCTGACCGAGGGCCAAACTCAGGCAATGAATCAAGCACTTGCCAAGCAACTGAACGCCAAAACCGTTGGGATCACCTGTGTGGTGGACCCTGCAGTGATCGGCGGCGTCAAGGTGCAGTCGAATGACCTGGTCATCGATGGCACCGTGAAGACGCGGCTGGCGAAGTTGCGGCAGCAACTGCTCACCAATTAGCGAATAGAGGTGAACCGGATGAGCACCAAGACAGAGGAAATTAGTTCTCTGATCAAAAAGCAACTTGAAAATTACAAAGATAATCTGAACGTGGACGAAGTCGGTACTGTCACCTACGTTGGTGATGGGATCGCGCGCGCCACGGGGTTAAAAAACGCCATGGCGAGCGAACTGCTCGAGTTCAGCAACGGCTCATACGGGATGGCGCAAAACCTTGAGAGTAATGATGTTGGTATCATTATTTTAGGGGATTTTGATGGCATTCGTGAAGGCGACACGGTCAAACGCACCGGTCGTATCATGGAAGTGCCAGTCGGTGAAAATATGATCGGCCGCGTGGTCAATGCCCTTGGGCAGCCCGTCGACGGCAACGGTCCAATCAAAACCGAGCACACCCGTCCCATTGAAGTTAAGGCACCTGGCGTTATGCAGCGCCAGTCGGTTACGCAGCCACTGCAAACCGGGCTTAAGGCGGTTGACGCCTTGGTCCCGATTGGCCGGGGGCAGCGTGAACTGATCATCGGCGATCGCAAGACAGGGAAGACCTCAATCGCGATCGATACGATCATCAACCAAAAAGATCAAGATATGATCTGTGTGTACGTTGCGATCGGCCAAAAAGAGTCGACTGTGCGCGCGCAGGTTGAAACCTTGAAGCAGTACGGTGCGATGGATTACACCATCGTTTTGACTGCCGGCCCGTCAGAGCCAGCACCAATGTTGTACATCGCGCCTTATGCCGGTGCGGCAATGGGCGAAGAGTTCATGTACAATGGCAAGCACGTTCTCATCGTTTATGATGACCTGTCCAAACAGGCGAACGCCTACCGTGAACTTTCCTTGCTGCTGCGGCGGGCGCCAGGTCGTGAAGCTTACCCTGGCGATATTTTCTACACCCACTCACGCCTCTTGGAGCGGGCGGCCAAGCTGTCCGACAAGCTGGGCGGCGGTTCAATGACGGCGCTGCCGGTTATTGAGACCCAGGCTGGTGACATTTCGGCCTACATCCCGACTAACGTGATTTCAATCACCGATGGTCAGATTTTCCTGCAAAGCGATATGTTCTACTCAGGGGATCGGCCAGCGATCGATGCCGGGGCGTCTGTTTCCCGGGTCGGTGGCGATGCGCAGATCAAAGCGATGAAGAAGGTTGCCGGGACGCTGCGGTTGGACCTTGCGTCCTATCGTGAGCTGGAAGCCTTCACGCAGTTTGGTTCTGACTTGGATGCCGCGACGCAGGCCAAGTTGAACCGTGGTCGCCGGACGGTTGAAGTCCTGAAGCAGCCGGTGCACAAGCCGCTGGCAGTGCAGTATCAGGTTTTGATCCTGTACGCACTGACGCACGGTTATCTGGATGCCATCGCAATCGATGATATCGCGCAGTTCCAGAAGGAGCTGTTCGACTACGCCGATTCCAATGGTGCCGAGCTGTTGAAGACCATCAAAGACACTGGCAACCTGCCAGATACTGACAAACTTGATGCACTCATCAAAGGCTTTGCCGATGGGTTCACCAGCAGCACCAAGAAATAGGGAGGTGCCGCATGGCTGAATCATTGATGGATATCAAGCGCCAGATCACCTCGACGAAAAAGACGGGTCAGATCACGCACGCCATGCAGATGGTTTCGGGGGCGAAGCTGACCCAGATTGAGCGGCGTGCCGGCGCCTATCAGATATACGCCGACCGCGTTCGCAAGATCGTGACTCACCTGGCTGCCGCTCAGCTCCTTGAGCTCGAACGGCAGCAGATGGCCGAAATCACCTCTGGTAACGTGGACAAGAAGCGGCTTCAGGTTGCTTCCTTGCTGCAGCAACGGCCAGTGAAGAAGACTGGGTACCTTGTCATCACCAGTGACCGGGGCTTAGTCGGTGGCTACAACAGCACCATCCTCAAGGCCATGATGCAGATGATCCAGCAAGACCATAAGGCCGATTCCGACTATGTGATCATGGCAGTTGGCGGCGTTGGGGCCGACTTCTTCAAGAAGCGCGGCATCAACCTCGCCTATGAGTACCGCGGGGTGTCTGATATTCCGACCTTTAACGAGGTGCGGGAAATCGTCAAGACAGCGGTGACCATGTTCGATAACAAAGTGTTTGATGAGCTGTATGTGTGCTATAACCACCATGTCAACTCACTGACTTCTGCGTTCCGAGCTGAAAAAATGCTGCCGATCTCCGACCTCGACGCGAGTGAGGTCGCGGATCACCCAATCGAGTACCTGACCGAACCGGATCCGGATGCCGTGCTTGAGGCAATTTTGCCGCAGTACGCGGAGAGTCTGATTTTCGGGGCGATCATGGACGCGAAGACAGCGGAACACGCCGCTTCCACAACGGCGATGAAGAGTGCGACAGACAATGCCAACGATTTGATCGACAAGATGTCCACGACCTATAACCGGGCGCGGGCAGGCGGCGATCACGACGGAAATCACCGAAATCGTTGGCGGGGCCAACGCACTTGAGTAGTAATCAACAGGGAGGACGATTTCATTGAGTAATTCTACTGGTAAAATCGTGCAAGTGATCGGCCCTGTTGTCGATGTCGAGTTCCCACTCGACAAGGATTTACCTGAAATTAACAACGCGCTGACCGTCGACAAAGGTGATGGCAAACGGGCCTTGGTGCTCGAAGTTACCCTTGAACTCGGCGACGGTGTGTTGCGCACCATCGCGATGGACTCAACTGACGGGTTGCAGCGTGGGATGGTCGCCAAAGATACCGGCGGCTCCATCTCCGTTCCTGTTGGCAAGGATACATTGGGACGTGTGTTTAACGTTTTAGGCGATCCGATCGACGACGGTCCAGCTTTTGGACCCGATCATCGGCGCGACAGCATCCACAGAGATGCGCCTAAGTTCGAAGACCTGAGCACCAGTTCAGAGATCCTCGAAACCGGGATCAAAGTCATCGACCTGCTTGAACCCTACCTACGTGGGGGGAAAGTTGGGCTGTTCGGTGGTGCCGGGGTCGGCAAAACCGTTCTGATCCAGGAACTGATCCACAACATTGCCGAGGAACACGGCGGCATTTCAGTCTTCACCGGTGTCGGTGAACGGACCCGTGAAGGGAACGACCTGTACTTTGAAATGAAGGAGTCGGGCGTTCTGAAGAACACCGCCATGGTGTTTGGTCAGATGAACGAGCCGCCTGGTGCCCGGATGCGTGTGGCGCTGACCGGACTGACGATTGCGGAGTACTTCCGTGACGTCGAAGGTCAAGATGTGCTGCTCTTTATCGACAACATCTTCCGCTTCACGCAGGCTGGTTCTGAAGTTTCCGCGCTGCTTGGCCGGATTCCTTCTGCCGTTGGTTACCAGCCAACGCTGGCGACTGAAATGGGTCAGTTGCAGGAACGGATCACCTCGACTAAGAAGGGCTCTGTCACGTCAATTCAGGCCGTTTACGTGCCTGCCGATGACTACACTGACCCGGCGCCTGCCACGACCTTTGCCCATTTGGATGCCACCACTAACCTGGAGCGCAGCTTGACTGAGCAAGGCATTTACCCGGCCGTTGACCCGCTGGAATCTTCTTCCAGTGCCTTGACGCCGGAAATTGTTGGCGAAGAGCACTACGAAGTGGCGACCCACGTGCAGCAGATCCTGCAACGTTACCGTGAACTCCAAGACATCATTTCCATTCTTGGGATGGATGAGTTGTCCGACGACGAAAAGGTCACCGTTGCGCGTGCCCGGCGCATTCAGTTCTTCTTGTCTCAGAACTTCAGCGTGGCGGAACGGTTTACCGGGATGCCAGGGGCTTATGTCCCAGTTGAAGAGACGGTCAAGGGCTTCAAGATGATTTTGGACGGCAAGATGGATCAGTATCCAGAAGATGCGTTCCGTTCCGTTGGCAAGATCGAAGAAGTCGTTGAAAAGGCCAAGAAGATGGGTTTTGCTCCGGCAGATGACGCTTCTTCTGATGATGCTGCGCCGCTCAAGCCGCCGCAAACTAACAGAAGGGAGCGATCACCGTGGCAGACAATGTTCTGACGGTCAATATTGTGACCCCAGACGGGTTGGTCTATGATCACCATGCCACACTGGTCGTGGTCAAAACCACGACTGGCGATATGGGCCTCATGGCCAACCACGAACCCGTGGTCGCGCCTTTGATGATTGGGGAAGTGCGCGTTCGCCGCGTTGACAACCCTGGTCACGAAGACATGATCGCCGTTAACGGTGGGTTTATGGAGATGTCGGACAATACGTGTTCGATCGTCGCCGATTCCGCCGAACGTGCTCGCGACATCGACCTGACCCGGGCCGAAGCCGCTCGCAAGCGCGCCGAACGTCGAATCGAGGAAGCCAAGGCCAAACGTGACCAAGACGAACTCCAACGTGCTCAGGTCGCCTTGCAACGCGCGATCAACCGGATCAACGTCCGTCAGGGACGCTTCGGCAAGTAAGGGGTTTAAAAGCATCGCCGCTGGCGGTGCTTTTTTTGTACGGCGGACGGGGTGGCAGCCGCCACTGACAATAAACTGTTAATTTGCACTTAAGGCGCTCGCCGCTTTCAGTAAAAGCCGGTATAATTTAAATGCATGAGGAGGCCGCTATGACAGATTTAGGAATTACTGGCGCCGTAACGCTGGTTTCGCACTTTGTTTTTATCATGATCACTTTCAGGCTGCTGTTTGCGCTGCGCTTTGATAAGTTGCTCAAGGCGAACCACGTGCGCGACAGTCAGCTGCTGATGGTGTTTTTGGCAATCGCGATCGGCTACAACGTGAGTGAGTTCTTTCTGTCGTTGCTCACGGCCGCGCACAGTCTCACCTACCTTCTGTAAGCGGGGGCCTTGGCCCTGTGGTATAATCAATCGTTAGTAATCATTTGAGGAGAGAAATTCATGGCTAAAGATATTGGTATCGACCTCGGGACGGCCAACGTCCTGATCAACGTGAAAGGGAAGGGCATCGTGCTAAACGAACCTTCCGTCGTGGCGATCGATACGACCACTGGTAAGGTCCTCGCGGTTGGCACCGAGGCTTACAAGATGGTCGGCCGGACGCCGGGTAACATTAAGTCCATTCGGCCGCTCAAAGACGGGGTGATCGCCGACTTTGACATTACTGAAGCGATGCTTGAGTACTTCATCAACAAGCTTAACGTCAAGGGCTTCATGTCCAAACCGAACATTCTGATCTGCGCGCCGACCAACATTACGTCGATCGAGCAAAAGGCCATTATTGAGGCCGCTGAAAAGTCTGGCGGCGGCAAAGTTTACCTTGAGTTTGAGCCCAAGGTGGCCGCGGTTGGTGCGGGCCTCGACATCTTCCAACCGCAGGGCAACATGGTCATCGATATTGGCGGCGGCACGTCTGACGTTGCCGTGCTGTCGATGGGTGAAGTCGTCACCAGCCGCTCGCTGCGGCTCGCTGGCGACAAAATGGACGCGTCGATTGTTTCCTACGTCAAGAACAAGCACAAGCTGTTGATTGGCGAGCACACGGCCGAGCAGTTGAAGATCCAAATCGGTGCGGTTTACGAGGCTGATCCGAAGCAGACCATGGAAGTGCGCGGCCGTGATATTGCGACAGGGCTGCCACGCGAGGTCGAGGTCACCTCGGTCGAGGTCGAAGAGGCCTTGCACGACACCATGATGCAGGTGGTCGCCGCGGCCAAGGAAGTGTTGGAGAAAACACCTCCTGAGCTGTCTGCGGACATCATCGACCGCGGTGTGATGCTGACTGGTGGTGGTGCGCTGCTTAAGGGCATTAGCCAGCTGTTTGCCCATGAGTTGCGGGTGCCGGTCCTGCTGGCCGAAGAGCCGCTAGATGCCGTTGCCTTGGGTACAGGCGTCCTGCTCGACAACATTGCGCACCACAAGCAGTATTAGGAGGGTGCGCATGTCTTCCGAGTACGCCATGCGCGTGGTACGCAAGCTGCTGATCGGGTTGCTGCTAGTCATCGTGGCGCTGGTCGTTGGCGCATGGTGGGCTATGCGATCGATGGTGGTGACCCGCTGAGGGTGTTTTTGCCTTCCACGTGGACCCATATTTTTGATTTCTTGAAATAAGGTGACTTCTTGCGCAAAATCGCGATGTGGCTGGTCAAAGGGTACCAGCGCTTCATTTCGCCATTACTCCCGGCCAGTTGCCGGTATTACCCGACCTGTTCGACTTACATGATCCAGGCCTTGGCGAAACACGGCTTGATCAAGGGTCTGATCATGGGGGTGGCGCGGATCATTCGCTGCAACCCCTTCGTTAAAGGTGGGCTGGATCCGGTGCCTGACTTTTTTACGCTGCGGCGCAATCCGGATCCGCAGAAGAATCTTGACGAAAGTGCGCAGTTTGATTTTCATCGATAAGGAGAGAACATGCCAAAAGAACAGAAAATTACCGTTAATCAGGAGGACGTGACCCGCAACGGGCACACGGTGTCTGTCCTGACGCTGGGCAAAAACGAGATCGGCTACGTGGCCCCCGAGGAAGACGGCAAGCACTTCAATGCCTTTCTGGCCGGCGACGCGAAGCCGCACCGGCAAAAAAACCATGGATGCGGCGGTGGCCTTTCTCTTGTCTGAATATCATTTGCACCAAGGATAGGCCGCGCGCCACTTCGCACTTTGAAGTGGCGTTTTGACCAGTTAGGAGAGTTGTATGGCAAAAGACGTTTCGACGCGGCGCCGCAGTGAGGACCGCATCGACTACGGAATCATTTTGTCCGTGATGCTGCTGGCATTAATTGGCATGGCTGCGATCTATATGGCGGTTTCTCATGACACCAGTCCAAACGCCGGCAGCACGACGCACGCGCTATTCATGCAGGGCCTCTGGTACGTGATCGGGGGCATCGGAATCTTTGTGGTGATGCAGTTTGATGCTGAGCAGCTGTGGCGGGTGGCGCCGATTTTGTATGGCCTGGGCATTTTTCTGCTGATGGTCGTGCTCGTGGCGTATGATCGGTCGGTGTTCGTGAACACTGGGGCAAAAAGCTGGCTGGGGTTTGGCTCGTTCACCTTCCAGCCATCAGAAGTGATGAAGCCCGCCTACATTCTGATGCTGGGGCGGGTCGTGACCAACCACAACATTAAGTACACCCACAGCACCAGCAATGACTGGCACTTGATCGGCGAGATGTTCCTCTGGACGCTGCCGATCATTGTGCTGCTTAAGCTGCAGAATGACTTCGGGACGATGCTGGTCTTTCTGGCGATTTTTGCCGGGGTCGTACTGGTGTCGGGCATCACGTGGAAAATCATTGTCCCGATCGGCGCGGCGGCGGCGGCCCTGGGCAGTGCGGCCATTCTTCTGGTCACCCAGACTTGGGGGCGTGATCTGCTCGGCAAGCTAGGGTTTGCCGCGTACCAGTTCAAGCGGATCGACTCGTGGCTGAACCCGAGCGGGGCGGCGACGACGGATTCATACCAGCTGTGGCAGTCCATGAAAGCAATTGGGTCCGGCGAAATGACGGGCCGCGGGTTCAACAACCTGCACGTGACGGTGCCCGTGCGCGAATCCGACATGGCCTTTTCCACCATTGGCGAGGCGTTTGGCTTCATTGGTTGCGCAGTGGTGATCCTGCTCTACTTCCTGCTGATTTGGCAGATGTTGCGGGTCGTCTTTGACACGCAAAATGAGTTTTACGCGTACATTGCGACCGGCGTGATCATGATGATCGTCTTTCATATCTTCGAAAACATTGGGATGAACGTGGGCCTGCTGCCAATCACCGGGATCCCGCTGCCGTTCATCTCCCAAGGGGGGTCGTTCCTGCTGGCTGATATGCTGTCGGTGGGGATGATTCTGTCGATGCGGTACCACCACCAGTCCTACATGTTCAGCCAGGAAGGCGAGGAGTTCAACCAGCAGTAAGCTGACCAACCGGTGGCTTGCAGGTCATTGCCATCTCAATCTCATCTTTTTTTAACTTTAAGGGTTGACTTGGTTCGGCAAACTCGGTAGACTTGAGATAATTTAATTGAGCAAACGAACGATGTGAGAGAGAAATTGTTGCGGACTGCACAGAAAACCCGGTAAAGATGAGAGCGGGGTAGCAGCGACGATCGAGAATGGCTCACGGATCGGTGAGGCTGAGCTTCGGCAAGGCGTCAATGGCTGGCATCCATTATCTTGCACGCGGGTGATTGCCCGTTAGTGAGGCCGACGCGGTTGCGTTGGCGAATTAGAATGGTACCGCGGGATGACCGCTTCTAACTTAGGTTAGGAGCGGTTTTTGTTTGTTCAAGGAAAAAATTGGAGGGAATAGTTATGAAGTGGTTTAAGAAATTGGCTTTGACGGCAGCGTTGGCGTTGCCAGTCTTGGCGTTAGCGGCCTGTGGGAACAGCAGTAGCAGCGCGAGCACCGGCTCGGCCAGCAAGCCGGTCAAGGTCGGCATTATGAGTACCGATGTCGACATCTGGAAGGATATTCAAAAGCGCCTGAAGAAGGAAGACGTCAACATCAAGCTGGTTCAGTTCACCGATTACAACACCCCCAATAAGGCGCTGGAAGACGGTGACATCCAGCTGAACTCATTCCAGCACTACGAATTCTTGGGGACCTGGAACGAGAAGCACAACAACCACATTGTCTCCGTTGGGGATACTTATATCGGCCCAATGCGTGCCTACTCAAACAAAATCAAGTCCCTGAAGGACCTGAAGAAAGGCGACAGCGTCTCTCTGCCAAACGATGCGTCTAATGAAGGCCGGGCCCTAGATCTGCTAGCTGCCAATGGCATTATCAAGGTGAAGAACGTGGCCACCCCAACGATCCGTGACATCACGGCAAACAAGTTGAACCTCAAGTTCACCGAACTGGACGCGGCCCAAACCGCACGTTCTCTGAACGATGTGGACGCGGCGGTCGTCAACAACGACATTGCGGCGGCGGCGAACCTGAAGCCTAAGAACGCGATCGCAGTTGAAAAGATCGGCAAGAAGTCGCATCCTTGGATTAACATCATTGCCGCTAAGTCCAAGGCGGACAAAGACAACAAGACTTACAAGAAGATTGTGAAGGCTTACCAGAGCAAGCAAACCGAGAAACTGCTCAAGAAGGTTTACAAGGGTGCGGTCCTGCCGGCCTGGACGGGTAAGTACTAGAGGTTAAGAAAGAAAGGCGGTTGGTCATGGCAGAACCGGTGATCGAATTAAAACAGGTCGATGTGAACTTCAGTGAGAAGAACAAAAGTGTGCATGCGGTCGATCACGTTGACTTGACGGTTGAGCGCGGTGACATTTACGGGATCGTCGGTTATTCCGGCGCTGGTAAATCCACGCTGGTGCGGACTATCAACTTGCTGCAGCGCCCCACCAGCGGTCAGGTCACGGTCCTGGGCCAGGACATGCTCAGCCTCAGCGCTGCGGACCTGCGCGGCGAGCGGCGGCGGATCGGGATGATCTTTCAGCACTTTAACCTGATGAATTCGCTCACGATCGCAGGCAATGTCGCTTTTCCGTTGAAAGGCACTTATGTCAAGGATAAGGATAAGAACGGCAACGAGATCTCACGTAAAATCACCAAGCAGGAAATCAACAAAAAGGTTTCTGATCTGCTTGAACTGGTTGGGTTGAACGAGCGGGCCGCAGCTTACCCGACGGAATTGTCCGGCGGTCAAAAGCAGCGGGTCGGGATCGCGCGGGCGCTGGCTTCGGATCCCGAGATTCTCATTTCCGATGAAGCGACTTCTGCGCTGGATCCTAAAACCACCAGTTCGATCCTTGAACTGCTGGCCAGCTTGAACAAGCGGCTGGGCTTGACCATTGTCCTGATCACCCACGAAATGGAGGCCGTTAAACAGGTCTGCAACAAGGTGGCGGTCATGGACGACGGTCGCATCATCGAGCGCGGCGACCTGCTTCACATTTTTGCCGCCCCACAGCAGCAGCTGACCAAGGACTTCATCGACACGACGATTCAAATCGATGAGGCCATCGAAGCGGTACGGGATCAGCCGGCGGTCCGCAACTTGAAGGCGCCGGATCAGCTGGTGCGCCTGACTTATGTCGGGGCGTCCACCGATCAGCCGCTGGTCGCGACGCTGTTCAAGGAGTACAACGTCACGGCGAACATTTTGTTTGGCGACATTCAGATCCTGCAAGGCACGCCGTTTGGCAATTTGCTGGTCGTGCTGTCCGGAACCGCGGATGATTTAAACCGGGCGTTTGAGTATCTGAAGCAAAGCGACGTGACCGTTCAGCACCTGTCTGCGACCGCTGAGAAAGGAGCGACGAAAGCATGAATTTAATTGAAAAATTCTTCCCCAACGTTGTTCCGATTTGGAGTGGGGACGGCGGGGTCACCGAAGCCATCGGGCAAACGCTGTACATGACCTGGTGGACGACCGTGATCGCGTTTACCTTGGGTATCATCATCGGGATCGTCTTGGTGCTGACTGATGCACACGGGTTGACGGAGAACCATCCGGTGTACTGGGTCGTTGATAAGCTGGTCAACATCTTCCGAGCGATTCCCTTCATCATTTTGCTGGCCGTTCTGAATCCGGTGACGCGTGCCATTGTTGGCACTGGCATTGGGCCGCGTGCGGCCCTGGTGCCGTTGGTCCTTGGGACCACCCCGTTTTTTGCGCGGCAGGTGCAAAATGCGCTGCTCACCGTTGACCCAGGGGTGATCGAGGCGGCCGAGGCCATGGGCCTGTCGCCGCTGCAAATCGTTTTTCGCGTTTACTTGCGTGAAGGGCTCGGCGAGCTGGTTCGCGTTGGCGTTCTGACCATCATCTCGATCATCGGGTTGACCGCGATGGCCGGTGCGGTTGGCGGCGGCGGCCTGGGGAACCTGGCGATTGCCGTGGGGTACCAGCGCTTTGAAAACGATGTGATCTGGGTCGCGATGATCTTCATCCTGATCCTAGTGTTCATCGTTCAGTTTGTCGGTGACTGGCTGGCGCGGCGGCTGCAACACTAAACACTGACTCGAACAATTGGCCGGCGGCTCTTCATGAGGCGCCGGCTTTGTTGACCCTCGCCGGCGGTTGGCAATCCAGTTTGAAGTCGGCAGGGCCCAATTAGGTTGCATGAAAGCGGTTTGCGAGGGGCCGGCTCCTGCCGTACAATGGGAGTAGACAAAGTCCAGGAGGCGCTATCTTGAGCACACTAGAAATCAAAGATCTGCACGTTAAGGTAAAGGCTGAACCCGAGCATCCCGAAATTCTGAAGGGGGTCGATTTGACCATTCATGCCGGGGAGATCCACGCGCTGATGGGGCCTAACGGCAACGGCAAGTCCACCCTGGCCGAAACCATCATGGGCAATCCGCGGTACGTGGTCAGCAAGGGGACATTTTGATCGACGGGCAAAGCATTGTCGGCATGGCAGTCGATGAGCGCGCCCGCCTCGGCCTGTTTCTGGGCATGCAGTACCCAGCGGAAATCAACGGGGTCACCAACGCGGAATTCATTCGCGCGGCGATCAACGCGCGGCGGCCGGACGATGATCAGATCCCAATCATGGATTTTCTCCAACAGCTCGATGACACCATGGCCCAGCTGAAAATGCCCGAGGACATGGCCGACCGCTACCTGAACCAAGGCTTTTCAGGCGGTGAAAAAAAGCGCAATGAGATCCTGCAGCTGATGATGATCCACCCCCACTGGGCGCTGCTGGACGAAATTGACTCCGGCCTCGACATTGACGCCTTGCGCATTGTTGCCGACGGCGTGAATTCGATGCGGGGGGCCGACTTCTCCTCGCTGATCATCACCCATTACGAGCGGTTGCTGGATTACATCACCCCTGACGTGGTGCACGTCATGAAGGACGGCCGCATCATCGAATCCGGTGGGCCGGAGCTGGCGCACACCTTGGAAAAGACCGGTTATGAGCACCTCAAGGCGGGTGACGGGAATGATTAAACGGCTGCCTTTGGCCAACACGCCGAAAATCCCGCTTGCGCGCTACATGAAGGCGGCAAAGGACAGTACCCCGGTTGCTGGCATGACCGTGAACGCGCCAAGCGCGATCACGGTTTCGCACCCGACAGACGCCAACGCCTTTCCACGCCGCATTTCGCTGGACGAGTGGCTGACGGAAGCACCTCAGCAGATCACCGAAGTCACGGTACCGGCCGGTTATGCCAGTATGAGCCGTTTCGTCTCACCGGCCCGACTGACGGCGGCGGCCTGCTGCTCATTCATGTCGGTGCGCGGGCTCACGTGGCGTTTCAGGAGCGCTGGGCCAGCACCGGCACCTCGCTTGGCGTTGGCGTGCTGGTGGATATTGGTGAAGACGCGCAGGTCGACTGGCTCACATACGATGGCTTTCAGGCAGAGATGGTGCTGGCGTCGCGAACCGCAGAGCTGGCCGACCGTGCCACGCTGAATTGGACCTTGGCCGGGTTTGCTCAGAACTCAGGCGCCACGTTGATAAATGTCAACTTGCGCGGCACCGGCGCTTCGGCCACGGTCAACGTCGGCGTCCTGGCCAGTGGCCGGCAGCACGTCGGCTACACCACTGCCATGACGAATTACGGCCGCAAGACCCGTGGGCACATCAATCAGCGCGGCGTCATCGTCGGCAAGGCCCACCTGATCTTTAACGGGATCGGCCACATTATCAAAGGCGCGCGCGGCAGTGACAATCAGCAGGAAAATCGGGTGCTGATGCTTGGCAAGGATTCCCGCGGCGATGCGGATCCGATTTTGCTGATCGATGAAAACGACGTAACGGCTGGGCACGCGGCGTCTGTGACCCGGGTCGACAAGGCGCAGATGTACTACCTGATGAGTCGCGGCCTGCCAGAGGCGCTGGCGCAGCGGTTAGTGATCCGGGGCTTTCTTGAGGCCGGTCTGCTGGAAATTACGGACAAGGATCTGAAGGCAGATCTGTTTAAGCAGATCGATGAAACTTTGGTGAACACAGATGAATGATGAGTTTCCCTTTTTTAAGCGGCATCCAGCGTTGACTTATCTGGACAGTGCCGCCACTTCGCAAAAACCGCAGTCGGTGATCGACGCAGTCGTGGCGTACTACACGGAAGACAATGCGAATGTGCACCGCGGGCTATACAAACTTGCCTACAACACCACGGAGACCTATGAGGCGGTGCGCGCGCAGGCGGCGCGCTTCATCAACGCGCTGGCGGCTTCGCAAATCGTGTTCACCCGCAGCACGACCGACGGGTTGAACCTGGTGGCTTCAGGCTTTGGGCCCTTGGTCGTGCACGCCGGCGATGAGATTCTGGTGTCTGGCGCCGAGCATCACAGCAACTTCATTCCCTGGCAGCAGCTGGCCAAGCGCACCGGTGCCAAGTTTGTGGTTGCCCCAGTGACACAAGCCGGCAACACGGATCCGGCCGCCATCGGCAAACTCCTGACGCCTCGCACCAAGATCCTGGCCCTTGCGCAGGTGACCAACGTGGCCGGCGGCTCAGTTGACATTCGCCCGCTGGCGGACGAAGTGCATGCCAATGGCGGGTATATGGTCGTCGACGGCGCGCAGGCCGTGGCCCACATGAAGGTGGACGTGCAGGCGCTCGGTGCGGATTTTTACGCCTTCTCCGGCCACAAAATGTATGGGCCGACCGGCATCGGTGTGCTGTACGGCCGCTCTGAACTGCTCGCGCAAATGCCACCGGTGCAGTTTGGCGGCGAGATGATCGATGAGGTGCAGGACCAGTCAGCGACTTGGGCAGAAGTACCGCTCAAGTTTGAGGCAGGTACGCCGAACATTGCCGGGGTGTTCGGCCTGAAAGCTGCGCTGGATTATGTTTCAAGTCTGGACATGGCGGCGGTCGCCGACCATGACCACGCCCTGGTGACACAGCTGCGCACCGGGCTGGCCAAGATTCCTGGAATAACGCTGTACGGCGATGACCAAAGCATCGGGATTGTCTCGTTTAACCTGGCCGGGGTCCATCCGCACGACTTGGCCACCGTGCTCGACGAAGCCGATATCGCGGTCCGGGCGGGGCATCACTGCGCGCAGCCGCTGATGGCCCGGCTGGGGGTCCCGGCGACCGTGCGGGCCAGCTTTGGGGTGTATAATACCCCGCAAGACGTCGCCAAACTGATTGCCGGCGTCGATGAGGCAAGGAGGTTTTTCCATGAGTCTGACTAAGCTGGATCAGTTGTATCGTCAGGTGATCTTGGACGAGGCGAACCACCCGCGGCACCACGGCGTGCTGGCCAGTCCAACCAGCCAGGTGACGCTGCGCAATCCGAGCTGTGGGGATGTGCTGAAACTCCAGCTGCAGCTCAAGGATGGCAAGGTCGCAGACGCGGCGTTTTCCGGTTCCGGCTGCACGATTTCGCAGGCCTCCGGCAGTCTGATGACCGATCAGATCATCGGCAAAACGCCTGGCGAGGTTGAAACCATGGTTGAGACTTTTTCCGACTTGGTGATCAGCGGCAGCGTGCCAGACGAAAAAGTGCTGGGGCCGGCTGCGATCCTCAAGGGAGTCCACCAGTTCCCGGCGCGCATCAAGTGTGCCACGCTGGCGTGGAAGGCGGCCGCTCAGGCATTAACGGAAGGTGAACAACATGACTGAAACCAAGAACACCAAAAATAACGAAGCAGTGGCCTCGCAAGTCGATTTTCTCGATGACGAGAATCCTGGCGACTTCAAGGATGACGTCAAGCTGGTGTATTCGACCGGCCGCGGATTGACTGAGCAAAAGGTCCGGGAGATCTCTGCTGAAAAAGGTGAGCCGCAGTGGATGCTCGATTATCGGTTGGCCGCTTACAAGACCTATCAGAAACTGCCTTTTCCTAATTATGGTCCAGACCTGTCAGATCTGGAGCTGGATAAAATGCTGTACTTTCAAAAGGCGACCGATAAAACCTACCGCGATTGGGCCGACGTGCCAGATGACATCAAGCGCACCTTTGATCGCTTAGGGGTGCCGCAGGCCGAGCGCAAGTACCTGGCTGGGGCCTCAGCGCAGTACGAATCGGAAGTGGTGTATCACAACATTAAAAAAGAGTTCGACAAGCTGGGGATCATTTTCATGGACATGGACTCGGCGCTGAAGCAGTACCCTGACCTCGTCCACCAGTACTTCGGGACCCTCGTTCATCCGAGCGACAATAAATTTGCGGCCCTTAACGGCGCGGTCTGGTCCGGCGGCTCGTTCATCTACGTGCCCAAGGGCGTTCAAACTGATGTGCCGATCCAGGCGTACTTCCGGATCAACGCGGAGAATTCCGGGCAGTTCGAGCGGACACTGATCATTGTGGAACCCGGTGCGCACATCAACTACGTGGAAGGCTGCACCGCCCCGAACTACTCCAGCGACTCGCTGCACGCGGCAGTGGTCGAGGTGTTCGTCAAGGACGATGCCTACTGCCGTTACACGACCATTCAGAACTGGTCCAAAAACGTCTTTTCCCTTGAGACCAAACGGGCGCAGGCGATGAAAAATGCGACCATGGAGTGGGTCGACGGCAACCTTGGCAGTAAGACGACGATGAAGTACCCGTCTGTTTATCTGGATGGGGAAGGCGCGCGCGGGACCATGCTGTCCATCGCCGTCGCTGGTGCCGGGGTTGATCAGGATAACGGGGCACGAATGATCCACAATGCGCCGAATACGTCCTCAAACATCGTGTCCAAGTCCATTGCCAAGGACGGCGGGGCGGTCGATTACCGCGGCACCGTGCGCTTCACCAAAAAGGCGGACAACTCATTTTGCCACGTGGAGTGCGACACGATCTTGATGGATGAAAAGTCGACCTCAGACACGATCCCGTATACGGAGATCAAAAATTCCAATGTGGCGATGGAGCACGAGGCCAAGGTTTCCAAGGTTTCCGAGGAGCAGCTTTACTATTTGGAAAGCCGCGGGATTCCTGAAGCCAAGGCCACCGAAATGATCATCATGGGGTTTGTGGAGCCGTTTACCAAGGAACTGCCGATGGAGTACGCGGTGGAACTGAACCGGTTGATTTCCATGGAAATGGACGGCTCGGTCGGGTAAGTTTTCCTGGTTTGATTGAGCAAGAAAAGGCTGACTGCGGTCGGCTTTTTTTTCTTGGCTGGGCTTTGTCATTAGCTGCGTAGAGGTTTCGCAAGCAAGTGGCAATGGTATAATGACCGCAGGAGGCGGCGACATGAGCGAAGACTTAAATGACTTCATTAAAGCCAAGGCGCTGGGTCTTTCGACCATCAAGCCGGACGAAAAACGGGCTTTTTTTTGGGTAACTTTCGGGAGCGAGTGGCCATGGCGGTCACAATCCGGCAGCTGCACGATGAACGCATCGCGAGCCTGCTCGATGAGGTGTTAACGCGCTACCCGCAGTACCGGGTGTACATCAATGGCCGCATGTCTCAGGAGCTGGTTGCCTATTACATGAAGCAGGCACTGGCCCATGACATTCCGTTCACCATCATGGCGCAGCCTGGCACGCGGGTCAAAAAGGCCCCCAGTGCCGATGATTTTGGCTGGGTCTTGGCTGATCCCAAAAACAAGATCGAGCGACCGATTTTACTTTAAGGAGGGCGATTCGTGGATTCTCAAGTTGACAGCACCATCAAAAACATTAGAAGTTTGCGCCGACAGCTGCACCAAGCAAGGTGTTCCGCGGCCTGCCCAATGATCTTCACGAGCTGATTAAAAACGTCTCCGTCGATGCGGCCACTGCGGTCGCGCTGCCTGAAGATGACACTGAAGCCTTGGCCAAAATTGCGGCCATTGAGCTGCGCCTGAAAGCCGAAAAGAAAATGCAGGTGACCGACAGTGATCTGCGATACTTGATTGCGCACCTAGCGTCAACGAATCCCGAGGTCCGCGATAAGGGTGTGTTCTTTTTGCTGTCAGATTTGTTTCAGGCCGATGCGTTTACGGAAAAGCAGGTGACGTGGCTGTTCACCACGCTGCAGCGCAAGGACATCTTGTTTGCGCATATCACCGAACCGCAAAACGATGCGGTCTTTCTTCGCAGCTTTGCGGTGATGCTGCTTTCCGGCCTGGTGTACGCTGACTTGAACCGGTATCATCTGCTGACCCCACGACAGTTCGAAAATCTATTGGTCAACCTGTGCGCGTACATCGTCTTGGAGCGTGATGGACGCGGTTATGTGGCAGGCAAAGGCTGGGCCCATGCGTACACGCACATCGGCAATCTGGCGGACGAACTCAGTCAGGTGCCAAGTCTGATGCGCGGGGACAAGCTGCTGCTCATGGCGGCGGTGCTTGAGGGCTGGCAACGCAGCGAGGACTCGCTGGTGTTCGGCGAGGATCAGCGGGTGTCAGCGTACTTGGTCAACATTGCCACAAAAAATCAGTTTTATGCGGACGCCTTGGTCATGTGCCTCACCGCCTGGCAGACGCGGCTGCGCAACCTGAAACCGCAAGAAAACCTGGGCTTTTGGACGCGCTGGTACAATCGGTCGCGCTTGCTTGAGGCGTTGCTAATGCGGGCTGATTTACCCAAGGTTGTCGTCGACTATTTGCAAAAAAATCATTGACGCCTATTGATAAATTTAATGATAATAAGTTGCCTCTCATCAAAATATTTTGCGCGATAACAGCGGCCTGACAGCATCTCTGTCAGACCGCTGTTTTTATTTTAAAACCGCAGTTTAGAATATCTTCACTGTCTTATCATCATTACAATCGTTACATTAATAACGTTAAGCAGTCACAAATAGTTATAAGTAGTCAAAAACGATAATTTATAGTATAATGTGGGCATTGCAGAGGAGCGGCACGGGTTGCTCACTGGAAAGACAAAGGAGTGGAAGCATGAGTAAGTTGCAGCCGGCATTACGGATCAAAGGGGAAAACGTCCGGCGCTTTCGCAAACTGCGGGGATTGAGTCAGGCCGAGCTCGCTTCGGGCATTTGCACGCAGGCGACGATCAGCCTGATCGAAAAGCGCAACAAGGTCCCCAGCATGAATATCCTGGTCAGGTTAGTCAATCGGTTGGGCATCACGCTTGAGGATATTGTGGTGGAGAACCAGGACCGGATCCAACAGGCCCTCAGCGCGGTCGACCAGAAGGTGCGCCGCGGGGAGTACCGGGACGCAGCAGGTCTGCTCAAGAAAGTTAATGCCAGGCGGCTCACCCGCGAGCAGGATCTACGAAACTACAATTATTTCTCCGGGATGAGCGAGCTGTTTGTCACGCAAGATCTGGATGAGGCTATCTATTATTTCGGCCGCGTGCTCAACGGGGCGAGCGCGGCGGCCGCCGATGTGGCGGGGATCATGGCGACGCTCGGGTTGGCCCTGGCCTACGCAGAGAAAGGCACGACGGAGCGGGCACGGGTCTATGTCGAGCAGGCGATCAGTCTCTTCAACGCTCAGCCGCTGAACGAGCAGCGGTACCTTGATGTTGAACTCACCATTTACTGGCACATCAGCCGGATTTACTTTGAGTTAGGCGATGACGCGGCGACGTTGCAGCATGTTCAAAGTGACATTGCGATCGGGGTGCGCAACGAGAGCTTATTTCTGCTCCCTGAGTTGTACGCCTTGCAGGCACGCACTCAGGCGCGGCTGGAGGACGAGCAAGCGGCCCAGTCGCGAGCCATTGCACTGGCGCTGGCACGGGTCACTGACCGCACCTCACTGATCGCCGACTTGGTGCAGGGCGAGACTGCTGCTTCAGCCTAGGAATTTTGATTGGACAAAAAAAGCGCCCAGCGGACGAGTGGCCGTTGGGCGTGACGCGTTATGCCTTAGTTGGTTTATCCTTTGGCTTCTTAGTTGAAGACAGCGCCGGCTGATTGTTCAGATCAGTCCGCACGACCAAGACATCGCACTTGGCGTTTCTGGTGACATATTCAGTCACACTGCCGATCAGGAGCCGTTCAACAGCGTTCAGACCGGTCGCACCAATCATGATCAAATCAATATTTTTCTGTTTTGGAATGTCGCGGGCAATAATCGTCTTCGGCGCCCCGTACTCGATGGAGTAGGAGACCTTATCGAGCCCCGCCTTGTGGGCCTGCTCGATGTAGCCTTCCATGGTTTCCTTCGCGGTATCCGCAACTTGCTGAACCATGGCCGAGTCAAAACTCGAGACGTTGTTGAAGGCTCTGGTATCCACGATATGGATCAGGAACAATTCGCCACCATTGCGTTTGGTCACGGCGACGGCTTTTTGAAAAGCCAGCTCCGATTCATAGGAGCCATCGATCGCCACTAGAACGTGCTTGTATTGTTGTAACATGCCCATCACCTCTAAGTTCATTGTAGCTGAATGCCGGGGCAATGTGAAACGATTTCACACGAACACGCCCGCACTTAATCTTTCAGGTAGGTTGGCACGCGCAGGCCTAGAATTCCGGCAGCCAGTGCGCTGACGATCAAGGCCAGTGCCTCAAGCCAGCCTGTTAGCAGGATTCCTGCGGCCAAGGCCAACAAGCCGGCGATGATGAAGACCACGGCAAAGCGGCCAAGTTCACGCTGCGTGGCTTCAGACAGTTTTTCGATTCCAAGGAACCCTTGGTGCTGGTGCGTGGTGATATAAAACGCCAGGGTAAATAAAACGACAGCGAAGATGATGAAAACGACTCTAAACATGACCTACTCCTTCTGGTTGTTGATGCTACTATCCTAGCATATCTCATGCCGCACCGCTCGGGCCGTTTTACGAGGCCTTCGACGTAGAGCCCAAAAAAAAGACCGACATTTGCGTCGGCCAAAGTCCGAAGACTTTTGTGAAAGGCTAAATGGTGCCGTCGAGTACCCGAATTGTTGAAACCCGCGATTAGGCAAGTGGGCCCGGACGACAAATGCGTTAGCCATTCAGTGAGAGAACAGCACGGCACCTGCCACTTCTGGTTCCAAGGTATTGAGACTGTTCGGTCAACTAATAGATGGGGACCGCGAACACCTTAGGTACTTCCATGCTTTTACTCTATCACTGCCAGTTAAAACATGCAAGAATCTGCCCCCACTAAAAGCGCTGCAAAATGTGTCGTGGCGCGCTTGTGAGCGCTTGCTAGGATGGCTTTTGACTACGCTGCAGTGCTCGCAGGCGGGCGAGCTGCTGGCTGAGGGCTTGCTCATACTTGCCGGTCGTCTTTGGCTGGTAGTAATGGGTATTCTTCAGCTTAGCAGGCATGTAATTCTGCTTGACCCAGCCGCCTGGATAATTGTGCGGCAACTTGTAGCCGACGCCGTGGCCCAACGCCTTCGCGCCCTTGTAATGGGCGTCGCGGAGGTCGTCGGGAATGGCACCTGCCTTGCCCGCGTTCACATCGGCGATGGCCGCGTCGATGGCGCTGATCGCGGAGTTGGACTTGGGGGCGAGGCAAAGGTCGATCACCGCGTTGGCTAAGGGAATGCGTCCTTCCGGCAGGCCCAGCCGTTCGGCGGACTGAATCGCCGTGAGCGTCCGACTGGCGGTTTGCGGATTAGCCAGACCGACATCCTCGTAGGCAATGACCAACAGGCGGCGCAAAATGCTGGGCAGATCGCCGATGACGATGAGCCGCGCCAGGTAGTGCAACGCGGCGTCCACGTCCGAGCCGCGAATCGATTTTTGAAACGCGGAAATCAGGTCGTAGTGCGCATCACCGTCGGCGTCCCCGTCCAGGGCGCGCTGCTGCAAGGACTGGTGCATGACCTCAGCCGTCAGGTGAATCTGACCAGCGGTTTCGGGCGTGGACAGCGTGGCGAGTTCCAGGGCGTTCAGCGCCGAGCGGAGGTCGCCGTTGGTCGCCGTGGTCAGGTAGTCGCGGGCTTGGTCATCAAGCACCACTGGTATTTGCCCAACCCACGGTCTTGATCAGTCAGCGCGCGATCGATGGCAGTGCTGATGTCTGCGGCGTCAGTGGGTGGACCTGAAAGATTTGGGTGCGGCTGCGAATGGCCGGTTGAATACTCATGTAAGGATTCTCGGTTGTTGCCCCAATCATGACGATTCGGCCAGACTCAAGCATCGGCAGCAGAAAGTCCTGCTTGGTTTTATCGAGGCGGTGGATCTCGTCCAGCAGCAGGATCACCGTGCCACTCATTTTGGCTTCCTCGGCTACGATCTGCAGATCCTTCTTGGTGTCAGTTGCGGCGTTTAGCATGCGAAAGGCGTACTTAGTGGCGCCAGCGATGGCGCTGGCGATGCTGGTCTTGCCGGTGCCAGGGGGGCCGTACAAAATCATGGAACTGAGACGTTTAGCCACGACCATGCGCCGGATGATCTGGCCTTCGCCAACGAGGTGCTGCTGGCCGACAACCTCATCCAAATTGCGTGGCCGCATGCGATAAGCGAGCGGCTGCTGCATAACCATCCTTCTTTCTTCTAGTTCAGTCTAGCAGGCTCTTGGGGTCATGCCAAACGGCGAGCAAAAAAAAGCACCGTCTTAACGGTGCTGACTGGTGTCGTGCTGGGAATCGTCGTGCTCTGACGCATCTGATTGTTGTGCTTTTGGCGCATCATCGGTTGGGGCGGCTTGCTGCTTGCGCCTTTGGAGGATTTGGCGCCGCTGGTCAAACCAAGCGGCCATTTCGGCCTTTTGCTCAGGCGTGGCGGTTTCGAAGCGCTCATGAATGCGGTGGCGGCGCTGTGCGTCCAGACTCTGATCGAGCCATGCGGCCCAGGCGCCGGTCGAAAGCGGCGGCGCATTTTTTCCGCTTGGCGCTTTTGCCGTGGTTTGCGACTGGCGCGGTTGGGAAGCTGAGGCGGTGGCGCCGGTGGTTTTCTGATCGGACTGGTCGTGCCAGATCCGTCTTGCGGTTTTGCGCCAGTCCCCATAGTCAGACGCAGGGAGTTCGGCCAAATCTTTTTGTTCGTCCGCCGTGAGGGCATCCGCATCGTACATTTGCTGACGTGCATCGGCATTAAGCAGAAAACTGAGGACCGGGTAGGCTAGGTAAAAAGCCAGCGTGATGTGCGGGAAGAAGTACGCCGAGACGATGGCCGCGATGGACAGGCCATCAAGCCAGTGATTCGCGTTGCCATAGATTTTTTTGATAGACCTGCTGCATGTCGGCCTTGGTCGTGTACTGCAGGTGAATGATCGACTTGGCCAGGCCGCGAAACACCAAGTTGATGATGGCCTGCATCACCCCGTAAAGCATGACAGTGATCGAGGTCGTATTTTCGGCCATCATGTCCGTGAACAGAGGCATCAGGGATAAGACACCGAGAAAGGCCACTTCCCAGATCAGGATGCGGTAAGTCATTGTGTCGATCTCGGCGAAGGCCGTGCTGTGCTGATACCACATGTTGAAGACGAACACGAAGGTGATGAGATAAATGCCAATGTGTTTGCCCATGGTCAGATAATGGGGCCAGCTGTCTTGCAAAATCGGCGTGATGTCCAACACCATGATGGTAATGACGACCGCCATGATACCATCAGAAAAAGCATCGAGCCGGTTCTTCAGTTTTTCCATAATGGGCCTCCTTGCATTGCTGACCGTATTTTACGGTTTAACACAAGGTCTTGCAACCACGTCGGTGCCATTTCTGATGGCGAAAAAAACACCGACTGAGGCTGTCAGTCGGTTCAAAAAAAAGACGAGTGGCAGTGCCGGCGCTAATGCCAGTGAAGTGGGGAAAAATTGAACAGGAACGGGTTAGTTGAAGAGTCGGCCGAAAAAGCCCCGCTTTTTGTCGGTCTTTTGGGCTGGCGAGGTCACGTCTGAGGGTGTCGATAAATCGATGTCTTTGATGTTGATTGCCTGACTGGCCACCAGCAGGATGCCTGCAGCGGCCGAGGCCAGGCTGGCGGTACCATCATTAACCAGCGTGAATTGCACGTTTTTAGCGCTTGCCGCCTGCATGTAAGGGGCCGTGAGTTCGGGGTCCAGCTTGCCGTTGATCAGCAACTTGAACCCCGGTTGATCAGCGTACTTCGCCAGGGCGTTCTTAACTGCTGTTAGTGCACTTGGCTCTTCAACATCCTGATTCAACACCCGAATTGCCACGCGCTCGCGCAGAGAGCCCAAAAAGTGCCGACGTTCATCTGGATTGGTCTGCGGCGGGCCAAAAATGCTACTATTAAGGTGTTGTTGCAGATCATCGTCAGCCATGGTCAATTCCTCCTTGGTGGCGCTTGCAGCGCACGTATATTAAGTATAGCAGAAGGGGGCGTGTCATGTTCACCGATCAGGATTTTACCGTATTTGATGAGCCTACTTTGACGGGCCGGCTGGGGTTGATCCGCCGCGTCATCGACCCCAAGTTTGAGACGGCCGGCCTGCAGTTGGCGGCTTTGCTGGAAGACGAAGGGCTGCCGCCTTTGAGCCTGCACATCGCGAAGCACCAGCGGCGGCACAAGAACCCGCCGCCGGATACTTGGCTCGCGTTATCAGCCAATCAGCGTGGCTATAAGATGACGCCACACCTGGAATTGGGTCTGTGGGACGACCGGGTATTTCTCTGGCTTGCGCTGTTACAGGAGGCCAAAAAGGCGCACATTCGCGTGCCGTTTGACTCATTGCGGCCGCAAATGGTGCTACTGCCGACAGACATGGAGCTGGCCGAGGATCACACCAAAAAGGAAGTTCTGCCGCTGACCTTACCAAATTATGATCGTGTCAGCAGGCGGTACGATAACACCATCGCCGGTGAGTTCTTGGTGGGCAAGACCTACCTTCGCTCAGATCCGATTTTTGGTGAACCGGATGAGCTCTGGGCAGACATCCAAGAGCGCGTCGTGCGGCTGGCGCCGGTGTTCAAGACCCTGCTTGCGGCCAATCCCGGTTGAATCAAGCCTTTTGAAGCAATAAAAATCGTCTCCCGATGGGCTACCTGCATTTTTGCAAGTGACCGATTGGAAGACGATTTTTGCGTTTTGCTGGCATGCGTTATGATGTCTGCACATCGGTCCCCTTGCCGCGGTAGGTTGTCAGCCAGTGCGCTGATGAATCGGCGCTGTTATCGTAAGGGCAAAGTAGGCGGATATCCGCCACCAGTTGCTCAGCCTCACGGCGCGTTTGGGGCGTGTCCTGCTGATAACACTTCGCCAGCGTTTGCAGCTCGCTGACTTCGGCATTGGGCCACCATGAGATCAGCCACGGTTCATGCTTGAAGGCCGCGGTCAGCTTAGGGATCACGCTGGTGACGTGAAAATACACCGCGCCGTACATGAAATTGGTGCAGTTGTCGTAGAGCTGCGCGGCCACATTGGTTTGCGGCTTGAGGTGCGGGAGAATGACGGTGATGAGGTCATCGTAGTAGGTTTGGTCGATGCGGTTGATGTTCAGATTGAGGAGCTCGGTGTCCTGGGTGCTGAGGGCGCTCAGTGAGCGAAAATAATCCACGATGGCGCTTTGCTCATCGTGAGAGGGGCTGGCATATAACGCGTCACTATCCGGGAGAAAACCTGGGGCGGCCCAGTGGAGGACGGTGATCAGTCCGCCTTCATACATCACGCGCAAGCCTTTGGGCAGGTTTGGCGTGGTGTGGTGAAATTCTTTGAGCACCCTCTCGAAATCTTCGCGTGTGCGATGGGTTTCCTTAATATTTGAGGCCATATCGAATATTTTGAGCCGGTAGCGGCGGAAGGTGCTTGTTTCGTCAGTGGCAGTCTGCATCTGACTGGTGGGGATGATCATGCGCTGCATCAAGACAATCGTACTGCGAAAGCCGAGTTGTGTTTTGCCGTGCTCAAAACGCGACTGGGCCGAAGCTGACCAGTCGCCGAGGACATCGCTGACGGTCAATCCGCGTTGCTTGCGCAGGCGGCCCAAAGTCGGGCCGAACATCAGCTTCGCGTCCGGCGCGATGGCGAGCTTTGGATCGTGGTGATCCTTCAAGACCTGATTGTGCCAGCAGGGTTTGGTCCGCGCCTCTTGCGCCGCGCGGGCAAGGAAAGCAGCCAACTGGTCTGCGCCAAGGCGCCTAAGGCAGTCAATAGCGACGTCAGATCCTTATGCTTCGCAATGGCCACGACAGCCAAAAATTGCGGCATCACGTTGTTAAAGTGCAGTTGCAGTCCCGGAATTTTACTGATTGCGGCCATATCGGTGGCAATCTGTGCTGCCAATGGGGTGTCATCATGCAGCAGTGCGGTGAGTCCTAACCGCCATAAGGCCTCCCGCCGATAGCCCAAGGTTTGCCCAGTCAAGGCTGTCAGCCGCTGCCAGCACAAACTGGTCAGTTCGTGGCTGGCGTAAGGCAGGACACTGGTGATCAGGTAGTATTCAAAATTACCCCATTTTTCGGGATACGCGAGCATATCTGCGAGTTGCTGTTCCAAAGTGAGCGGCAGCCGGCAGTCCTCAGTCACTGACCGTTGAAGATAAGGCAGCGTCTGCCGAATCAGGGCGGCCAATGGTTTAGCGCAGATATCCTGTTGCAGGTAGGCAGTGATTTTGGCGGCGAGAGCTGGCCGTTGACCGTTGACGAGTTCTGCTAGTCCAAAGGGAAAGCCCTTTTTATCCGTGGCCAGCATTTCGCCCAAGTCATTGGCGCCCATGCCAAGATTGAACATCAATCGCCCAGCGATTTTCAGGCTGATGTCGCTTTGGTCGTGTTCGAATCGTGAAATAGTGGCGGTGTTCAAACCGCTTGCCGCCTGTGCCATTGAGATATGCCGTTGCGTGCGAAAAGCATGAAACATTTGACCCAGACTTTGCGCCATCCCGATTTCCCCCGTCCCTCTCGAATCCGTAATTGCTAATAGCATAGCACGATAAGGCGAAAAAAAGTGGGCCTAAATTCTGCTGTGTCGGCATTGAAACCGGTTTTGCTCAAGCGGCGCGGCCAGTTTTTATTTGGCAGGATGCCCGTTCATTCAGATAGAGCGGTGGCGTGGTCATGGGGAGTATCCGTAAAATTGGTGGCATAGTACAATAGAGATAAGCGTTTCTAGGGGTGGTGAAAATAGTGAGACAAATCTATTTTCTGTGCACTGGTAACTCCTGTCGCAGTCAAATGGCGGAAGGGTTTGCCAAGCAAATGCTGGGTCCGGCCTGGCGGGTGGCCAGTGCCGGCCTGCGTCAAGATGGCCTGAACCCGCTTGCGGTCAAAGTGATGGCCGAGCGAGGCATTGATATTAGCAAGCAATACTCGAAGCTGATCGACTTGCAGTATTTGCGGTCCTCTGACCTGGTGATCACGCTGTGCGGGGATGCGCGGGATCACTGCCCGGTGGTGCCGGCAACAGTGCGGCGGCAGCACTGGCCGCTGCCTGATCCCGCAGCGGCGACGGGGACTGCCGAAGAGATCCTGCTCGCATTTCGGAAGGTGCGAGACGAAATCGCGCAGCGGATGACGGCTTTGGCAGAAACAGCGGGTTAGACCGCATCAGGGTTAACTCAAAAAGCGGCGGCTCGCCATTTAATCGTGAGTCGCCGTTTTGTTTAGCTGCTAACAAAAAAACCACCATCGCTGGTGGAAAAGTTTGGGGGAACTTTTTAGGAGTGTTTCCATTCCGCTGGCAGTTGTTCGTATCTCTGCCTTTGGACAACTTCAGATTATCACATCTTATAAGCTTTGATAACAAAAAAAATTCAAATTTAGCCAAAAAAAATTTTTTTCTCACCAATTTTTTCTTCGCGAACCGGCGTGTTCTTAGCTTGTACGTTGTCTTTGGTATGCTTAAAAAGCCTATTTTCGTCCGTTGGAACATTCTTCGCTGAGAATGGTCCGCGTTTTCAAGCACAACGTCAAATATCGCAATCTGATGTCCACTGACACGGTTTGATCGCCTCAAAATAACTAATTTGCGGTGTGATCAGCCACCGGGGCAAGAAAAAAATGTCATAAACGCCCGCTATCGATGATTTTTCGCATTGCGGTTTGAACGTTCATCAGCGTCATGTGCGGGTCCTGTTTGAAGGCAGGCACGAGCTTGGCGGCCGTTAGCGTGTCAGTTTTCAGCAGCAGTTTGCCCGTGATGTCCAACACGGTCAGGCCTGAGTCAGTCAGTTGGGCCGTGAGGTAGCCGCCTTCGATCCCTTCATCGAGTAGTTCTTGCATCCAGTTTTGCAGGCCTCCTTGAATCACCTGCTCCTCTGTCAGCGGTTGCCCATTCTGCCGGCTTTGGTCGACCAGTGCGGTGACCTGGGCCATGGTTTCTGGAATTTCGTGCATGAGTGCCATCTCCTTTGTCTTTTCACCGGCATTGTACGCTTGCTGACCGGATAAAGGAACCAAAACGGCCCTAAAAAAACCAGCCGCTTGTGCGACTGGCAGGTAAACGATTAGCTGACTTTGGGCTGGGCGACAAAGGCTTGAGCGGTGCGCACCGCTGCGGCCCGCTTGACGAGGAGGGTGAAGGGCCGCAGCTGGGCCGCGTCTTGCTGCCACAGGTTTTCCGGGTGCCACTGCACGGCGAGGATCTGCTGATCGCGGGTATCGGCGACCGCCTCGATGACGCCGTCCGGCGCAGTGGCGATGATCTGCAGGCCTGGGGCGACCTTTTTGATGGCTTCGTGATGGCGCGAGTTGACGTAGGCATGCTCGCCCACCAGCTTGGCCAGCTGCGAGCCGGCCTTAACCGTTACGTGGTGGGTCGGGTACTGCCCCGGGGCAGCCTGGACGTGGCGAATCGTGGCATCAGGATCTTGACTGGCCAGATCCTGGTACAAGGTCCCACCCAGCGTCACGTTGAGGATCTGCAGCCCGCGGCAAATCGCAAAGATGGGTTTGCCAGCTGCAACCGTTGCTTGATCAGCGCCTGCTCAAAGCGGTCCTTTGGATAGGTGACACTGCCGATGTTTCGGCCGGGTTCCTCGCCGTACAGGGTCGGGTCAACGTCGGGACCACCTGGCAGCAGCAGACCGTCAAAGGTTGTCACAGCCGCTTCCGCCAGCTCTGCCGATAGTGTGACGTCATCGGGAAAAGGCAAGATGATCGGCGCACCGCCGGCCTTGATGATTGCCGTTTTGATGTCGCGTGGGGCAAAGTCCGCGTGGTTGAGATTCAGTTCAGCAGACGGCGTGTCTAAGGCATCGCCGGTCATGGCAATAATGGGACGCATGGGATCAATCCTTTCAGAAAATCATTGTCACCTACTTTAGGACTTTTTTCCCAGCAGTCAAGTAAAACTTGGTAAACTATCGACGCGAAAAAGCCGCCCGGCATTTGCTGGGCGGCAGAGTTGTCAGGCGCTTATTCAGCATGGAAGAAGTCGTCGTTCTCAAACATCAGCTTCACGAAATCATGGGCGTACTCTGCGCGGTTCCAGTCCCGTTGCCACTCGCAGGCCAACTGGGCGTTCGAGATCAGTTCGGCGCCGGCCTGTTCAACGCGGCGCAGCGCGGTTTCGTGGGCCAGCGTGGAGGTGCCACCAATCGCATCCACTACCGGGAAAACGTGGTAGCCTTCGCGCAGCGCGTCAAGCGTTGGAAACGCCATGCAAGCCTCGGTCCACAGGGCGCACATGATCAGATTTTGGCGACCGGTGGCGTGGACGGCTTTGTTGAAGTCCTGGTCCTCCCAGGCGTTGATGTTGGTGCGGTCAAACGTGGGCTGATCCGGCATCAGGTCGCGCAAGGCCTTTAACGTGTCGGCGTTGCGCCCGGTCGCGACATTCACGGTACTGAGGACAATGGGGACGTGATAGGCTTTCGCTAACTTAATGGTAAATGAAACATTTTTAATGAGTTGCGGGTGGCTGATCGACTGGATCGAGGAGACCTGGGTTGGTTGGTAGTCGATTACCAGCAGGACGGAATTTTCTGGGGTCAGCAGCGGATCTTCTTCTGGGTTGCGACGCGGATAACTGGTCATGGCGCTTACCTCCTAATTGTTGGATACGCTTGCATTGTAGCCTGCGGCGCGGATAATGACTAGTAAAGCGACTCGGCAGGCGAGACGCATCAAGGAGGGTGTCATGGCTCACTTCTTTCAATCCCTATTCAAGGGGATCGCCAACTTTTTCACGCTGCTGGCAGGAACTCTCAACCGGCCATTTTTGCCGCCGGATTCAGCACGTAAACGGGTGCCGCGTCAAGATGAGGACGATTGGCGCCACCGGTGAGTCTGGGTGGCGGCATTTGAGACGCACTCAAGGAGATGACAAAGAATGACGAAAATTACAGATCAACTGGCTTTGGAGTTTGGCCTCGCGCCGGCGGATTTTGCGCAGCCGTACAACCGGTTCATCACGGCGCCGCCAGTCAGTGGGGCGCGGTATTGGGCCCGCGACGCCGGCGACCTCGTCGTGTATCAGGATCATCTCTACGTCCGCACGACCAACCCACTGGTGACTGACGCATCGCGCTGGATTTCAACACGACGCCAGGCGAGTGGTTCTTCGCGTGGCCGCACCTGCGCGAACTGGAGCGGCTGCTGCACCGCTACGGCTGGCAGATCACCAACCACGCGCCGTTTTTTTTCTGCCGGCCGGACCAGTCCAGCCGCCAAGCGACTCGCACCTGATGCTCATCGAGCGAGCCGACATTCCGCTGTTCAAAAAGGATAAGCGGATCCACGAGGCTTTTGCCTACGATGACGTTGATCCCGACATGCTTGGGGTTGGCTATTTTGACGATGGCCAACTCAAGGTGGTAGCCGGGGCCAACCAAAATGGGCGCTACACCTGGGAAATTGGCGTCGAGGTGCTGGATCCGGCTTTCGCGCGCCAGGGACTGGCTGTCAAGGTGGTGCAGGCGCTGACCGCGAGATTCAACGGCGCGCGCCCGAGATGTTGGTGGTTTACGGCACACAATTTTCGCACATGCGGTCGATGAACGTTGCGATTCGCGCGGGCTTCAAAGTCGGTTGGACGGAGCTGACGTTTGCGCCGATCCGCAGCCATCATTGAGCAGTTAAGTCGACCAGCCGCATGGCGTGAATTTTTCGTTTTGAAGAAGGATAAAGATGAGAATCGGAATTATTGGGGCCACCGGCCATGTTGGGCAAGAAATGGTGAAAGCGGCATTGGCTAAAGACCACGAGGTCACGGCAATCGTCCGTAACCGAGCCAAAGTAGAAAAACTGTTCGGCAGCAAAGTCACGGTGCTGGCCAAGGACGCCTTGACGCTGGACCGGGTGGATCTTGATGGCCTGGATGCGGTGGTCGATGCGTTTGCGTCACCGAATGCGTTCCAGCACCTGGATCTGGCCACTCGACTGATCAGCATGTTCCGAGAGACGGAACGGCCGTATCTCTTGTTCGTCCTGGGGGCTAGTTCCTTACGCCTGGCTTCAGGCGAGCTGATGCTGACACAGGTGGAAAAGCAGGCCGCAGGGGCCCCGTGGGTCGCGACGCCAGAGCAGCAGGTTCACGAGTACCAGTACCTGCAGTGGATCAAGGACGTGGCGTGGACGGCAATTTCGCCGCAGGCCACCCTCACGGACGGTCCGCTCGGCGATTACCGGCTGGGTACCGATCAGGTGATGACGGCGCCAAGCGGGAAGTCCGAAGTATCCGCGGCAAATCTCGCGGCGGCAGCCATCGCCGAACTCGAAGCCAAAACCCATATGCGGCAGCGGTTTACGGTGGTGAACGCGTAGACCACGCAAAAAGCGCTGACTCAATCTGGCAATGACCGCCGGTTAGAGTCAGCGCTTTTTGCGGCTAGTGCGTGGTTGCGCTTTTCGCTTAAAAGGCAAAAAAAATGCCACCTCGTTTTGTGCAGACGAGGCGGCACGTGCTTGACGCTAGGCCAAAATTTGGTCGATGGCCTGTTCTTCTTCTTCGCTGAAGTTCAGGTTGTTCAGGGCCTTGACGTTGTCATCCAACTGGCTGACCCTGCTGGCGCCGATGATGACACTGGCGACGGCCGGCTGCCGCAGATCCCAGGCCAGGGCCATTTCGGCGAGGCTCTGGCCGCGTTTTTCCGCGATGGAATTCAGCGCCTTGATCTGGTCAAGCTTGCTTTCCACATCGGCCACGTGCAAGAACTTGCTGTCCTTGCGGGCGGCGCGGGAATCTTCCGGGATCCCGTGCAGGTACCGGCCAGTCAGCATTCCTTGTGCCAGTGGGCTGAAGACAACGGCGCCCGTGTGATCCTTGAGCAAGGTCGGGAACAGGTCTTTCTCTGGATCGCGCCCGAACATGTTGTAGCGGTCCTGGTGGATGATGTAAGGCGTCTTTAAATCCTTGAAAATCGCGGCAATTTTTTTCTGTGTTCTCGGCGTTATAATTCGAGATGCCGACGTATAAAGCTTTACCACTTTTGACCAGTTGATCAAGGGCCAGCGCCGTTTCCTCCAGCGGGGTGTCCGGATCAAACCGGTGGGAGTAGAAGATGTCAAAGTAGTCCAGGCCGGTGCGCCGCAGACTCTGGTCGCAGCTGGCGATAATGCTCTTGCGCGAGCCCCATTCCCCGTATGGGCCGGGCCACATGTAGTAGCCGGCCTTGGAGGTGATGACCAGCTCGTCACGGTAAGGCTGAAAGTCTGCTTTGAAAATCCGGCCAAAGTTGCTTTCGGCACTGCCGGCTTCCGGACCGTAATTGTTGGCAATATCAAAGCAAGTGATGCCTAGGTCAAAGGCGTGCCGCAGCAAGTGGCGCTGATTTTCCAGCGGATCGACACTGCCAAAGTTGTGCCACAGGCCTAGTGATAGTGCAGACAGCTTCAAGCCGCTGTTGCCCACGCGGCGGTACTGCATATTATCATAGCGAGTCTTTGATGCCAAATAATTTTCCATGAGCATACTCCTTTAGTGATTTTGAGATAGCGCTTTCGCGTTTACCTTCTCAGACTATCACTTATCGGAACATGGGGGCAAAATTTTTCTCCGGTGCAAGTGGGAATTTGCCGAAAAGGGTTTTCTAGCGAAGCTGGTCGCGCTGAGTCGGTGTCTGGCCCCAGAGAAATGCCGCAACGGCGTGATTGACCACCGGGTTATTGATATGCAGCAGGCTGTGCTGGGCGTGCGAGCCAACCACTGCCTTTTCCGCATACGGGCCGTGATACTCGCGCAACACATACCGGAGGCTGCGCGCCGAGGCGACTGTGACCACGGTGTCTGATGCGGAGCCGTCGTTGACGTCACCGTAAATGTTCAACACCGAACCGGCCTGAAAGGTGCGGCGATGGTTTAATAGCCGTTGATATTCCGGCCGAATTTGGCTGGGCTTGCCCAAGGCATTAAGCGTGACTTCGTGAGGGCGATCGTCCCAGTGCATGATGCCATTGTATGGGCCGGCAATCGCCACTAGGTGGTCAATGGTGACCGGCGACTTGGTCATGCCACAGGCGATCGCGGCATAGGCACCCATCGAATGGCCCACCAGATTCACAGAGGTGACCCCATAATCTCTGTGCAATGTCCGCATGACCTGGCGGAGCCACTGCGTGTATTTGGCTTCCCCGGCTATGTTGTTTTCGAATATCACGTTGATGAGGGGGTTGCGCTGATCGTTCAACCGGCCGTGAGTTGTGACTTGGCCATCACGCGACACCGTGATCGTCATCACTTGGCGGCCGGCCCCTTGAGCCTCCAAATGGTCGATCATATTGCCCAGGGACTGGGCGGTGCCCCGGTAGCCGTGCACAAATAAGGTCGGCGTTGGGCTGACCTTAAACTGATTATTTAGTTGGGTGCCGCCGCATAAAGCAAGCAGCGAAATCAGGCAGACAGCAAGAAGACGTTTAATCGGTCGCATATTTTTCATCTGTACTCCAATGCACCGTGACATATTGCCATAATCTTAGCATGCAATATGGCAATAAGACACCGGCAACCACCCATAAGACCAAATGCGGTGGGATGAATTTTTCCAGGCTGTAGCCGACTGCCTTATGCAGATACATGATCGGTACGGTGGCGCGCCTAGTGCGACCAACCCGCGGCTCAGTGATATGTGACTGAGTGCTTGCGCTAAGACAAAGATGCCGAGTGCTAAGGCCGGCGGCACAAGTAGCGCGAGCAGTGGATCCGTCAGATGATGGGACTTCATGAACAGGAGGAAATTTAGCTGCCCGCTGGCCTGCAGCACGTACAGCAGAACAAACAGGCCCAAGGCTGCAAGCCCCAGCCAGTGCCAGTGGATCAGTGGCCTTGCGTAATGGAAGAACCACCAACCGATAAACATGTAAGGCATTGCCAGCAGGACTAAATCCAGGTTGCCAGGAAGGGGAAAGCCAAATATTGCCGTCGCATTGGGGTAGCTGGTCCCCAGGCCAAATAGCGCGAGCATGATTCCCGCCTGGATGGCCACCGAGCTCACGTAACCTTTGATCAGTGAGAACAAAACTAAGCTGGCCAGATAAACCGTCATGAACCAAAAAGCCGAAAGGTAACCATTGAGCAAGGTGCCACCGTAAAGTAGCCGTGCCACATAGCGCAGCGAGAAGGTGACGGTGTGCCGCTCGACAAAGAAGCTGACCGTGATCAGGGCGAATCCATAGGCGAAGTATTGCTTGAGTTGCGGCCAAATTTTAGTTTTCAAGTAGTGCGGCAGCGCCCGTCGCGTTAATGGTTTGACGAAAAAGCCGCCGATCATAAAGAATAACGGCATGTGCCACCAGTAAATACTTTGGTAAAAAAGTCGTCCCTTTGGGCGCAAAATGGCCAATGACGACGGCGATAATGCCGAGACCCTTCGCAATGTCGATCCATGCCAGTCGTTTATTCACCAGATCCTCACTTTTCTTGCGGTAAACCGCGTTTAAATTTTTTCCGCGTGGTCCGTGTTTCCTCTCCACTATCGCAAAAAGGTGCGACCAGTTTATGACCAGCTGTGGCCAGTTGTGAAGATTTCTTGAGGCAAAGCGGAAAAGTTTTTGTCGGCCTCGGAATTGCGACGCAGGCGGGCAAAATGAGCAAAGCGCTGAGTCCCCTTCGTGGTATCGTGAGGATAGATAATAACGAGAAAAGGGGAAACACAATGGGCTATATCGAGGACTTGCGGCGCATCATCGGGCATCGCCGCGTGATCCTGAACGGCTGCTGCGCGGTGCTCGTCAATGAACAGGGTGCGCTGCTGATGCAGCAGCGCAACGAGCCGGCACGCCGGTGGGGACTGCCCGGGGGACTGATGGAGTTAGGTGAATCGACCCGAGAGACAGTCGTCCGCGAGGTGGCCGAAGAAAGTGGGCTGCGTCTTGATCCGGCTCAGTTGACCCTTCTCAATGTGTATTCCGGTGAGGGCACGAGTGTTGCGGAAAACGGCGATCAGTTCGACATTGTGAACACGGCTTATTACGCGGAGCACGTTAACGATGGCGAGTCACTTCAGTACCGCTGGGTACCTTTTTCACAGCTGCCGGAAAATGTTCCGCAAACGCACCGGCACGCGATTACGGACTACTTGGCCTTAAGGCATGCAAACAGTTGAACCGTGGGTGGGGGGTGACCAAACTACCAGCCGCCACGCAAAAAGCAGCGCCTCACATCAGGATTTCGATGCGAGACGCTGCCTGGTTTTTTTCGATCACGAAGGGTGAGGCGTGGTGACGTGCATGTCGGCATGCATGTGATCAGTCAGGAAATGCCACAGCGCCGGCGTGATGCCAAGCTCGTCCAGATCGGCGACTGACATGGTGTAGCGAATGGCCTGCTCGTCGCCACTTGCCACCTTTTGCACCCAATGTGGTTCGCGTAGCATTTCGCGCCCGATCGCCACGAAGTCGATGCCTGCCGCCATGACCTTTTCGGCATCAGCAGGGGTCTCGACGCTGCCCACGGCGATCAGCGGCAGACGGCCTGCAACCTGCTTGCGAATTTTGGTGATCACGGGCTCGGTGTCGGCATGATCGTTCAGCGAGGTCTGAAAGGCGTGGCCTTGAGAAATGTGCAGGTAATCGAGCGGCTGTTCTGCCAGCGTATCGATGAATTTAAGCGTGTCCGCGAGGCGGATGCCCGGGGTCTCGATTTCCTCCGGCGAAATGCGATAGCCAATTATAAATGGCTTGTCTGTGGTCGCCGCAACGACCTCGTGAACGCGTTTGATGATGGCCAAGGCGAAGCGCTCCCGATTGGTCAGACTGCCGCCCCACTGATCGGTGCGGCGGTTGCTGTGTGGGGAGAAGAATTGCTGGATGAGGTAGGTGTTGGCGCCGTGAAGCTCAACGCCGTCAAAGCCGGCCTGAATCGCACGGCGGGTGGCCTGCCCGAAGTCTTTGATCAGCACCTCGATTTCAGTTTCGGTCAACGCGCGTGGGGTTTCCGCGCCAGGGCGGAGTGCCGCGACCGCGCTTGCCGAAACTGGCTGCTCGCCGCGCAGGATTTTGCTGTTGGTCATCCGACCGGCGTGAAAAATCTGCAAGATGGCTTTTGTCCCGTTGAGCTTCATGGCACTAGCCATTTTGGCCAAACCGGGGAGAAACCTATCTTCGGCTACCGAGAGCTCCCCTTCGAAGCCTTTGCCGCTGGCCGCCACGTTGGCGACCGGGGAGATGAACATCCCAACACCACCACTGTGAAGCGAAAAGTAGCGCAGCTCGTCGGTAGTGACAGACCCTTCCTCAAACGCCGAGGTCTCGGTCATCGGCGGGATCACAACGCGATTTTTGACGGTGATGCCGTTTTTGAATGTGTATGGCTGCAGAAATTGATAGTTGGTCATGATTCGAGTTTCCTTCTTTCCGGGCACTGTGATTTGGTTTGAAACCAAATCAAGTTAAGTATAGCGCTAAGCTGATGCGGCGCCGGTTTTTGACTGGCTGACGCAAGGAAAATCAAGGGCCAAACCAAACTAAATGATAAGCCCGCAATCAGCCATTGGTGCTGGAATTGCGGGCTTTTGATTAGCATCCAGAACTGCATCGTGCCGTGAAAAAGGAAGGGACCAGTGGTCTAGCCGCGGAAAATGGCTTTTTGGTACTTCTCGAACCAGCCGCTAGCCAGACTTCGCTCAGCGGCAAAAACCAGCCGGCGACTCGGGTCCGCCTTGACTGACCAATTCGCTTTGGCGAAGCGCTCGCGGACCGCGTTGGCACCAGCCGTGCTTTTGGTCACGATAATGTACATCTTGGTGCCGTGGTCATTGGTAAATGACACTGCGCTAACAATATCGGCACCATATTGGCGCTTCAAGTCCGTCATCGCGGACCCGCTGATTTCCTGCTTGTTGGCAACGGGCAACCCACGATTTTCGACGTCTCGCAGGTGGCTGACTCCGGACCGATACGTGCACTCGCTCTGCGCAGGGCTTTGACTGCTTGGCTGGCCGATGCCACAGGCGGTTAGCAACGTCAGCGGAATCAGTGCAAGAAGGATTGCTTTGGAAAAGTTTGCGTTCATTTTTCTCACTCCTGTTCGGTGACTCCCATCAACGCAAAAAGTGGGGACTGGGCGCATCAGGCGCGAGTCTTATCTTCCTTTTAACACCCCAAAAAGGACAATATAACCGGCAAAATCGCCGATCCGCTTGCGGTCGGTGACCGGGGTGCCAAGTTGCGACAGCCACTCGGCGTCGTAATGGGTTGCGGTGTAGCGATTCAGAATTTTCAGGCTTGATATGAAGGCATTGTGGCGTCTGGTGCGCCCTGCATCGACTGCCGCACGCTCCTGCGTGTTTTGGTCGTTCCATCTCACGCGGATCGGGACATAATCCAAGGCGGCGTCGATTATATCCTGCCACAGTTCCTTAAAATCCCCGTCGTTCTGCGCTTGTTCGTAGGGAATCTGGTTATAAATTGCCAGCGCCTGGTCCAGTGACAGGGCGTCTGGCCGCTTTAAGTAGTTGTCCAAGTTAAACATTCTAACCCCTCCTAATGATTTCATCATACCCGTTTGCCCCAGGGGATGGCTTGCTTTTGCGGCAATTATTTTGGCCATCGCAGCGACACTGAGCAGGTGATACACGGCTTCGGGACGATCTAGTTTACCTTCGCCTGTTGGGGATGAAAACTTGGAACGGTTTTGTATAATACAAGCAGTGCGTTAACTCTAATTAGTTTACGAAAAGAGGCCAAGACCATGCAACTCATCATCGCGCCGGCAAAGAAGATGCAAGTGGATCATGACAGTTTTGCCCCGACGACCTGGCCGCAATACTTGGCTGAGGCCCAGGTGCTGCTGAACGCGTTGCGCCGGTTGTCCTATGATGAGGTAAAAGCGGTTTGGCGGTGCAGCGAGCAGCTTGCCAAGCCGAACTACGCGTGGCTGCATCACATGGCTCTGCAAAAAGAAGTCAGCCCGGCGGTGATGAGCTATGTCGGCATTCAGTACCAAAGCATGGCGCCTGGGCTGTTAACTGAAGCTGGGCTGACCTATCTGAGCGCTCACCTGCGGATCCTCTCCGGTTTTTACGGGGTGCTGCGGCCGTTTGACGCGGTCGTGCCATACCGCCTCGAGCTCGGCAGTCGCCTCCCGGTTGGTCGGGCCAAGAACCTTTACGACTTCTGGGGTGATCGCCTTTATCGCGCATTAGACTGGACCGGGCCGGTTGTGAACCTAGCGTCTAACGAATACGCCAAGGCAGTCACCCCGTATCTGCAGCCGACTGATCGGTTTGTGACCGTGGTTTTCGGCACGCTCAAGGACGGGAAAATCAAAACGCGGGCCACGTATGCCAAACAGGCCCGAGGCGCGATGGTGCGCTTTGCTGCCGAACATCAACTCACCACGCCGGCAGGCTGAAGGCCTTTGACGACCCGCGTTACCGGTATGCAGCCACTTATTCCACACGCGACCGGCTCGTCTTTTTGAGCACTGAAAAGACGCGTCGCAAAGGCGGGTGAGCTGACTGGCAGGGTTAGGGCACTTCAGCCGGCTGTACGAGTCCTTTTGGGGTGCACAATGAATTACTGCGCCTGCGGATCGTTCTTCGTCTGATTGGATGGCGCGGTCGGTGACTTTTTGGTTTTACGGTGCGGCAGCTGGTTGCCCACGGCTTTAGGAATGCCCGTCACCAGGTGGGCGACAGTCTGGGCGCGCGCCTGCCGCAGCGCGTGCCTGCTTGCCTTCACCATCTTTTTTTTCCGCGTGACGCGAGGCCAATAGTTGCCGGCTGGCCTCGATGGTGTCCTCGTCAGCGTATTCGGCGCGCACAAAACTGTTTGGCGCGACCTTGGCGTTGGCCTTGGGCGTCGTGTCAAGAACCACATTGGCGCGCCGGCCCGCGTACTTTTCCGCCGGGGTGACTTGGATCAGTGAGTACTGCAGGTGGTAAAAGTGCATGACGCGCTCGGCCTCCGCCAGCGGCAGATCGATTAACCCAGGCATTTTAAAATCTTTCTTGTGTTTATCCAGGTGCGCATCGATCACCTTGGCGCCTTCATCCACGACGCTCGGGGCGACTTTGCCGATCGCGTCCGCCACCGCGCCGGCACCGGTCAGCAGTTTATCGGCAACATTGAAGGTTTTGCCGGCCAGCTTTTTGAGCCCACCGGTGGTGCTGCGTTTCGAATTGGCCAATGACGTTTCCCCCTTTGTAGAAAGCCGTTACTGACTTAAATATACCAGGTTCACGTGAACGGCGGCCACTGCGTTAGCCATTACTTTTGGGCGATTGTTTGGAATGGGCACTGACCATCCGCTTGACCAGTTTGCCCAGCCCGTAGTCGTTGACAATTTTGCCTGGTGGTGGTGCCCGTCTGTCACAATTTTGACGACAATCGCCGCGCCTTCTTCAACTGTGTGGATGAACGGATTCGTCATGTGGTGGTTAAGGTCTGTCGAGACGCCGCCGGGCATGATGCCAAAGATGTCGACGGGGATGTGCTGGCGCTTAAAGCTCTGGCCGAACATTTCGATCATTTTGTCGAGCGCTGATTTGCTGGTGACATAACTGAACGGGTGCCAGAAGCCGCTCGGATTAACGGGAATGGTCATGTTCGCGATGCGGCCGTGATTCTTGCGCAGAATCGGGGTGAAGGCCTTGATCATCTCAAACGACCCGATGACGTTGACGGTCAGCGTCTCCCTGAGGTCATCGGTCTTGACCGTCAGCGGTTCCGCGGCCATGTCGCCGGCGATCCCCGCGTTGTTGATCAGCAAGTTGAGATCGGGATGGCGTTCGGCCACGTCAGCCGCCGCGGCGTGCACCGTGTTCAAGTCATCGAGGTCAATCTTGAGCCACTCGGCTTGGATGCCCTGCTTTTCCAATTCATGGACTGCGGCCAGTCCGCGCTGCTCGTTGCGTGCCCCCAGCAGAATGGACCACCCTTGCGCACCAAGCTGTTTGGCGACTTCAAACCCGATGCCCTTATTGGCCCCGGTGATTAAAACTTTATTTGTCATGCAAGTGACCTCCAGTCTGTACTTCGCTTTCCATTGTAGCATTTACACCGGTCGGCCTGATGGTGTTGGCCAATCACCTGCATTGCCTATTGGCGAGTCCACTTGTATGATAAGTGGACAGCAGATACAGTTTCGAACCAGGATCAGCACACAGAAATTGTGAGGGGAAAGCATTGATTGACAGCCAAACCGTTCAAATCGTAGAAAAAGAATTAACTGGGATCTCGCAGCACCAGGTCAGCGCAGTCTTAAACCTGATGCAGGATGGCAACACCGTCCCGTTTATTGCGCGCTACCGCAAGGAAATGACCGGCAGTCTGGATGAGGTGCAGATTCAGTCAATCGAGGAAGCCTACAACCGGGCCACGGCGCTTCAGGACCGGAAGACTGCCGTGCTTAAGAGCATCGACGAGTTGGGCAAACTGAGCCCTAAATTGAGTCAACAGATCCACGCCGCCACTAAGTTGCAAACGGTTGAGGACTTGTACCTGCCGTATAAGCAGAAGCGGCAGACCAAAGCGAGCATTGCCAAGAAGCAAGGCCTGGAACCATTTGCCAACTGGCTCATGAAATTCCCGACTGCGCCGCTGGACGAGCAGGCCCGACGCTACGTGAACCCCGCCAAGCAGGTAAAAAAAATCCGCAAGCAGTGCTGGACGGGGCTCACGAGATCTTGGCCGAGCGCTTCAGCGAAAAGGCGGACATTCGCAATTGGCTGCGCGACTTCACCCAGCGCACTGGGGTTGTGACTTCAACGGTTAAGGCCAAGGGCAAGGACTTGGACGAAAAAGGCGTCTATCAGCAGTACTACGATTTTTCCGAAAAGGTCAAACACATGACGGCGACGCGAACGCTTGCGCTCAATCGCGGGGAAAAGGAAAAAGTCTTGACGGTGAAGGTCACAGTTGATCAGGACGCCGTGCTGCTTTTCTTGCACGACCGGCTGATTGGCAGTCGCCTGCGGACGCCGGCGACTGCGTTCATTGAAGACGCGTATGCAGACAGTTACAAACGCTTCATCGGGCCGGCAATTGAACGGGAGGTGCGCGGCGAGTTGACCGACACCGCAGCGACCAAATCGGTCAAGGTGTTCGGTCAGAATCTCTACAACCTGCTGATGCAGGCGCCGTCAAGGGAAAAGTGGTGCTGGGCTTCGACCCTGCCTACCGCACCGGCTGCAAGCTGGCGGTGGTCGACGAAAACGGCAAGCTTCTGGCGACTGCGGTGATTTATCCCCACAAGCCTGCTCCGGCGGCCAAGCGCCAGGCGGCGGGTCCCGAGTTTCAGGCCCTGCTGGAAAAATACCAGGTGACCATGATCGCAATTGGCAACGGGACTGCCAGCCGTGAATCCGAGCAGTTCGTTGCGCAGACGCTCAAACACCTGCACCGCGAGATTTTTTTATGTGATCGTGAATGAGGCCGGGGCATCGGTGTACTCTGCCAGTCAAACCGCGCGGGATGAGTTTCCTCAGCTGCCGGTGGAAAAGCGCAGCGCCATCAGCATCGCGCGCCGCCTGCAGGATCCGTTGGCCGAGCTGGTCAAAATTGACCCGGAGCGATCGGCGTGGGTCAGTACCAGCACGATCTGCCGGCCAAGGCGATGGCCAGTGAAGTTGATGCGGTCGTCGAGCGCGCGGTCAATCAGGTCGGTGTGAACCTCAACACGGCCAGCGCGCCGCTGCTTGCCCGCATCTCGGGGCTGTCCAGCACAATTGCGCAGAACATTGTCGCTTACCGCGATGAAAACGGTCGCTACACCAGCCGCCCGCAGCTGAAAAAAGTGCCGCGGCTGGGTCCGAAAGCCTATGAACAGGCCGTGGGCTTCCTGCGCATTATTGACGGCAAACAGCCGCTGGACAACACCGACATTCACCCGGAAAGCTATCCGGTGGCCAAAAAAATTCTGGCGGCCGCAGGGGTGACCACCGCTGAACTGGGCGAGCCTGCTGCTGCCGCTAAACTTCGGCAGTTGGATCTGGCGCCTTTTATCACTGAGTCTGTGGGTGAGGCCACCCTCAAGGACATCGCCACCAGCTTGCAGAGCCCGGGACGTGATTTGCGCGACAGCATGCCGGCCCCTTTGCTGCGGCGGGACGTTTTGACAATGGCAGACTTGCAGCCTGGGATGAAGCTGCAAGGGACGGTCCGCAACGTCGTCGACTTTGGCGCGTTTGTGGATATCGGCGTCAAATACGATGGGCTGGTTCACTTGTCGCGAATGGGGCCGAAGTTTGTCCGCGACCCCAACACGGTCGTGGCAGTGGGTGACATCGTCGACGTGTGGATCGTTTCGGTGGATGAGCAGCGTGAACGCATTGCGTTGAGCATGGTAGCGCCGAGAGAATGAACTGGAACAGGCCGAGCGAACGGCCTGTTTTTTTTCAATGCTTTTGCTTGTATTTAGTAAGTGAATGGATTATATTGCTCTTGTTCGAATGAATCGAAGGAGGCAAGCAAAATGAAAAACATTGGGTTTCTAAGTTTTGGCTTCTGGCAAAAGAACAATTCGCTGGTGACCACGGCGCAGCAGAGCTACGACGAGTCGGTTCAGCTGGCGGTCGAGGCCGAGAAAATCGGGATCGACGGGGCGTGGTTTCGTGTCCACCACTTTGCCGACCAAATTGGCACGCCGTACCCACTGATGGCGGCCATTGCCGCGAAGACCTCGAAAATCGAGATCGGGACCGGCCTGGTCGACATGCGCTACGAGAATCCCTTCATGATGGCAGAAAACGTCATGGCCACCGACGTGCTGTCGAAGAATCGGGTGCAGCTTGGTGTGGGTCGGGGGTCGCCGGAGCAGGTTCAAGACGGCTGGCAATACTTCGGCTATGATTACACCGAAGAAGAGATCAAGAACATTGCGCGCGCCCGGGCACTGAAGTTCCTCGACTTGCTGAAAGGCGAGCGGTTTGCCGAACCCAACGCCCAGCCGATGTTCCCCCAGGAGCCGGGCCTTCGCCGGCTTGAGCCTTTTTCGCCGACGCTGCAACACCGCATCTGGTGGGGTGCCGGAAGCCAAGCCACCGCAATCTGGGCCGCTGAGCACGGGATGAACCTGATGTCGTCGACACTGGTGAATTACGAATCTAACGAGCCGTTCCACGTCCAGCAGGCCAAGCAGCTGCGTGCCTTCAAAGACGCTTGGAAGAAGGCGGGCCATGACTTTGAACCGCGAACGCTGGTGACGCGGTCAATCATGCCAATCGTGAACGACCTGGACCGCCAGTACTTTGCGGCAGGCACCCAAACCCAAGACGAGGTGGGGTACTTGGCCTACCATCAGAACCCGACGATCTTTGGCAAAATGTTTGTTGGCGAACCGGACCAGCTGATTAAAGAGCTGGGCGAAGACGAGGCCATTCAGGAGGCGGACACGATTTTGATCACCGTGCCGTCCACACTGGGCGTTGACTACAATGTCCACCTGCTTAAAACCATCATGACCGACATTGCGCCGGCTTTGGGTTGGAAGTGATTGATCGAAAAGAGCGAGAGAGTCGCTCTTTTCTTTTACCCTTTGGCCGGCCAATACTTGCGTCCGATTGTGGTCAAAAATATTTTGCACATTTTCATTGACAGCGGTTACATGACGTGGTATCTTGTTGTTGGATGATGGGAGGGCGAGGAAGGAACAACCTCGTCAGAACCACCCGGAAACTTCCTGGCGATCCGACCTGTACTTCAGGGTTGACCAGGCATGCTGAGCCTTCCGATCGGTTTGGCGATGAAGACTGCGTGAGAAGCGCAGGGCCTTCCAGGGCGCATGGCAGGATGCTGCTATCACTTTTCCTAACTTAATAAAGCGACTCAAAGCGGTGACGTGGCGAGGATAGCAGGCAGGGGTAACCCTGCAATAAAGGCCACCGGGGTACACTCGGTGGCAGGGGACACCATTTCGAAAGGAATGGTGCCCTTGTTGTGCGGTTAAATAGTGCGGTGGCGTCTTCCCGGATTTTCTGGAAATTTCAGGAAAATTCGGAAGGCGTTTTTTTCTTTGGCGCCGACGAGAGATGGTGACGTTCAGAGTGATGTTGTGGCCGTGAGAATTGGCGACCAGGAGGATTTAAGCATAAAAATAGCGTTCCTCTGCAGGGACGCCATGTGCGAGCAGCGATTAGTTGGCAGCCGGTGTGCCGAAGTGCTTCAAATTAGCGAGCGCAATGCCGCCGCCCACAATGATGACGATCCCGCCGACCCAGCCCAGCAAGGGAATCAGCGCGACACCGCCACCGACAATAAGCAAGATCGCGGCCGCCGGCTTCACCAGTTCGGAATTCTTATAGTAAATCAGGGAATATATCCCCAGCGCCAGGGCAGCAAGTTTCAGTAAGAAAAAGAGGATCCCCCAGACGGAGGTGGTGTTGGTGTTCCCGTTGGCGACGTCCCCAATGGCCGAGGCGGTGATCACGAGCGGTGCAATCAGCAGGATCACACCGGCCACCAGACCGTAGATGCCGTCAGCCAGGATCAGTGATTTAGTTTTCATCTTTCTTCCTCCAGAATATGATAATGGCGTTAACAAAGGCCAGAGTCATTATCACCCCGCCTGTGCGACGGGTCAAAGATTTTGCCTTGAGGGCCAGCGCTGTGGCTCAAGTCGCGTCGGCAGCGGGTGAGGCAGGTAAGACCGAAGATGAGGCGGCACTTGTGACTCGGGTGATCGACGTTTCACCACATTTTTACGTTAGCAGTCTTCAGAGAAACCTAAATCATAATGGTTCAAGCGCCCTGTACCAGCATGATGCCGGTGCAGGCGGCCAAAATATATAATAGGCGATTGACAATTAGGCACCTAACATATAAACTGGTCTTAATGATAAGCCATAGGCACTGGTTATCTATTTTGAATATTCTCATGTGGGTATGCCGGCGCAATGAATGAGGTCATGACCAGCGAGTGGCCAGAGCAAGCGTTAGAAGGGGGAAATTGATATGCATGTCATGATGACGATGGAAAATGTAAAGATGGACGGTGTCAAGCGGGCGTCAACGGTTTTGGGTAATGCGTTGGCCGCAGAGTCTGAGATAGACCTGTGGTACTATTCGCTCGCCGAGACGACCCCCTTTTTCGAACTGGACGCACCGCTGATTGTTGCGCAACCCGCTGCTGATCCTTCCTTGGCGAACTTTTTCGGAGCTGATCCTTACGCCGTCTATCGGGATCAGATCACGGATTTAGTTTTTCAAATCAAGCGGCTGGCAATCGATGTGGTGATTTTGCCAGCTGGACTTTTGAACAGCTTCGCGCCACTTCTCAAGGCACAATGTCCGAATGTGCGCTTGATTGGATGGATGCACAACAATTTCAACACTTACATGAATGACTATTACCAGGAGATGCAGGCCGAGTTTGTCGCCGGGCTCAAGGCAGTGGATGAGTTGATCGTCCTGACCGACGCGGATTACGATGAGTATCGCCGCTACAATGAGCATATTGTCAAAATTTACAACCCGCTGACGATCGACGCGGCCCAGTCGGATTTGAGTCAACCAATCGTGGCCTTTACCGGCCGAATCGCAATTCAGCACAAGGGTATCGATCTGCTGCTGCGGGCCGCGCCGACCCTGACGCCGGGGTGGCGGATCGCGATCGCCGGTGATGGGGCCCCTGAAGACATGGCGCGCTTCCAGGCCCTGGTGGCCGAGCTGGGCGTGGCAGATCGAATCATTTACCGTGGCGCCCTGAAGGATGATGCGCTCAAGCGCCATTATCAAGACGCTTCCGTGTTCGTTTCAACCTCGCGCTGGGAGGGAATGCCGCTGGTGATCGGCGAAGCGATGGCCAGTGGGTTGCCCGTTGTCGCCATGTCAAACTCCGGTTCTGATGAGTTTCTTCAGAATGGTCGCTATGGCTATCTCACTGCGCCGGCAGATGTTGCCGACTTCAGCCAACACCTGAATTTGATGACGCGCAATGCAAGCCTAAGACAGCATTTTTCACGGCGTTCGCTGAAACGTGCTCAGGATTTTGGCATTGATCAAATTGTCTCCGAATGGCTGCCGCTGCTGGGGGTCACTCAATGGAACGATAATTATGACGCGATGATGGGGTAGCCCGCGCAGGAATGCTTTTTTTCATGCATCACGGTTTGCTAGGCTTTTGACTATTCACTATCTAGTAAAGTCTTTGGTATACTGGGCACGGAGGATCATGATGAATAAAAAATGTCGAGAGTATCAATCACTTGCTGCGTCAGCTGATGCTTGAACAGCAGCGAATTATGACGGCGGATTTAAATGCTGACAGTGGGCTCACCCCGCAGCAGGCGCGTGCGCTCAGTGTCATTCACCGGCATCCTGGCATTATTCAGCGGGAACTGGCGGACACGTTCCAGCGCCGCTCGGCCAGCATCTCGAACCTGCTCCAGATTTTGCAACGCGACGGCTACATCACGCGGAAGGTCCCAACGGAAAGTGAGCGCACGAAGCAGATTTACCTCACCCCTAAAGGGCAAGCGGCAATTGCCGGGTTCGATGCCTATTACGATACGGTCGAGAGTCGCATGGTCAAAAATTTGTCGCCGGTCGAGCAGCAGACGCTGATTGGGCTGCTTGAAAAAAATGGTGGGGTCGTACGATCCACCGGCTGGTGCTTTACAAACCGCCGGGAGTGCCACAGCGAAAGTGTGAAGCAAGGCCGTCTCAGATGAGGCGGCTTTTGTTTTGGCCGGGCGAGGTGGCATGATGAGCAGCAAGCAGGCCGAGCTAGACGGCGTGCCTCGCGAAGGCTACAATGACAGACATTCACACCAATTTGGAGGCACAACATGCATATTGCCGCGTTTGAATCAGATCCGCACACCATCGCCGAGTTGGTCGATCTCATTTTGTTCTGTCAGGACGGTGAGGCCAAACTCAACATCACCATGCCGAACAGCCCGACGTCTTTGCCATTCCGACGTACTATCAGGTGCCGGGTGGGGGGTTCTGGGTGGCAAAAGACGAGGCAGGCCATGTCGCCGGCTGCATTGGTCTGCTGAAACTGACGGCCACAACGGCGGTGCTCAAAATTAGTTGTATCTCTAGTTTCG
>NZ_BBAJ01000008.1 GCF_001311195.1 Lacticaseibacillus camelliae DSM 22697 = JCM 13995
CGATGAAGGCGACAATGGCAATGATCAGGACAAAGCCGAAGCCGAGGTGGGCGCCGGTGGTCAAACCGGCAACGCCAGCCTGCTGAGCCGAGCCCAAGGCGAGCATTGACGTGGCAATGGCGGTGGCCACGGCCCCGACGATTTGCTGCAGGGTGTTGAGAATGGCACTGCCATCAGCACTCTCGGACCCAGGCAGGGAGTTCAGACCGTAAGTCTGAGCAGGCGACATGGCGAGCGGTGCGCCAATCATCAAAATGATGTGGCCGGCGATGACTCGGGCCAGGCTGCTGTGCGCGTTAGTTGACATCAGGACCACGACGCCGATCATCGCGACGATGAAGCCAATGCGGGTGAGCCACTTGGCCCCGAAGTGGTCGTAAAGGCGACCGGCAACAGCGGACACCGCAGCGTTGACGATGCCGCCGGGCAGCATGGCCAAACCGGTCATTGCGACAGGCAGGCCCATGACGTTTTGCAGGTATTGAGGCAGCAGGTACATCGAGGCGAGAATCACGCCGAAGTCCAGCATGACCAGCAAGGTGCCGGTAGTGAAGGCACGGTTTTTGAATGCCTTTAAGTTCAGCATTGGGGCAGTTTGACTCTGCTGACGGCCGGCGTACATGGCTAATGCGGCGATGCCGACAACCAGCGCCAAGATGACGCGGACGGACAACCAACCAGCGTCACTGGCCATCGAGGTCCCGATGACGATACCACCGAAGCCAATCGTGGATAGCGCAATGGACGCCCAGTCGATGGAAACACTTTTCTGTTCAAAGGCGTTGTCCAGCGCGACGGCAGTCAGGATGAAGCAACCGCCAAGAACGGCACGAGCAGCCAGAAAATGGCGTGCCAGGACGAAACGCCCAGCAGGATCCCAGTGATGGTTGGGCCGATGGCAGGTGCGAACATGATGACCAAAGCGGCCAAGCCCATGACAGTGCCCAGGCGATACGGCGGGAAGATCTGCATCGCGACGGCGAACATCAGCGGCAGCACCAACCCGGTGCCGATCCCCTGCATCATTCTCCCGAATAACAGGACGGGGAAAGTGGGTGCCAAAGCGGCGATGACGGCGCCAATCAGGAAGGCACCAAGGCCGAACAGCACGATCTTCTTAGTGGCGAACCGCTTCGTCAGCATGCTGGATAGCGGCATGCAGATCCCGATGACCAGCATGTAGCCTGTGACCAGCCACTGAACGGTGCCTTGAGTGACATGAAGAGATGCCATCAGGGATGGCAGCGCGATATTCAGTGCGGTTTCTGAGAACATGCCGACGAACGAGCCGATCATGAGGCCCAGCATCGCAACGGCGGGATGTGCAATTTGCACGCGCGCTTTCGGCAGACTTTGAGACATTTCCATAAAATAAAAACTCCTTACCTGAAAAAAATTGCCCTTACCAAACCAACAAAAAAATCCCCACGGCATTGGCATGGGGACTTGGCAGCACCATAATAGGCGGAATGTTGCTGCGATTTGTTCTTTTCGGGCCGAGGCCCAACGTCTGGTTATAATACGCGCAAGCGGCCTCCCAAGTCAAGCATTTTCTGAAAACGGTGGGGCGACAGGTGGTGCCAGAGCACGCTCTGTAGTACAGGTTTCAGGGTCGGAAACTAAAAAAAACTGAGAAATGTTTTAGTAAATATTTTAGTAGTCGAAACGGACCTGCTTCATTTATCAGAATGCCTACATAACAGCAACCAGCTTTGGTAACTTGGACTAGCAATATTTTTTGAATCACCTAGAAATATCTACGAAAACGCTGAATGCGCTTTACTTTTTACCGGCATTCAGTAAAATTGGAGAAAGAGAGGAGGCGTGTGCATGGCAACACTCAAAGATGTCGCCGCGGCAGCCCAGGTTTCCATTACCACCGCCAGTCGGGTGCTGAATCGTGATGAGAGCTTTTCCGTCACGGACCAGACCCGCCAGAACGTCCTGAAGGCCGCTTCGACCTTGGGCTACGCTAGGCCGACGGTGCGCCACAAGAATAGTGGAACGGTCGTGCTCTATCAGTGGTACCCAGATGCCAAGGGCATGAGCACGGATTACTACAGCACGATCCGCCAAGCGGTGGAACAGGAACTCGCTGCCGTTGACTTAGGCGTGGTCCGGTTTTTCCCGGGCGATTCGATGCCGGCACTGTCGCGCTACGATGGGGTGCTGGCGCTGGGCAAGTTTAGTCCCGCTCAGTTGACCAAGCTGACCACCCGCGATCAGCCACTGATCGTCATTGATCAGGACGTGCTTTCCCGTAAACTGTCCTGTGTCGTTCCAGATTTTGAAGGTGGTGTGGCGCAAGTCGTCGCGCACATGGTGCAAAGTGGTGTGCGGCACCCCCTGTTTCTGGCGGGCCAGGAACACGCTAGTGACGGGTTCGCCCTGGCCGATCCGCGCACCCACTTCTTCCCCTTGCAGGCGGTAGCGGCCGGGCTGCCCATTGCGACCACGTTGACTTCTGATTTCACGATGAACGGGGCGTACAAGGTGATCTCGCAGTTTCTCGCCAAGCGTGATCACTGCGCGTTTGACGCCATTTTTTTTCCGCAAACGATGAAATGGGGATCGGCGCGCTGAAGGCCTTGCAGGAGCACGGCATCAAGGTCCCGGAGCAGGTCGCGGTATACGGGTTCAACGATCTGAACATGGGGCGGTTTGTCAGCCCCGCGCTGACTTCGGTGCGCGTGCGCAGCGAGGAACTCGGTGCCGCGGCGGTCCAGCTGTTGCAGGCTAAGCTGGAGGGAACGCTCACTTTTCCGCTGCGCATCACCCCTGAAAGCGAACTGATTGTTCGCGGCAGTACTAATTAATTTGTAGTTTGACCTTAAAGGAGGAAGCAATAATGGATGTAGAGGAACTGAAGACAAAATTTGAAGCGGTGTTTGGTCAGCCAGCCTCGGCCACTTATTTTGCGCCAGGCCGGATCAACCTGATCGGCGAGCACACCGACTACAACGGTGGGCATGTTTTCCCGTGCGCGATCAGCCTTGGGACGTACGCGGCAGTGGCCCAAAATGACGCGGGGGCGCTGCGGCTGTACTCGGGTAATTTTGACCAAGTGGGTATCGTTGAGGTCGCCCTCAGTGACCTCGCAACACCGGCCGACAAGAAGTGGACAGATTACTTCAAGGGCATGGCGCAGCTGCTGCAAAAGAATTATCCAGCCTTCACCCAAGGCCTGGATGTTTACATCTTCGGCAACCTGCCAAACGGCGCCGGCCTGTCGAGCTCGGCTTCCCTCGAGCTGCTGGCAGGGACGATTCTCAAGGATCAGTACGGTTGAAGGAATCCATGCTTGATCTGATCAAGCTGGGCCAGAAGGTTGAAAATGGCTACATTGGCGTCAACTCCGGGATCATGGATCAGTTCGCGATCGGCATGGGTAAGGCGAATCACGCGACTTTGCTGGACACCAACACGCTGGAATACGAATCCGTGCCGCTGGACCTGCAAGACAATGTGATCTTGATCATGAACACCAACAAGCGCCGTGAGCTGGCCGACTCCAAGTACAACGAGCGCCGCAGCGAGTGCGAGGAGGCGTTGCGCCGCCTGCAGACTAAGCTCGACATCAAGACCCTTGGTGACCTGAATGAGGATCAATTCGATCAGGCCAGTTACCTGATTTACGACGGCACCCTGATTCGGCGTGCGCGCCACGCGGTGTTTGAAAACCAGCGGACTATCAAGGCGCAGCTCAGCTCAAGGCCGGCGACCTGGTCGGCTTCGGCCACTTAGTCTCAGCGTCCGGCGTCAGCCTGGCGTATGATTACGAGGTGACCGGCGTTGAGCTCGACACGCTGGTCAAAGAGGCCGTTAAGCAGCCTGGCGTGTTGGGCGCTCGCATGACCGGCGCCGGGTTTGGCGGCTGTGCGATCGCGCTGGTGGCCAAGGACCACGTTGACGCGGTCAAGGCGGCGGTCGGTGCTAAGTACCAAGAGACGATTGGCTACGCGCCATCGTTCTACGTCGCAGAAATTGCTGACGGCCCCAAGCGGTTGGATTAAGGCGCCTGTTCAGGTTTCAGGGAAATAGGAAAGGAAGTTTTGTTGATGACAATTGCAGTTTTAGGTGGGGCCGGTTACATCGGCTCGCACACCGTGGCGCAGCTGGTCAAGGCCGGCGAGGACGTCGTCGTGCTTGATAACTTGATCACCGGCCATCGCCAGGCGGTGGACCCGAAGGCGCGCTTTTACCAAGGCGACATTCGCGACTACAAGTTTCTGAGCAGTGTATTTTCAAAGGAAAAAATTGAGGGCATCATTCACTTCGCGGCTTTTTCCATCGTGCCGGAGTCGATGAAAGATCCGCTCAAGTACTTTGATAACAACACCGGCGGTTTGATCACGCTGCTGGAGGCCATGCACCAATTCGGCATCAATAAGATCGTCTTTTCCTCAACGGCGGCCACGTATGGTGAGCCGAAATCGATTCCCATCAAAGAAACCGATCCGCAGGTCCCGACCAATCCCTACGGCGAGTCCAAGCTGGCCATGGAAAAAAAATTATGCACTGGAGCGACGTTGCGTACGGCATCAAGTTTGTCGCGCTGCGCTACTTCAACGTCGCCGGTGCCATGCCAGACGGCAGCATTGGTGAGGACCACCACCCTGAGACGCACCTGATCCCAATTATTTTGCAGGTCGCGGCAGGGACGCGCACCGGACTGCAGATTTTCGGTGATGATTATCCGACCAAGGACGGCACCAACGTGCGCGATTACGTCCATGTGGTCGATTTGGCCGATGCCACATTCTCGCGCTGAAGTACCTGCGCGAAGAACACGACTCGAACGCCTTTAACCTGGGTTCCGCCACGGGCTTTTCCAACTTGGAGATCCTGAACGCGGCGCGCAAGGTGACCGGCAAGGAAATCCCGGCCACGATTGGGCCGCGGCGGGCCGGGGATCCCAGCACGCTGATTGCGGCGTCTGATAAAGCTCGCGAGATTCTGGGCTGGAAGCCGCAGTACGATGACGTCGAAAAGGTCATCGAAACCGCCTGGAACTGGCACGAAAGTCACCCGAAAGGCTACGGTGACCGGGCATGACAGCAGTCGAGCGCCAGGTTGATTACATTCTCCAGCTGAACACGGCGTACTCCGAGCTGGATCGGACCTTTCTCGTGAATCGAATCCTGAACTTGGTTGGTGATGCCGCCCGCGATTTGCCGGCGCAGGCTGATGCGTTAGCGAACCTCGATCAGCTGGTTGAGGCTGGGATCCAAAGCGGTAGGATCGAAGACCGGCTGAGCGCCCGCCAGATTCTGGAGGCCGAGCTGATGGCCTTGGCCACCCCGACGCCAAGCCAGACCAACGCGGCCTTTTGGCAGAAGTATCAGGCGTCGCCGAAAACGGCCACAGATTGGTTCTACGGTCTGTCACGAGCGAATAACTACATTCAAACCCGTGCGATTGCCAAGAACATCGGCTTCACCACGCGCACGGACTATGGCGACCTGGAGATCACCATCAACCTATCCAAACCAGAAAAGGACCCGAAGGACATCGCTGCGGCAGCTCATGCCAGCGCCACTGCGACTTACCCGGCCTGCCAGCTGTGCATGGAAAATGAGGGGTACGCCGGCCGCAGCGATTATCCGGCGCGGGGCAACCACCGCATCGTTCGTTTCACTTTAGGGGGGCGCACTTGGGGCTTCCAGTACTCGCCGTATGCGTATTTTGGGGAGCACGCGATTTTTCTGGACAGTGTGCATGAGCCGATGAAAATCACGCGCACGACCTTCACGAACCTGCTGGAGATCTTGACGCTGTTCCCGGATTACTTTGTCGGCAGCAATGCCGACCTGCCGATCGTCGGCGGCTCAATGCTGGCGCACGAGCACTATCAGGGCGGCAAGCACGTGTTTGCAATGAACAAAGCTGCCGTGGAGACGCCGTTTAAGCTGACCCAGTGGCCGCAGGTGTCCGCCGGGATCGTGAAGTGGCCAATGAGTGTGATCCGTCTGGAGTCGGCGGACAAGGAGGCGCTGGTTTCAGCGGCCGAGCAGGTTCGTGCGACTTGGGCGGCGTACACCGATGAGTCAGTCGATGTCCGGGCCCAAACAGCAGGTGAGCGTCATCACACAGTGACGCCGATCGCCACGCGCGATGGAGACGTCTTTCGCCTGGATCTAGTGCTGCGGGATAACCAGACCTCGTCTGAATTTCCGGATGGCATTTTTCATCCGCATCAGGACGTTCAGCACATCAAGCGCGAAAATATCGGTTTGATCGAAGTGATGGGCCTAGCCATTTTGCCGGCACGGCTCAAGACCGAACTGGTCGAGGTCAAAAAGTATCTGCTGGACCAGCCCAATCAGATTGCCGCCAGTCACAAGCCCTGGGCGGATCACCTCAAGGAGCAGCAGACCTGGACGCCAGCCAATGCCGATGCCCAGCTTGATGACGCCGTGGGCCACGTGTTTGCGCGGGTGCTGGAAGACGCCGGGGTGTTCAAGCGTGATGCGGCAGGCCGCGCGGCGTTTGGCCGGTTCGTCAAGGCGCTATGACAGGAGGCATGTCATGAGCATTCAAATGCACAAATACGGCACGCTGCGCGGCGAGCCGTTGTATGAGTTCATCCTGACCAACCAGGCGGGAATGGCCGTTCATCTGCTTAACTACGGCGCGACCTTGGCGCGCGTGGTGGTGCCGACTGCACACGGGCCGCTGGATCAGATCCTGACCCTGCCCAGCATTGCCGACTATGCCAAGGAGCGCAACTTCCTGGGCGGGACGGTCGGCCGCGTGGTCGGCCGCTTGCCGGGTCATGTCTGGCACCGTGCGGGTGGGGATGTGACCCTGCTGGCCGGCGAAGGCGACAATGCCATCCACGGCGGTCCGGAAGGGTCGGACACGCAGGTGTTCACCGCCCGTTATCAGGAGAGTGAAACCGGCGACCAGGTGACGTTCACGCTGCTGGATCCGGCCGGCCACAACTGCTTCCCGGGGAATGTCAAAACGACCGTCACCTACACCTTGCATGCGAACAACACGCTGACCTTTGCGCTTCACGCCGTCACCGACGAGGAAACGCTGTACAATCCGACCAATCACGTCTACTTCGCACTGGACGGGCTGACGGCCGGGATTGACGACGCAACGCTGACTTTGGCGGCGGATCATTACGCACCGCTTGACGACCACCACCTGCCCAGCAGCGGCTGGGCGCCTGTGGCCGGGACCCCGTTTGATTTTCGCAGCGGGGCCAAGCTGGGCGACCGAATGCCGCAGGTGCTGGACGAGCAAGGCTTTGACCACCCGTTCCTGATTAAAAAGGCGCAGGCCGTGCTGCTCACGGGTAAGACCGGTCGCAAAATGGCACTGACCACGACGGCGCCGGCGGTGGTCATGTACACCGCCAATCACTTTGACCACAGCGGCATCGCCCACAACATTGGGGCGCACAGCGGCGTGGCGCTGGAGGCGCAGATTGCGCCACCAAGCGGGCAGGACTGGTCCAGCATTACGCTGCTGCCAGGCGAGCCGTATGATCTGGAAACCAGTTGGCGCTTCTTTGAATAACACTAATACCCCTTCGCAGCCGCGAAGGGGTTATTTTTTCATCGCAAAAAAAGTCTTTTCGCAATATGGAATCACTGCGAAAAATTCATAATTTACACCTAATTGGCCGATAATCTAATCTCTGTCGTGAAGACGAAATCATTCAGATTGGAGCATCGACCATGAATTTTATTAAACGTGCATGGCTTAACCTGATTGCCAGAAAGGGCCGCAGTCTATTGCTGATCTTGGTGACCGGGGCCATCATGCTGTTCGTCATGGCAGGCTTGTTGATCAAGTCGGCGGCGAGCCAAGCCGTCGCCAACGCCAAAAGCAGCGTGGGTGCCACCATTACCTTGACCGCCAACCGCCAGGCGGCCTTCAAGAAAATGCGCAGTGGCAGCAGCGGTACCCCCGGTGGGCAGCCAGGGGGTCAGCCCCCCAGCCTGACGCTGACCCCGGTCAAACTAAGCAGCGCAAAAGAAATCGCTAAGCTCGACTATGTTTCCGGCTATAGTGTCGCCGTTTCGGCCTCAGCAAACGCCAAGAATTTTGACGCGATCAGTACCTCCTCTGCCAGCAGCCAAGGCCCAAGCGGCATGACGACCAGCCGTGGTGACATCAGTCTCTCAGGGGTGTCGAGTACCAGCAGTAGTAGCAGCTTTGCTGACGGCACAGATAAGCTCACTAAAGGGCGCGGCCTGAAGACCAGCGACGTTGGCACTAATAACGTCGTGATCGAAAGCGAACTCGCCACGCAAAACAGCCTTAAGGTCGGCGACACGATCACAGTCAAGGCGACAAGCGGGACCAAGAAGACGCATGCCCTGAAAATCGTCGGCATCTATAAGGCGAAGAGCACCGCCACGGCAACCATGGGTCCCGGTGCCAGCGACCCGGCCAACACGATATTTACGAGCTACACGCTGGCCAACACGCTTAAAGGTAGTAAATACCAAGGAACGGCGGATTCGGTGGTCTTCACTGTCAGCACCCCGAGCCAGGTCGCTGCAGTCAAGAAGCAGGCGAGCAAGCTGGTCTCCAGTAAGTACAGTCTGAGCCTGGATGACCAGAACTACCAGATGGTCAAAACCTCAATGAGCAGTGTGACGAGTTTTGCGGACAAGGTCGTTTGGCTGGTCGCAATTGCCGGGACCATCATCCTGGCCTTGATCGTGATTTTGATGATCCGCGAACGGCGCTACGAAATTGGAATCTTAATGGCGATGGGCGAAAGTCGCTTTAAGATCATTGCCCAGTTCTTCGTTGAACTGTTTGTCGTGCTCCTGGTCGGCGTTGGCATTGCGGCCGCTGGGGGTACCTTCGTCGGCAACCGGTTGGCCGCGCAAGTGACAGCCAGTGCGTCGAGCACCAGCACCGGCCAAACCGCGAGCCAAATGCTCGGCGGCAAGGGCGGCGCGCCAAGTGGGCAAGCACCAGCTGGCGGTCCTAGCGGCCAAATGCCTGGGAGCGCACGGACTGGTGCGGCCACACAGCAAAAGCAGACCAAACTGGCGGTCAAGGTGACGGCCAAAGACGTCGCGCTGTTGTTCGGGCTAGGGCTTGCCATCATTTTATTGGCGATTCTGGCTGCGGCTGCGGGCATCTTGCGGCTTCAGCCCAAGATGATTCTGATTCAATAGACTGGAGGGTCAACGATGTTAGAAACTGAGAAGATGACTTACTGGTATACGACCGCATCGGACTACTTGTTCAAGGACGTCGACCTGCGGTTTGAGCCCGGGCGCTCCTATGCTATTGTCGGCCAGTCCGGCACTGGCAAAACCACCATGGTGTCGCTGCTGGCGGGGCTAGACGCGCCCAAGGCCGGGAAGATCAAGATTGCCGGGCAGGACATTGCCAAGATGGGTCTGGGCGCTTATCGAAGGCGGCAAGTCAGTGTCGTTTTTCAAGCGTTCAATCTCTTCACCTACATGTCGGCGCTGGAGAATCTGATGACCGCGATGGCCATCACGAAGTCCAGCCGCCGGGGCGATCAGGAATTTTCCCGGGACATGCTGCGCAGGCTGGGCCTGACGGATGAGCAGATGACCCAGAATGTCCAGCGTCTCTCGGGCGGTCAGCAGCAGCGCGTGGCCATCGCCCGCACGATGGTCTGCGACGCGCCGCTGGTGGTCGCCGATGAGCCACTGGGAACCTGGACGAGGCCAACACGGATGAGGTGATTGCCTTGTTCAACCAAATCGCCCATGAGCAGGGCAAGTGCGTGATCATCGTCACCCATGAACAGCGTGGCCGAGCAGTGCGATGGCGTGCTGCGCCTGGCTCAGCGGACCTTCAGGTGGGAGAAAACGCCCACCGCCGCAGCAGTGTGAGGGGTGAACATAGGAATTAACCTGACAAAAAAAAGCTCAACCCGCTGAGGTTGAGCTTTTTCGCTAGATTTACTTGCGCTCGCTGACGCGCCAGGATTGCGGAATGGCGAAGTCGTAGGTGGTGGTAAGCACCTGGCCATTTTGGCCGGAGCCGGCGAAGAGGAAGGCGGCAAAGGTGTCCTTGTAACGCAGCTCGGTGCGCTTGATAGTCACGTGCGCTTGCCGTGAATTGGTGCGGTGCAGCTTTACATCAGTATTGACGCCGGGCTTTGCCACTGAGACCTTTTTGCTGAGCGGATTCTTGCGGTAGACCACCGCGAGATTTTGCTTGGCGGTGCCGATTGGGACGGTCAGGATTGTGTGATCAGCCGCACCGACGATTTCAGTGGTTTGGGTGAACACTTTGGTGGTCATGCCGAAGCGCGAGGCGTCATTGGCCGCAATGGCGCCGACGCTGGCAATCAGCAAGACGCCGAGCCCCGCGATCCAGATCCGGCGGCGCAGGGAGCGTTGGCCCAGCACCGCGACCAGAAAAAGCGCCAGTGCCGCAACAATTAGGATAACCAGAATCATGAGCGGTCCCCTCCTTGATCAATGGTGTCGTTGGTTAGGCGCAAACTAAGCAGAAACCCGATGGCGGCAAAAATCAGCGACACCACGAAGGCTGCGCGGTAGCCGGCCACGGTCGCAGTTTGCATTTGGCGCGCAAAGGCGATCGGGTTGCTTTTGGCTAAGCCGGCGGTCGGCGTCTGGCCTTTGGTGACCGAGGCCAGTACGGAAACCAGGATCGCGGTGCCAATTGACGCCGCAATCTGGCGCACGGTGTTGTTGACAGCCGTCCCGTGGTTGATCAGGTTGTCCGGCAGGGCGTTCATGCCGCTGGTGGTGACGGGCATGGTGACCATGGTAATACCGAACATCCGGACCGTGTACAGCACCGTCACGAACAGGATAGGCGTATCCGGCGTCAGGGTGATCAGCGGGAACGTGCCGACCAGCAGCAGGAACAGGCCGGTCGTGGCCAGCCGCTTGGCGCCCATGCGGTCAAAAATCCGGCCGGTGATCGGCGACATGATCCCCATCATGATGGCCCCAGGCAGGAGGATCAGCCTGAGTGGAAGGCGCTTTGGCCGCGAATCGTCTGGATGTACATCGGCAGGACCATTTCCACGCCGACCATCGACATGAAGGCGACGGCCGTCAAGATCACGGACAGGGTGTAGGTTTTGCTGGTGAACACGCGCAGCTCCAGCAGCGGTTTGTCCAGGTGCAGCTGGCGGTAGACAAAGGCCGCCACGACCACAATGCCGAGGACCAAGCTGCCGATGACGATCGGGGAGCCCCAGCCGGCATCGCCGACGCTTGAGAAGCCGTACAGCAGCGAGCCAAACCCGATGGTGGACTCAACGACGGATAGCACGTCGATTTTAGGATTCGTCGTGGTCAGCACCTTGCGCATCGAATAGGATGACAAAATGAGCACCAGCGCGGCGATCGGCAGGATGACGGAAAACAGCGAGCGCCACGAGTGGTTGAGCAGGATCCAGCCAGACAGGGTTGGCCCGACCGCCGGTGCCAGGCCGATGACGATGCCAGCCAGACCCATGGCGGAACCCCGTTTGTTTGGCGGGAAGACTGAGTACATGACGGTCTGGAAGGTCGGCGCGGACATGCCGACGCCCATCGCCTGAATCAGCCGGCCTGTCAGCAGCATCGGGAAACTGACCGCGAAGCGCGAGATCAAGGTGCCGACGAAAAAGATTGAAATGGCGGTCATGTACAGGTACTTCACGTTGAATTTGCTGAGTAACCACGCCGAAACGGGGATCATGATCCCCATCACGAGCATGAACCCGGTGGTTAACCATTGGACGGCCGACGCGTTGATGTGGAAAGTTTTCATCAGCGTGGGAAAGGCCGTGGTCAGGATCGTCTGCGTCAGGAACGTCGTAAACGTCCCAATCAGCATGGTGACAACGAGCAAGTTTCGATTGTAAGGCTTGCCGTTGACGTCTGTGGGCTGAGTCATGTAATTTTCATTCCCTTCAATAATTAAAATTGCAATTAATAAGTCTATCACTAATTAATGGTAAGTTACAACTCTTACGTATGGAAAGCTGATTGCCGACCGCACGCGGTCCCTACCTCAGAGGACAAAAAAATAGGCCTGAGCCCAGGTCTATCCGCTTTTCTGAAACTTAAACTGGTAATTCTTCATCTTCACCGTCGCCGTCAACGTCCATGGCCTTCGGAATCTCCGGCCCCACTGTGACGTTGAACCAGTTGGCAAAGCCGCGGCTATAATCCGTGACAGTGAGATTGAACCGGTCCAGCACCACTGAATCATTGAGCTTGAGGTCGGGGTAATCTTCCATCAAAAAGCCCGCGATAGTGACGATGTTGGCATTTTCAAACTGCTTGAGATCAACGTGGAAGAACCGCTCAAAGTCGTACAGCGTCGTTTTGCCAGACACCTTGAAGACGTTTGCCTGGCCTGTTTTGATGATGTACTCGTCGGACACGTCATCGATCTCGTCCTTGACGGTCCCAAACAGTTCCTCGTAGATATCCTTATCAGTGACGATGCCGCTGGTGCCGCCGTACTCGTCAACGACCACGACAATTGGGGTCTGTTTTTTTGATCATCTGCTGCAGGATCGAGTTGATTGGCGTCGCTTCAGGCACCGTGACCATGGCGCGCAGGAGCTTGGACACGTGAACCGTGTCGTCCACTTGCGCTTGTTTGACGAGGTCGTAGATGTAGACGTACCCGAGCACCTTATCCTTGTCGCCGTCAGCCACGACCGGGAAGCGAGAGTAACCCTCTTGCAGGTAGTCGCGAATGACCTCGTGCACGGTCGCGTTGATATCGATCACGACCAGACTGGTGCGATCCACCATAATGTCGTGCGCGGTTTTGTCGTTGAGATCAAAGGCCCGCTGCATATAGGTGACATCGTTTTGCTCCATGTCGCCGTTATCAATGGCGGCCTTGGACAGGTTCAGGATTTCGGCTTGGCTGAAGGCCTCGTTGCTTTCATCGGCCGGTTTCATGCCCATCAGGCGCACCAGCCCGTTAGCGCTGACGTTCAGCAGCCACACGAACGGGTAGAAGATGCTGTGAAAATAGTGTAGTGGGGTGACGACGATCATCAGGACCTTGACGGGAATATCGATCGCGATGTTTTTCGGCACGATTTCCGTGATCACGACTTCTAGGTACGTCAGCACAATGACCCCGAGCACGGCGCCAATCGCGTGGAGACTCCCGTTAGGCAGTGCCAGATGCGTCATTTTCATGACGTCGATCAGCAAAAAGGTGACAAAATCTTCCCCGATCCAGCCGAGGATGATGCCGCAGACTGAGGTGCCGACCTGCGTGGTGGATAGATATTCATTCAGTCGCTGGACCATGCGCAGCGCGCGCTGCAATTTTTTTTGCGATTGCCCTGACCCTTGTCGATCATGTCTTCCAACGCGCTTGGCCGACTTTGGACCAGCGCAAACTCCGCTGCCACGAAAAAAATGGCAAACACAAACGTAATGACTAACACAACTAGATTAGAGGCAACTTGGCCACCATCCATTGATTCGATTCCTCATTTCTTGGTATTCTTTGAGACTATTGTAGCATTATACACGTACCAGTGAGTTATGCTAGCAAAAGAGGGGAGTGATTCTCGTGGACCAAATCACCATGGTACGAAAAAGCGTGGCAGCGTATCAGCAGGATCCGGTTAAACCGCAAGGCGAGCTGATTTCGGAACGGCTGCCGGAAACGCCAGCCAAGGGCAAAACTTCGCCGCAGTGGCAGGTGATCAACGAGGACGTGGTCAAAACCATGGCTCGCCTGAGCGGTCACATCGGCGTGATGAACTTTGCCAGTCCGACGACGCCCGGCGGTGGGGTCGAGTACGGCGCCCACGCCCAAGAGGAAAGCATCGCCAAGTGCACCTACCTGCTGCCTGTGCTGCAGCAGTTCGAGCAGTCGTATTACCAGCCAACCGACTAGATGCCAATAGGGGCCTGTTCAGCAGTGCGTTGATTTACGCCGCCCGCGTGCGGCAGGTGTTTGATGACGCCAGCCGCGAGCTCACTGACCATTATGTCGATGTTGCGACCGTGGCGGCACCAAATCGCAGCGCGTATCCTGGCTTGACCGACGCGGATACCACCCCGGACATTACCCTTAAAATCAGCCAGACGCTGCGGGCGTTCAAGACGCACGGCGCTGATCACCTGATTTTAGGCGCGTTTGGCAGTGGGGTATTCGGCAATCCGCTGCCCCAAGTTGCCACGATTTTTCGCCAGCAGCTGCTGCGGCCTGAATTTAATGGGGCCTTTCCAGAAATTGTTTTCTCGATCTATGACCCGGACGGCGGCCGCGTGCAGGTGTTTGAGGAAACCTTGGCTGGGTGGCACGACTAAAAAAGTGCCTCCCGCGATGCGGAAAGCACTGACTGGTTAAACTAGCCACGATTGCGCCGCCACTTAGATGCCGGCGGCGTGATTTTGGCGCGATGGGCGACCACGACAAACAGTTTCGTGCCGGTGGGCTGCTGACTGGGCGCAAAGCATTCACTGACGGTGATCAAGCTGGATAAGTTTGCCTTGACCTGGCTGGCATCGGCGGCGCCAGTGACGGCGAGGACCATCTCGCCGCTTGGCCGCAGCAGCTTGGCCAGGTGATGAGTGCTTTGGCGCAGATCTTCTGCCGGAAAGGCAAAGGGGCCGATAATCACGTCGTAGGGCCCGGTCAAAAGATCGAAGCGCCGGTCCGGCATGATGCGGTAGCGTAGACGATCAGAGCTCGCAACGGCGCGCGCGGCACTGATTGCATTGCGGTCGCGGTCCACACCCAGCACCGCAATCGCACCGGCGTTGATGGCAGCGCGGCAGAAGGCGCCGTCGCCAGAGTGAATCGCAAGGACCCGCTTGCCTTCAAGGTCAGGCGCTTTTTGCGCAAGCACGGGCCACAGCGGCTGGTTGCTGCTCGTCGGCAAGGCGCCTTCAGCAGGTTTCATGGTGGGATAAGGTTCCATATTTGCACAACCTTTCGCTACTATTATACGAGAACTGACCTTAGGGTGCCAGGCTGGCAGTTAGAGATAGCTGAGGTCGTTTTTCGTCAGGTCGGCGTAGCTTTCGCGGCGCACAACGAGTTTGGCCTGGCCATTTTCGGCGAACACGACGGCAGGGCGCGGGTTGCGGTTGTAATTGGAGGCCATTGAGTAGCCGTATGCGCCAGTGGCCAGCACTGCGACCACGGCGCCAGCTTCTAAGTGGGGCAACTTGGCCTGATCGATCAAAATATCGCCCGACTCGCAGTACTTGCCGACCAGCCGCACCGTTTCTGTTGCTTCGGCGTGCGGGTCGGCGGCCGGCACCGCCTGGTAGTCGGCCTGGTAAAGCGCCGGGCGAATGTTGTCGCCCATCCCGCCATCCACGGCAACAAACGGCTTGAGTCCTGGCACGTCCTTGCGACTGCCAACGGTGTAGAGTTGGTAGCCGGCAGGGCCGACAATCGAACGGCCGGGTTCGATCCAAATCGCCGGGGTGGCAAACGGCAGGTCGGCCGCTGCAATGGTATCAAGGATGGCGGCAACAAAATCTTCCGCGGGCAGCGGGTCATCACTGTCGGTGTACGCAATCCCAAAGCCGCCGCCAAGGTTCAGAACCGTAGGCGTGAAATCGAGGGTCTCGTGCCAGTCGGTCAAGATGGCGAGCAGGCGCTTTGCCGCTGCCACAAACCCCTTGACCGCAAAAATTTGGCTGCCAATGTGGGCGTGGATGCCCAGCAGGTGCAGCTGCGGATCGGCCAGCACGCGGGTGGCTGCGGCCTTGGCCTGGCCGGAGTCGACATCAAAGCCAAACTTGCTGTCGGTTTGCCCTGTTTGGTCATACGCGTGCGTGTGGGCGGAAATTCCCGGCGTCACGCGCAGCAGGACGTCTTGGGTCCGGGCCGGCTGCTGCTTGAGCAGATCGGCCAGCAGGTCAAGCTCATGGAAGTTATCGATGATGATGGTGCCGACGTGCGCCGCTAGCGCCTGCTGAAGTTCTGCTTCGCTTTTGTTGTTGCCGTGAAAAGACACATGGGCCATTGGAAACTGCGCGGCCTGGGCCGTGTACAGTTCACCGCCGGAGACTACGTCCACATGGGCGTGCTCCTGGGCGGCGACTTGGTACATCGCGACTGTGGCGAAAGCTTGCTGGCATAACTGATCGCGTACTTGGCGTGGTGCGCCTTGAAAACCTTGGCAAACGCGCGAAATTGCGCGCGGATCGCCGCGACGTCGTACACGTAGGCCGGCGTTCCAAATTGCTGGGCCAGCGTCAATGCGTCGCAGCCTCCAATCACCAAGTGACCTGCCGCATTCGTTTCAATCTTCATGACAATGCCTCCCGAAGTCAGTTTAAGCAAAGTCTAGCCTTTGCCAGTCGGCTGGTCAATCATCGATGGCAAGCCGCATGCGCTTGTGCTACAATTTAGCCACTTATTATGAGGAGGCTTTCGAATGGCTGAATTGCGCCGCGTCCACGGCTCGGAAAACACTTTTTTTCTATTGGATCAAACCACGCTTGAGCACCAATTATCACGCGCGGAATTGGTGACGCTGACCAAACGGCTGAGCAGCCGGGAGACCGGACTGCTCGGTGGGGCGGACGGTATGCTGATCGTCGACGACGCGGCAGGCGCTGTGGGCCGCATGACCGTCATCAACGCGGATGGTAGTCTAGCCAAGATGTGTGGCAATGGGCTGCGGACCGTTGCGCGCTACCTCAGTGAGAAGACTGGCCAGCAGCAGTTCACCGTTCAAACCGAAGAGGCGGCGCTGCGGGTGCGCCATGTGGCAGATTTTGCTGCCGGCGTGCCAGGCTTTTCGGTGGAGATCTCCCCAGTCAGCTTTGCCTCCAGCGCTTTGCCGTTTGCCGCGTTGGGCACGGATAAAATCGTTGACCAGGTGCTGCCGGCACTAGACCCAGCGTTGCGCTTCACGGCGGTGGCGGTGCCGAACCCGCACCTGATCGCGTTCGTCTCTGAAGCTGAACTTAATGGAGAAAAGATCGGGGCGCTGGGCAAAAAGCTTAACGCGCCCAACCCGTACTTCCCAGAAGGGGTCAACGTCACGTTTGCCGCCATCGAAGGGGCGCACACCTTGTTCGCGCGCACGTATGAGCGTGGGGTCGGCTTCACCAATGCGTGCGGTACCGGGATGGCGGCCACCAGCCTCGCCTTTGTGCTGACGCACCCTGAGGCCGCTGCACTGGATCAACTCAACACGGTTTACAATCCGGGCGGCGTGGTCCAAACCAACGTGCACGGCAGCGGGGCCGATTACTGGATCGAGCTGATCGGTAACGCGACGACGACCCACCTGATCGATGTGCCGGAAACCGCGTTGCACCAGGGCCGGTTTGGCGGCGCCCAAATCGCCGAAACCGGCGAGGAGGCCGCCTACCAGCGATTTGTGGCGACCTTGCCTTACCGCGACGTCATCGCCGCAATCTAAGCTTAGCTAAAAAAAACGCCCCGGTTCAGTTTTTCGCTGAACCGGGGCGTTTGCGTCTGGCTAGTCCACAAAGACGAGCTGGAACTCATTGTTCTTAGTATCAATGTTGACGGCCACGTGGCGATTGAGGTCTTGAACCATGTTGCGCGCGAAGTTCATTTTATCCTCAAAATCCTTGTAGGCCTTAGTTTCCGGAATACTTGTGTAGTCAAAGTTTTCGCCGATAAAGGCGGGGTCCGTGACAAAGCGCAGGTTGTTCTGGTCGTGGCGACTGCCTGGCTTCAGGACGCTGTCAATGTAGTGGAAAAGCGTCGTCGGCGCAAAGTTCAGCGGCTTGTCGAGCTCCGTTTGAATCGTGAAGTTCGGCGCGTCATCGACCAGCGAGTCGTTCACCTGCACCTGGTCAATCCTTGGTATAGTTTCATAAGCGCACACTCCTTTCCGCTTTGGGTCTATTATAACGCACATGGGTCAAGACAGGTTTGCACATCACTTCAGGTACAAGGCGCGCAAATCGCGACGTTCGGCGTCGCTTAACGTGAGCTCGTTTTTCAGGTAGTTCGGCAGGTTGCCGTATTCCCGGTTTATGGTGTTAAGCGCGGAGTCCAGGTACTCGTTGGCCACGCCGCCCAGGGACCGGTACGACGATTGCAGCGCTGGTGAGCCGCCCGCCTGAATCACCTCGTCCACCATCCGCTGGCCTTCCGCCACTAGGTAAAGATTCGAAGCCAAATAGTCCTGGCGAATCGTGATGGGATCGACGCCGAGCGCGGTCAGCAGGTACACCGCGCCCATGCCGGTGCGGTCCTTGCCGGCGCTGCAGTGAAACAGGACCGCGCCGTCACTGCCTTGGCTTAAAAGCACATCGAAAAACTGGCGGTACGCTTTTTTTGCGCTGGGCTGCACCACGATGCTGGCGTACGTGTTGACCATGCTGCGAAAGCCGGCGAGCGGGTCCTTGGCCAGCTCGGTGTGGCGCGCTTCTTCCGCCTCTTCGGTGACCTTGGTTTCATCAGTGGGGAAAACCGGATCGAACAGGTCCTGCGCGCCGGCGGGAACCTGGTCAGGGGCATCGGCGCGTTCCTGGGGCGAGCGGAAGTCGACGATGGCTTGCAGCCCGTAATCCGTCAGATAGGTCAGATCAGTTGCGGAAAGCTCATTGAGTCGGCCCGACCGCAGCAGGCGGTGGGTGCGCACCGTTTGGCCGGCCTTCGTCTTGTAGCCGCCGAGGTCGCGAAAATTAAAGCCGTGGTGAATGGGAAGAACGATGGGTGTCACGATAAAACCTCCTTGATGGATTCGGTTTCAGTATACCGAAGGCGGCCAAAATAAAAAAAGCCGCCTGGACAGGCGACTTTGTGACGCGCTTAGTCCTGCTCCGCCGCACTGCCGATGATCATACCGGCGGTGAAGGAAGCCACTAAGTCTTTTTTGGTCTGCGGCAAGCGAGAGCCGTTGTACGTCAGTATCGTGTTGTCTGCAAGCAGATCTTCAACGCGGATCACATTGTACTCATCAAGGTCGATCGCATCGCGATTGGTCGCGTACTTGTCCGGGTAGGCAAGTGCGAGGATATTGTTCGCGTCCGTGTTGTAGTACTCCGCAAGCTTGCGGATACTGCGTTCACTGGGAATCGTTTGATCGTTTTCCCACTTGGTAAAGCTGGCCGGGGAGGTGTGCGTGGCCTTAGCGACTTCAACGATGGACTCGCCGCGGCCCTTGCGAATCTGACGCAAGGCACTGCCAACTGTTTCTGTCATATTTTCACCACATTCCTATAAGTTAGAATCACTAAACCAATTGAAATCGGTTCACCGTTCAATTTAGCTTTTTTACTGGGAAAATGCAATTATTCGCGGGCGTTTTTATCGATTTTTTTATTGTCAACATTCAATAGAAACCCTTTGCAAATCTGAAAGCCCCTGTTAGACGATTTTTTTACTCTTAAAAAAAAGCTTATCTGTGGTCTGCGAAAGCGTCTGCCGCCGTGATGCTTCTGCTTGTTTTTAACGGGCTGATGATTTACGCTTGAAGAAAGAGAGGGTGTGATCACATGGATCAAGAATATACCACGATACTGGTTCCAGTTGATGGCTCCGACGAGGCTGAGCTGGCATTCAGCAAGGCGGTCAAGGTCGCACAGACCAACCACGCCCACCTGGACATCTTGAACGTCCTTGACACGAAGCAGTTTATTGGCGGTTACGGCGGCATGATTTCAGGCGATGCGATTTATCAGCTGACCCAGGATGCGCAAAAGTATCTGGAGGCTTGCAGGAGCGGGCCGAGAAGGCCGGACTGGCCGACGTGGCGATTCACGTGCGCTTCGGCAATCCGAAAAATGTCATCGCGACTGATTTTCCGCACGATCACAAGACTGATTTGATCATGATCGGCGCCACGGGGCTGAATGCGGTCGAACGCGTGCTGGTGGGCTCGGTCACCGAGTACGTCAACCGCACCGCGCCATGTGATGTGCTGATCGTCAAAACTGAAGCTTAGTCAATCACTGAGGGTCTCGCTGCGGCGGGGCTTTTTTAGGTGGGCCAGTCTGTGTTTGACGACAGCTGGCCCTTTTTTGGTCAGGCCTTGGAAAACTGCTTTTTGGCCGCGTAATCTACCTGCGGAGGTGCTAATATGGAAGAATCAGTTTGGTGGGCCAAAAGCCCGGTGCTAAAAGACTATCACGATCATGAATGGGGCGTGCCCAAGCACAACGAACGCCAGCTGTTCGAGCTGCTCAGCCTGGAAAGCCTGCAAATTGGCTGAATTGGGAGCTGGTGCTGAACAAGCGCGCCGCGTTTAACGAGGTGTTTCACGACTTTGATATTGAGGCCGTTGCGCATATGACGGATGCAGACATCTTGCCGCTCATGGCAGACGCGCGGCTCATCCGCAATCGGCGCAAGCTCGCGTCGATCCCGCACAACGCCCGCGCGGTTCAGCAGATCCAACAAGAGTTCGGCAGCTTTGCGGCGTATGTGTGGCACTTTACCGACGGCAAGCAGCTGGTCAATAAGCCGCGCCGCTGGGCCGATGTGCCGGCGTACACGGACCTGTCGACAGCGGTCGCCAAGGACATGAAAAAACGCGGCATCACCATGATCGGGCCGACCACGGCGTACAGCTTCCTGCAGGGGGCTGGAGTGATCGACGACCATCTGGCCTGACTGAAAAATTAATTTCTGGTAGGACAATCATGCACAATAAACGGTTACTAGGGTTAGGACTGGCGATTTTTGGCTCGTGCCTGTGGGGCGTGTCAGGGCCGGCCAGTGAAGTGCTATTTCAACAAGGAACGGACGTGGCCTGGCTGATTTCGGCTAAGATGCTGATCGCCGGTATTTTAACGATGGCATTTGCCTGGCTGCGTGAGGGCAAGCAAATTTTTGCCCCGTGGCAGAACAAACATGACGCCTGGCAGATGACGATTTTTATCCTGTTTGGCATGATCACGATGCAGTTCATTTACTTTAAGGCCGTGGAAGTGGCCAACGCACCGACTGCCACCACGCTGCAGTATTTGTCGCCGGTTGTGATCCTTTTGATCCTGGCCGTGCAGACGCGCCAGCTGCCGCGCCGCATTGACGTGCTGGTGATCGCCATGGCCATGTTTGGCACGCTGCTGGTGGTCACGAAGGGCCACCTGACGACACTGGCGATTTCGCCGAGCGCGCTGATGTGGGGCCTGGGGGCAGCGCTGGCCGCGGCACTTTACACGCTGCTGCCGGCGGGGCTGCTTGCGCACTACTCGCCGCTGGTCGTGGTCGGCTGGGCGCAGCTGATTGGTGGGCTGCTGATGACGCTCTATCGGCCGCTGTGGATCGGCGTCCCGCACCTGAACGGCCTGGGCTGGGGTGCGTTCGGGTTTGTCGTCATTTTTGGGACGCTGATCGCGTATCTGGCGTATCTCGCCAGCCTAAGGTACATTTCGGCGACGGCGGCGGGGCTGCTAGACGCCTTCGAACCCATTGGCGCCACCATCACCTCAGTGCTGTTTTTACACTTGCACCTCGGGTTTGCCGAGCTGCTGGGCACGGCGGTGATTATCGGGACGGTGTTCTTGATGGCGGCGACAGGCCCCAAGGCACCCAAGACGGTCAAGCCGCGTGACCCCGCGGCATGATTTTGGCTTTGCGAGTTTGCGCAAATTGGTTTGGTGCAGTACAGTGGCCGAACTGACTTGCGCTTTTTGCTTGTGAAAAATTTAACGCTTATCTGTTGCACTGCTCGGCCTGGGGGTGTACAACTGAGTCCATGAGGTGTCACGACACCTTTTTTTATTTAGCAGAATAAAAGTCGATTTGACTAAAAAGCAAAGATTGAGGGCAACGGGTAATGAAGAAAGTGCTAATTATTGGTGGTGGCCTAGCTGGCTGCTTTGTGGCAACGCGGTTGCAGGACACTTGCGCAGTGACGATCGTGACCAAAGGCGACCGGCGTGAAAGTAATTCAATGTTGGCTCAAGGCGGTATCGCTGCTTCACTAGACCCTGGCGATTCGCCGCAGTCCCATGAAGAAGACACAATGAAAGCTGGCGTTTATCACAATGATGAGGCGGCGGTCAAGCAGTTGGTCACGCTTGGGCCCAAACTGATCAAGGCCTTAATTGCGGCAGGCATGACGTTTGATCGCCATCCGGATGGGCCATTGAGCTTCGGCTTGGAAGGCGCGCACAGCCATCACCGGATTTTGCATGCCAATGGGGATCAAACCGGGGAGGCATTGACCAGTTTTGTTCAGCAGCAACTGCATCATGTCATTTGGCAGACGCAGGTTGAGGCACTGCAACTGGTTGTCCAAAACGGCGCTTGCCAAGGGGTTCTGGTTCGGCATCTCGCCACTGGCAAGCAGGAGGTGTTGGTCGCCGATGCCGTTGTCTTGGCCACCGGCGGGCTCGGTAATCTGTTTGATTTTACGACCAATGATCGGACCGTCACTGGGGATGGCATTGCGCTGGCGGCGCGCGAGGGCGTCAAGCTGACAGATATGGCGTTTGTCCAGTTTCATCCCACGCTGCTTTCAATCGACCATCACTGTTATGGGCTCATTACTGAAGCAATTCGCGGTGCTGGGGCGATTTTAGTTGACGAAAATGACACCAAGATCATGGCAGGAGTCCCCTGTGCGGACCTGGCGCCGCGAGATGTGGTGGCCCGCCATCTGACTGCTTGGCAGGCCCAGGGACATCAGCTGTTTCTGGATATTTCTAAGGTGGCTAATTTTGAGCAGCATTTCCCTGGTGTGACCGCTAATTTGGATAAACACCACGTGCCTTTTCGCCAAACCTCCCGCATTCCCATTCAACCCGGCGCACACTTTATGATGGGCGGCGTCGCGGCGGATCTCAATGCCGGCACTTCACTGCCACGGTTGTGGGCGGTCGGTGAAGTCGCTTGCAATCGTGTCCATGGCGCCAACCGGTTAGCCAGCAACTCGCTGCTGGATTGCTTAGTCAGCGGCCAAAAAGCGGCCGATAGCATCCAGCAGATGCCTGAACAGGCGCTGTCTCCCATGACGGTCACGACACCGCCGGCGCGACCGATCCATCTGCCCGCTTTGGCGGCACTTCAAAAGCGAGCGTGGGCAGACCTTGGGGTGGAACGGACCCGCCCCCAGTTGCAAGCATTTTTGCGTTGGCTGCAGCAGTTTAACTACGCTCAGCTGGCCGCCGCTAACCTGTCTGCCGATGAACTGACACGGGCGAATCTATGCTTATGCAGTCAGCTGATCGCACAGGCCGCGCTAGCGGAACCGAAGAGCCTTGGCGCACATTACATGAAGGAGGACGCCCATGCTACTGACTGAGTTGAAGCAAAAGCAGGACTTTTATCGGTATTACGACGAAGCGCCCCAAGCGCAGATTGAGCGGATTTTGGCCATCAAAGCGCGTTTTGGTGACCGGCTGCTGTTAGTGGCGCATCATTATCAAAAAGATGAAGTCTTCCAGTTTGCTGACGCGACAGGCGACTCGTTAAAACTGGCGCAAATTGCCGCCAGTAATCATACTGCTGAAAAGATCGTTTTTTGTGGGGTGCATTTCATGGCCGAAACAGCAGATATTCTGACCAGTGATGATCAAACGGTGATTTTGCCCGATCCCATGGCTGGCTGTTCCATGGCTGACATGGCTAACTCGTATCAGCTGACGACCGCCTGGCAAGCGCTGACCGCGCAGTATGGCAGCAGTATTATGCCCGTTACTTATGTTAATTCGACAGCGGCCATCAAGGCATTTGTTGGTGAGCATGGCGGCGTTGTGGTCACATCCGGTAATGCCCCGAAAATTGTTGCCTGGGCCCTTCAGCAGGCCAAACACGTGCTGTTTTTACCGGATCAGTATCTTGGTCGCAATACGGCGATGGCACTAGGGGTGCCTGACTCGGCAATTGGCCTGTGGAATGCTCAGGATGGCCGCCTCGAAAACCCTGGTGACTATCGGGTGATCTTGTGGAATGGGTACTGTTCAGTGCACCAGCAGTTCAGTGTGGCCCAAATTGATCAGCTTCGGGCCCAGTATCCGGGGATCAAAATCATTGTGCACGCGGAATGCAAGCACGAGGTGGTGACGGCTGCCGATGCTTATGGTTCCACTGGTGATCTCATTCATTACATTCAGCAAGCGCCGAAAAATACTCGAATCGCAGTTGGCACTGATAACAATCTCGTGGGTCGGCTGATCAAAACCTACCCTGAAAAGCGAGTGATGGCCCTCAACCCGTATTCATGTGCTTGTATTTTGATGAACCGCATTGATTTGCCGCACTTGGCCTGGACGATGGACCAGTTAGCTGCTGGCAAACCAGCCAACGTGATCACCGTTGCGCCGCAAACCGCTCAGTGGGCCAAAAAGGCGCTTGATCGGATGCTGGCGCTTAGTTAGGAGATAAAATGATTTATTTTGATCATGCTGCAACAACGCCGATGAGCAAAGATGCCCTCGCGGCTTACAATCAGGTTGCCCAGGACTATTACAGCAATCCCGAAAGTCTACACGAACCGGGCACGGCCGCAGGGGGCTTGGTGCAGGAGGCCCGGCAGTCAATCGCCGACCGTCTGCATGTCGCTCCGGACAGTTTAATTTTTACGAGTGGCGGTACCGAGGCCAATCAGTTGGGTATTGAGGCGTTGGCGGCGGCAAGTGCAAGGCGGGAGCTGTTGATCAGCCCACTTGAGCATTCCTCGGTGTACGAAATTGCTAGCAGGTTAGCCAGCACCCAGGGCTTTCGCGTCAAGGAGCTGCCTGTCGATCACCATGGTCAGGTGACGCCTGCTGGCCTTAACAGTGCGATTTCTGCCGATACAGCACTGATTATTGTCCAGGCGGTGAATGGCATCACGGGAATTGTGCAGGAGATCACGGCACTGAACAGGGTGGCGCAGACGCATCAGGTGCCCTTATTTGTGGATGCTGTTCAAGGAATCGCCAAGGTGCCATTGGCGTTAAGCACAGTGGCGGGCTTTTCTGTGAGTGCCCACAAGTTCAATGGGCCCAAAAGTTGTGGCTTTTTATCTCTGGCGCCGACCGTGCCGTCTAAACCGCGCTTCAACCACGTTTTTCAACAGAATGGGTACTTGCCAGGGACCATGGATACCGCTGCGATTATCAGTGCTGAGACGGCGTTTGACGAGGCGATGACAGCGCAGCCGAGACTTTTTGACCATTTAACGACGCTCAAAAGCCAACTGCTGGCCGGGCTTGCACCTTCCATTACGCCGGTCGCACCATGGGCGGCTTATCCCGGAATCATTGGGTTGATCCTGCCCCACACGCAGGGGCAAGAAGCGGCCACTTGGCTTGGTCAGCACGGCATTTGCCTGTCAACGGTGAGCGCCTGCAGCATTAAGGACCCCCGCCCGGACAAGACGCTGCTGGCATTGGGCCTAACCGCGGCATCGGCTTCACGCTTTATTCGCCTTTCACTGGGGATGAGCAATACCGCTGAAGAAGTGCACACCGTGGTTGCGGCCATCAACTCCGCTTATGCCTGAGCGGCAGTCGATGGGGATTGCCGCAAAAAATCACGTGGCTTGACCACGTGATCATCACCCCTTATTTGGTGTGGGGATTGTCTTCATGTAAGTTGACGAGATTCGGTAAGCGGGTTTGATGCTGATTGGATGTCAGCGCCAAGATGTAGCCGTTTTTTTACGCGCAGTTTGTACGTGATCCGCGGTTTTAGACGCAAGGGCCGGCCTTCCGCATCAAACACCGGCAACGGCCGTTTTTTTGATGTCAGGCATAATCATCCCTCCTTAACTCTATTATAGCAGGGGTGGCAAGTCACCGAACCTTGGGCTGGGCTGTGGACAATGGTACAATGTTTTTGATGTTTTGACTCGGCCGGAGCGTTCCGGCACTGAAAGCGTGGAGGACATAATGGATCAATTTGGAATCAGTGAACTGGCTGACTGGCTAGAGGCGCACAATGATCAGTTATTGGATAAGGCGGAGATGATGCCGACGGACAAAGTGCTGGCCGGCGTGGACTACCTGAAGTTGCTCGCTCAGCCGGCCGCTGCGTACCTGGTGATGAAACAGGGCACGTATGACCGCGAAGAATCCGATCACAAGCTCAACTTGATGGCGGATGACCAGGCGCTGGCGCAGGTGGAGGACCGAATCATGGTCAACCATGTGGATGGTCCATCACCAAAGATGAGCTCAACTTTACTTACAACCATGAGCCGGTGTTCGAGGACGGCTACGAGGCCAAGAAGGACTTAAACATTGTTAAGTTCGGCCTGGAGGTCATCGGCGCGGTGGCAACCTCGGGCCATTTGGCGACTGTGACTGCCGCGCTGTCCAAGGATGCGGCAGTGACGTTGATCGTCGCCTCGGCGCGCTTTCGGCAGTGGCAGGAGGCCAAGTGATTTAGGCTGGGTCTGGCATCAGCCAGTCTGAATCGGTCAACTGATGCAGCCTTGTCGACACTGGAACCCACAAGTGAGCTTTGAGAATAGCGCTGATGGCCTGCCAAAACGCGGGGTCATCGCGCTGTTTTTCGTTGGTTTCAATGGTCAGTGACGACCCGTTCTCTGTGTGGGCAATGATTTTCGGGTATTTGATCGTCTCGAGCTGGGCGGCGACGACATGCTTTTGATTCAGTTCCATAAAACTCATCCTTTCCGCTTTCGATAAATTCATCTTAGCGACGGGATGTGCACAATCCTCAGCGAAATTGTGAAGTTTGTGCGCTTTTACACTTAAGAAATCGTGTCGCGGATACGGTATACTTAACGCATTAACGATTCAGGGAGGAAACTATGGCTTCAGTTGCTCGGTTGACTGCTTCAGATGAGGCTGCGTACTACGCGCTGGCCCGTTATGCCTTTAACTTACCGCAAAGCGCAAGTCGGGACCGCGCGTTTGCCAGCCTGTACGCGCATTCCAGCGCTTGGGGCGTCGGTGAGCCGCTCGAAAGTGGGGTGCTAGGTACTCATTTTGAGGTCGATTTTGCGGGCACTACGTATCAAATGAGTGGGCTCGGCTACGTGGCCTCCTATCCAGAAACCGCCGGCAACGGCGGGATCAGCGCCATCATGAAAGAAGCCTTCAAGGATATGCGGGCAGCAGGCGAAACGCTGTCTTACTTGGCGCCTTTTTCCAGCACTTTCTATCGCCGGTTCGGCTACGAAGGTGCGTTCGATCAGGTTGAGCACATCCTGCCGGCTGCCGCTTTTCCCAAGGTCCCGCAGCGCAGCGCCGAGATCACGGTGCACCGGGTGCCGTTTCGGGCGGCAATCACAGCGATGCAAGAAGTATACGCGCGCAGCTTGGATGCGACCCGTGGCGGCCTGCGGCGGGCCGACTGGTGGTGGCAGAACCTGGCCGACCATTACCCGGCGCGCGAGGTCGCAGTGGCAACGCTGGGGGACCGGCCCACGGGCTATGTGATTTACCAGCGCGACCCGGACACGTTCCGCATTGTGGAGCAGTTTCACGACGACCTGGACACGCTGCTGGCGCTGGCCCGCTTCATTGGCGGCCACCGCACGGCGTATCGGCGTTTCGTTTACACCACTGGCAACCCGGAATCGCTGCACGATTTGCTGCCGGACCCCAGCCAGCTTCAGACTTCGGTTCACGCGTACATGATGGCACGGATCGTGGACGTGGCCGACTTCATGCAGCGCTATCCGTATCAGGTGACGGATCTGGCGCCCACGCTGATTGCGATTACCGACGATTACATTCCCGAAAACGCAGGGGTGTGGTCGCTGGCCCTGGACGATGGTCAGACGACGTTCGAAAAGGCGGCCGGCACGCCGCAGATCTCATTGTCGATTCAACAGCTAGTCAAGGCGACGTTTGGCGTCCGGCCACTTCAGGATGCCTATAACCTTGGCTTGATCGACGGCGATCCGTTCACCATCACCAGCGTCGGTGCGGCTTTCATCAGCCGTCAAGCGCAGCTGTATGATTACTTCTAAGTGAATTCACCAATACCGCTGATCTTATGGCGGTATTTTTTTGCCCATATTAACCGCTTTCTCATCAGATTTTGACTGCCGGTTCACCGAATCTTCCGGCCCATTCCCGTACACTAAACCAGGTTTGTGATTTCAGGTTAAAAGTAGGGGGAATCTTCATGGAAGAAAGCAAAAAGCTGCGCTGGTACAACGTTGCCCTGATCGCCTTCGTGGCCGTGTGGGGCCTGGGCAACGTCGTCAACAATTACGCCCAGCAGGGTCTTTCCGTGGTCACTTCATGGGTGCTCATCATGCTGCTGTATTTTGTGCCGTATGCGCTGATCGTCGGCCAGCTGGGATCGGCATTCAAGGACGAAAGCGGCGGTGTGTCCAGCTGGATCAAGCGAACATCGACGAAGCGCCTGGCCTATTATGCGGCCTGGACCTACTGGGTGGTGCACGTGCCATATCTGGCGCAAAAGCCGCAGGGTATCCTGATTTCGCTGAGTTGGCTCTTTAAGGGCAACGGTAAGTTCGTCAACGAGGTATCTTCGATCACAGTGTCGTTGATTTGCCTGGCGCTGTTTCTCGCGTTCCTCTGGTTATCGTCGCGCGGCTTGACCACCCTGAATCGCATTGGTTCTGTGGCGGGGACCGCGATGTTCATCATGTCACTGCTGTTCATCATTCTGGCGGTGTCTGCGCCGTTCATGGTGAAAGGGACACCAATCGCCACGCCGCGCATGGACCGGCTCAGCACATACCTGCCGAACTTCAACCTGAATTACTTCACCACTTTGTCGATGCTGGTGTTTGCCGTTGGCGGCGCGGAGAAAATTTCGCCATATGTCAACAGCACGAAGCACGCCAGCAAGGAATTTCCGCTGGGGATGCTAGTGCTGGCTGGCATGGTCGCCTTGTGCGCGATCCTTGGCAGTTTTGGGATGGGCATGCTGTTCAACTCGCGCCACATTCCGCAGGATTTGATGGCCAACGGGGCTTACCTTGCCTTTGCCAAGCTCGGTGGGTACTACCACGTCGGCAACTTGTTCGTGATCTTGTACGCGCTGGCCCAAACGATGGCGCAGATATCAGCGCTTGCGTTTTCAATCGATGCGCCGCTGAAAATCTTGCTGGGCGACGCGGACCCGGCCTTTGTGCCGCGCGGGTTGCGCAAGCTGAACAAGAACGGGACACCGGTGAACGGATACCTGATGACAGGGGTGCTGGTCAGTTTGCTGATTGTGGTGCCGGCCTTGGGCATCGGCAACATGAATATGTTGTACAACTGGCTGCTGAACCTGAATTCTGTGGTCATGCCGTTGCGGTACCTCTGGGTGTTCCTGGCCTACATTCTGCTGAACAAGCACCTTGACCGGTTCAAGTCGGATTACGAGTTCGTCAAAAATCCCCGGCTGGGCATGGTGATCGGCGGCTGGTGCTTCTTCTTCACCGCGTTTGCCTGCCTGATGGGGATGATGCCGAAAATCAGTTACGCCGCTGACCCGGAGACCTGGTGGTTCCAGATGGGGTTGAACGTGGTCACCCCGCTCCTGTTCTTGGCGCTTGGCCTGATCCTGCCGGCCATTGCGCGCCGGCAGCAGCCGACTCTTGCAGGTAAATAAGTCGAAAAACGCCACCTTGCTTGCAATTGGCAAGGTGGCGTTTCACTTTTTTTGGCGCTGAATCATAGGTAACGTTGATAGTCTTTTTCAAGCCGCGCATGCAGCACGGCTTTTTGCGCTTCAGAGCAGAAAGCCGCGTCGACGGCGGTGTGGTTGAAGGCGAGCAGGTCCTTCAGCGTCACCCCAAAGTTCTGGGCGAAGAGCCAGTACTCGCGCGTCAGGGTGGTGTTGGACACCGTGCGGTTGTCGGTGTTGATGGTGATCTTTGCGCAGGCTTCGTGCAAAGCGCGGTACGGAAATTCTTTGAGACTGCGCGCCGCCTTGGTCTGCAGGTTTGAGGTCAGACAGAGCTCGGCGGTGGCGCCGGCGTTCACAAACTGGTGAATCAGCGCCGGCTGGTCATAAATGGCGGTGGCATGGCCGATGCGGCGAAGGCCAAGCTGCAAGGCCTTGGCAATGTTTGCCGGCTCATGGCACTCACCGGCGTGCAGCGTTAACGGGACACTGAGCTGCTGGGCCTGCTTGATGGCTGGGGCGATGGCGGCGGTAGGGAAGGCGCCTTCGTTACCGGCAAAATCACCGCCGACCAGGCCGTGAGTCAGCAGCGGGGCGGTCAGCTCGAACATGTGCCCCGTTGTCCCAAGTGGCAGCTGGCGCATTCCGCACACCAAGGCGCGGGCGATGATGTCGAACTGGCTCATCGCGCGGTGCAGCCCAGCAACGACCGCGGTAGTGGCTTCGGCGACGGACAATCCTTCGTCAGTCGATTGGTTGGGGGCAAAGCGCACCTCAATGTAGCGGACGTTTTCGGCGGCGGCCTGAGCCACCACGTCATACGCAGCCATCTCGAGGGCTTCTTTGGACTGAAGCAGCGGCCGAATGAAGTCAAAGGTCTTCAGGTAGTCCATCAGGTCTTCACTTTCCGGCGGCGCCGTCACCAGCTTGCGCAGGTCGGCGTCGCTTGCTGGTAGCGCCAAATCGATGCGTTTGGCCAGTTTGCGGATCATTTCCAGGCTCAGCGAGCCGTCGAGATGACAATGAAGCTCCACTTTACCGATGTCATGTAACACTTTTTCGTCCATGTTCGCCCTCCTTAACTACTTGCAGTGTACCATACTGGCCCGGCTGGTAATCGGTTTCAACACGCTTTTCGGATTCTGCTACAATAGATGTATCACACAGGAAAGCAGGGATCGCGATGCGCATGGTGGATCTGATCGCGAAAAAACGCGACGGCCAGACACTGACCAAAGAGGAAATTAACTGGATGATCACAGGCTACGTCAAGGATGAGATTCCTGACTACCAAATGAGTGCCTTTCTGATGGCGACATACTTCAAAGGCATGGGGGACGCGGAACAGGCCGAACTGGCGCTGGCGATGCTCAATTCCGGCGACCGGCTGGATCTCTCGGACATTCCCGGCATCAAGGTCGACAAGCACTCGACTGGCGGGGTCGGTGATAAGATCAGCATCCCCTTGACGCCGCTGGTGGCGTGCCTCGGCGTACCGGTGCCCATGATTTCTGGGCGCGGGCTTGGTCACACCGGCGGGACGCTGGACAAGCTGGAAAGTATTCCAGGGTTTCGCGTGGACTTGTCCGAGCAAGAATTCAAAGCGCAGGTCGCTACCATTCACCAGGCCATCGTCTCCGCTTCCGGCGACCTGGCTCCGGCGGATCGGCGCCTCTACGCGCTGCGGGACGTCACCGCCACGGTGGAGTCGATTCCGCTGATCGCCAGTTCGATCATGTCCAAGAAAATCGCCTCTGGCACCAATGCGTTGGTTTTCGACGTCAAGGTCGGCAACGGCGCGTTTATGAAAACCGAGGCGCAGGCGGAAAAGCTGGCGCAAGCGCTGGTGGCTATCGCCAAGCAGGCAGGGGTCAAAAGTGTGGCGCTGCTGACGAACATGGACCAGCCGCTGGGGATCACGATCGGCAATTCGCTTGAAATTGCGGAAAGCATCGCGATCCTGAAAAACCGCGGCCCCAGGGATGTCCGTGACCTGACCGTGACCTTAGCCGCTCACATGCTGGTGCTTGGCGGCAAGACCCAAAGTCTCGAACAGGCCATTGGCATGGCGGAAGACGCCCTGCGCGACGGGCGCGCCTTAAATGCCTTTAAACAGCTGATCAAGGCGCAAGGCGGCGACCCGGCGGTGGTGGATGATCCCCGTCTGCTGCCTCAGGCGAAGTACCGCGTGGACGTCAAGGCGACGCAAGCCGGCGTCGTGACTGGTATTGACACGGATGCGTTGGGGTTGGCCGCGATGCGCTTGGGCGGCGGCCGGGCGCAAAAGGATGACCAACTCGATTTGGCGGTGGGCCTGGTGTTACACAAAAAGCTTGGCACCCCTGTCAGCGTTGGGGATACGCTGGCGACACTGCACACCGACAGCCAGGACACTTCCGCCATTGAACAGGCGGTGCAGCGGGCTTTCACAATTGGCCAAAGCGCGCCGGCCAAGTTCCAGCTGATCAAAAAAGTGATTCAAGGCTAAGCAAGGCACGGTTTTCCGGCAGGGAAATCGTGTTTTTTTTATAGTCCTGGTGCTAAACTGGAACCGTACAAGTGTAAGCACTTTTTTTCGACGTGGGGGACGTCGCAAATTTCGGTGCCAAATGCGGCACCGCAAGGAGGTTATGGCGATGATTGCAGGGTTGTCTGTACTTAGTCTTGCACGGTTTCAATTTGCCATGACGACTGTTTTCCACTTCTTCTTCGTTCCGTTTTCGATTGGGATGGCGCTTGTCACCGCAATTATGGAGACCCGATATGTGCGTACGAAGAACGAAATGTACAAAAAAATGACGAAGTTTTGGGGCAGGATCTTCCTGTTGAGCTTCGCCGTTGGGGTCGTCACCGGTATTATTCAGGAGTTCCAGTTCGGGATGAACTGGTCGAATTACTCCCGGTTCATGGGAGATATTTTTGGGGCGCCGCTGGCGATCGAAGCGCTGTTGGCATTTTTCATGGAGTCGACGTTCATCGGCCTGTGGATGTTCACGTGGGATCGCTTTAAGCCCGCCGCCCACGCCGCGTTGATTTGGTTTGTGTGGCTCGGCACGACGCTGTCGGCAATTTGGATTTTGAGCGCGAACTCGTTCATGCAGCACCCGACCGGGTTTGCCATTAATCAGGCGACTGGCCGCGTCAAGCTGGTCAACTTCATGGCCGTGATCAGTAATCCCCAGCTGTGGGTCGAGTTCCCGCACGTGGTGTTTGGCGCCTTTGTCACCGCGGCGTTTGCCGTTTCAGGCATGTCCGCCTGGCGAATCCTCAAGCACGATCACGTTGAGTTCTACAAGAAATCCATGCGTATCGGTCTGACCATTGGGCTGGTCGCCTCAATCGGCGTGGTCGCGGTCGGCGACTTGCAGACACGGTTTATGATGAACGATCAGCCGATGAAGTTTGCGGCCACTGAAGGAATTTACAAGGATACCAAGGATCCGGCGCCATGGGCGGTCGTCGAGTTGATCGACACCAAGAATCACACGGTCAAGGATAACGTCGATGTGCCCTACCTGCTGAGCCTTTTGTCCTATCACAAAATGAGCGGCAGCGTCAAAGGCATGGACACCGTCAACAAGGAGCTGGAGAAGAAGTACGGCGCGAACAAGAATTACTACGTGCCGGTCAAGACGCTGTTCTGGTCGTTCCGGGTCATGGCCGGGATCGGCACGGGCCTAATTATCGGGGCTGCGGCTGTTTTGTGGTTCTCCCGCAAAAAGAAGGACACCATTGAGAACAAGCGGTGGCTCCTCTACCTGACGGGGCTGGCGCTGTGGCTGCCATTTATTGCCAACACCGCGGCTGGTTCATCACCGAACTGGGTCGTTACCCGTGGGTCGTGTACGGGTTGTACACGATCGCCGATGCGGTATCGCCGACCACTACCGCTGGCGAGCTGTTGTTTACGAACATTGTTTACTTCCTGATTTTCAGCCTGCTGGGCGGGGTGATGATTTATTACAGTCACCGCGTACTGGTAAAAGGGCCGGATGGACCGCTGGACACCGATTACGGGGTCGCCAAGGATCCGTTTGCTAAGGAGGCGTTCGCAAAATGAGCGGCTTACAAATTCTCTGGTTTCTGTTGCTTGCGGTCTTGTTTATTGGCTTCTTCTTCCTGGAAGGGTTTGACTACGGCGTTGGCATGGCCACTAGGCTGCTCGCCCACAACGAGGACGAGCGGACCCAGTTGGTCGCCACGATCGGTCCGCACTGGGATGGCAACGAGGTGTGGCTGATCACCGCCGGCGGGGCGATGTTCGCATCGTATCCGCTTTGGTACGCCAGCCTGTTCTCCGGATTTTACATCCTGTTCTTCCTGGTGTTGTTCGGGCTGATCATTCGCGGCGTGTCGTTTGAGTTTGCCGCTCATGCGGAAAGCGCGCGCGGACGCAGTATCTGGCGCTGGGCGCTGTTCTGCGGCTCACTGATTCCGCCGTTCATCCTCGGAATGATTTTTACGGCGATCATTCAGCCGCTGCCGATCGACGCGCAGGGCAATGTCTTTGCGACGCTGGGCAACCAGATCAACCTGCTGACAATCGTTGGCGGGGTGGCCGTCACGCTGATGTGCTTCATGCACGGGTTGAACTTCATCCGGCTGAAGACCACCGGTCCGCTGCGTGCACGCGCCCGTCAGTACAACCAAGTGCTGTCCTGGGTGCTTTACGCTGGTGAGGTCGTCTTCGCGCTGCTGGTGTTCTTCTTCACGGACTTCTTTGCGAAGCGGCCAATTTCCACCACGCTGATCATTTTGCTGATCGTCTGCGCGGCGGTGATCCAGCATTACGGGGTGCTCAAGGACAAGGAACTGGTGTCGTTCATCGGCTCCGGCATGGGGCTCGCCTTGGTGGTCGGCTTGATCTTCAACGGCCTGTTCCCACGGGTGATGATTGCGCAAAACGCGGCGCACTCGATCATGATCGCCGACGCGTCGGCCAGTCCGCTGACGCTGGAAATTATGACCGGGGTCACCTGCGTGCTGCTGCCGATCGCGCTGGCTTACTTCATCTGGAGTTACGTGGTCTTTCACAAGCGCATCGCACCAAAAGGCAATGCCTGATGTTTAGGTAATCAAAGGAGTTTACAGTATGATCGACAAACGACTGATGCGTTTGCCGGGCATGCGCACGATTATGACAATGCTTGCCGGGCTGGCGCTCGTGCAAGCATTTGTCATTTTAGGCCAAGGTCACTTTCTGGCCGCTGGTATCGTGCACGCCTGGCAGCGCAAACCACTGACCGGCATCTGGGTGTTCGTGATCGGGTTCGCGGTCGCCTACACCTTGCGCCAGTTCATCACCTGGATCCGGAACGTGATCGCCGAGCGGTTCGCTCGCAAGACTGCGGGTAATCTGCAGCGTCAGCTCTTGGCCAAAGTGTACGCCCTGGGACCGGCCGAAGCGGCCACCGAAGGCACCGGGAACTTGGTGACCATGGCGCTGGACGGCATTCCAGAAACGCAAAATTATATTGAACTGATTTTGAATAAAATTCTCAACATGATGATCATTCCCTGGGTGCTGCTTGTTTACATCTTCATGCAGCAGCACCTGACCGGCATCGCGCTGCTCATCATGTTTCCGGTGATCATCCTGTTCATGATCATCCTGCTACGCCGCCCGCGATGAATCGCAGAAGCAGTACGCCGGCTTTCAGTCGATGTCCAACCAGTTCATCGACTCGCTGCGCGGGCTTAAGACCTTGCAGCTGATGGGCATTTCCAAGCAGTACGCGGACAACGTCTACCAAGTGTCCGAGCGCTACCGCAAGCAGACGATGAAGGTGCTCAAAATTGCGATGTTGTCGAGCTTTGCGATGGACTTTTTCTCGACGCTGTCGATTGCCATCGTTGCGGTGTTCATGGGCATTGACCTCCTGAACGGGACGCTGGCGCTGTACCGCGCAATGGTCGCGCTGATTCTTGCACCGGAGTACTTCATGCCGATCCGCGAGTTCGGCAACGACTATCACGCCACGCTGAACGGCAAGAACGCGATGAATGCGGTGCTGACGGTGCTGGCCCAGCCGGTGCCGACGCCCACGCCAGGGCTGCCGGAGCTGACCGGCTGGGACCACGACGCAACGCTCGCGGCTTCACACCTGAACTTTACCTACTGGGCGGGACACCGGCGTCACCGATGCCAGCTTCTCGCTGCATGGCGGACAAAAGGTCGCCATCATCGGGCCCAGTGGTTCTGGTAAGTCTACGCTGCTGAACCTGATTGGTGGGTTCCTGCAGCCGGCTGAAGGTTCGACACCCTTTACGCTTAATGGGCACGCGCTGCCCCATTTGGCCCAGCCGGCCTGGCAGGACCACCTGTCCTACATTCCGCAGGCGCCGTACATTTTTGCGGCCTCCATTGCGGAAAATGTTAAGTTCTATCGCCCAACCGCCACTGCGGCTGAGGTGGCCGCGGCGGTTGCCCAAGCCGGCCTGACCAGCTGGCTTGAGACGCTGTCTGAGGGGCTGGAAACACGCATTGGCGAAGGCGGTCGGGGGATTTCCGGCGGTCAGGCCCAACGCATCGCGCTGGCCCGGACGCTGCTGGATACCAAACGACAAGTCTGGCTGTTTGATGAACCCACTGCCCACTTAGACATTGAAACTGAGGCCGCGCTGAAGGCGACGCTGGTGCCGCTTTTCAAGGACCGGCTGGTGATTTTTGCCACGCATCGGCTCCATTGGCTCAACCAAATGGACTGGGTGATCGTCATGGCAGAGGGCAAGATCGTGGCCCAGGGGACACCGGCGGACCTGCAAGCCCACTCGCAACCCTATCAAGCCTTGGTTGCAGAAATGCGAGGTGAGTTCAATGTTCAAAAATGACACTTGGGTCAAACCGGACCTCCGTCGGTACAAGAATCTGTTGTTCTGGTCACTGGCCCTCGGCGTACTCACCTATTTCTGCGCCGGCGCGTTGATGTTCACCTCGGGTTACCTGATCGATTTTGCGGCCACCATGCCGCTGTTTGCCGCGATTTACGTGCCGGTCGTGCTGACCCGGGCGTTTGGGATCGGGCGGCCAGTGTTTCAGTACTTGGAGCGGCTGACGTCGCACAATTGTCCTCAAGATCACGAGTCACATGCGCCGCAAGTTATACCAAGTCCTCGAAACCGACGCCGCGTTTGTGCAGGAGCATCACCAAACCGGTGACATCCTCAGCCTGCTGAGCGACGACATTGGACACATTCAAAACATGTATCTGCGCGCGATTTTTCCAACTGTGGTCGCCGGCACCTTAACGCTGCTGATCACGCTGGGGCTGGGCATCTTTGACTGGCGCTTTGCGCTTTGGGTCTTGCTGCTGTTGCTGGTGCAAATCGTACTGATCCCGTGGTGGGGACTGCTGATTGAAACCAAACGCAAACTGCGCCAGAAGGAGCTCACCCAAAAAGCTTACGTGGATCTGACCGACGCCGTGCTTGGCCTTTCTGACTGGGCCATTACTCACCGCCAGGACACGTTTGTGGCCCAGGCCAGCGCGGCGACCGCCAAGTTGGCCGTGTCGACTCATCACTCCAAAATGTTTCAGTGGGCCCGCGATTTTGTCTCAGATTTGTTCTTTGGCGCGATTCCAGCAGCTTGATGGTCTGGGCGAGCTGGTATTTTGCCGGCACGCAGCTGACCGCGGACTGGATCGGGGCCTTTGTCCTCGTGATGTTCCCGCTGTCCATGGCCTTTTCCAACGTGGCCCAAGGGATCGGCGAGTGGCCGACGTACAAGACGGCGCTGGCTCACCTGAACGGCCTGAAGCCCACCACGCGCAGTCTGCCCAAGCAGTTGGCCGCGCCAAAGAGCGTGGGGGCGCTCAACGTGCAAAATCTGGTCTTCCAGTACGATGCGGACAGCGAGGTCCTGATCGATCAGCTGGCGCTGACGGTGAAGGCCGGCGAGAAGCTCGCCATTTTGGGCCCCAGCGGCATGGGCAAAACCACGCTGCTTCAGCTGATCTTAGGCGACCTGACGCCGACGCGCGGGGCGGTCACGCTGGATGGTGTCAACGTGTTGCAGTACCAGGATCAGCGCACCAAGTTGTTTGCGATCCTGGACCAAAGCCCATTTCTGTTCAATACCTCCATTCTGAACAACGTGCGGCTCGGCAACGAGTCCGCCAGCGATGAAGACGTTCAGCGCGTGCTTAAGGAAGTGCAGTTGGATGAGCTGATCGCCGGTCTGCCGAAAGGGATGGACACTCCGGTCGAAGAGGCGGGGTTTGGCTTTTCCGGTGGGGAGCGCCAGCGGCTGTCACTGGCTCGGATCCTGCTTCAGGACGCCCCCATTGTGCTGCTTGATGAGCCAACGGTGGGACTTGATCCCATTACCGAGCAAGCGCTCTTGGATACGATGTTCAGGGTGCTGGCCGGTAAAACCGTGCTGTGGGTGACCCATCACCTGCAAGGGGTCAGCCAGTGCGATCAGGTGATCTTCCTGGAAGATGGCAAGTTGACGATGGCCGGCAAGCCGGCGACGCTGATGGCGAATAACGAGCGGTACCAGCGCCTGTACGCACTGGATGCCGGTGATTAAGTCAAAAAATGACCAGTTGGCGTGAATCGTCAGCTGGTCATTTTGGCATGCGGGCAGCGTAAGGTTTACTTGGTTCTTGCCAGGAGTCGTTTTGTCAGGTCACGCAGCTCGTCGCGCGCGGCCCCGGCCGGAAATGCCGCCAGTGCCGCCAGTGCCTTGCTGGTGTAGGCCGTGGCGAGATTTTCTGCGGCGGGGACCCCGGTTTGGGTGATCAGCGTGGCGGCCTGCAGCAAGGCCTGGTCTTCAGTCCCAATCTGATCAAGCAGGGCCGCCAGCGTGCCGTCGTCCTGTTGCAAGGCGTACAACACCGGCAGGGTGTAGATGCCGTTTTGCAGGTCTTCCAGCCGCGGTTTTTGCGTCTGGGTCGGGCGGCCGGTGAGGTCAAGCAGGTCGTCGATCATTTGAAAGGCCATGCCGACGCAGCGACCGTAGCGATATGCGGCGGTTTGCTCGGCGGCGGAGGCACCAGACAGAGTTGCACCTTGGTAAGCGGCCAGGCCGAACAGCGCCGCCGTTTTGCCGCTGATCTGCCGCAAGTACTGGTGTACCGTCAGTTTGGTGCCGCGGCTGACGGCGTTTTGGTCAAGCTCGCCCATGAAAATGCGGTGCATGATGCGGGCGTTGGTGCCGACGTTGTCGACGGTAGGTGCGGCTTCTGCCAGCAGTTCAAAGTAGACCGAGAAAAGAAAGTCGCCGGCGTAAATGGCAGCCTTGTTGCCGGCAGTGGCGGTCAGCGTCGGCATGCCGCGGCGCGTGGCCGCCGTGTCCAACACGTCATCGTGCTCAAGGGTGGCCAGGTGCAGGGCTTCGATCGCCGCACCGGCCGAAATCAGGGCCGGATTGTCAATGCTATGGAAACGCGCTAGCATGAACATGAGCCACTGCGGAGCATTTTGCCGCCGGCTTTCACCTGCGCCTGCACGCGGGCGTTGACCGGCGGCACGCGCAGGCGGGTGCGGTCTGCCAGGCGGGTCTGCACCAAGGCGAGTTTTTCATAAACTTCGGGATACTGTTGCCACTGCGGCTGGACCATCACGTTGACCTCCACTTTGTACGTCAACTCTACCCCAGCCACTTTAACAGTGTCAACGCTAAGACCGAGGATTAGGGGGAAAGAATTTGAAGCCAAAAGTGTTTTTTGAACTGGTTGAGATCAAAGCAAAAACCGCGTCCGTGTTTCCTTTTCTGATGGGTACGCTGTACGCTTGGTATCATTATCACACCCTGCACCTGCCGGAGCTGATCGTGTTTTTTTATTGCGATGCTTCTGTTCAATATGGCCGTGGACGCCAACGACAACTACCAAGACTACCGCCGAGCCCAGCGTGAGGAGGCCGAGGCCTTTCGCAAAAAGACCAACATCATCGGCCGCGAGCACCTGAATCCAAGTATGATTGGCTGGCTGATCGTGGGCATGATGACAGTCAGTGGGGCGTTGGGACTCTGGATGGTGACCCGGACCGGATGGCCGCTGCTATGGCTGGGTCTGTTTAGCTTCGCAGTTGGCTATTGCTACGCCGGCGGCCCGCGCCCGATCTCAAGCACCCCGACCGGTGAGCTTTTCTCCGGTTTTACCATGGGATTTGTGATCTTCCTGATTGCCGTCTACGTGAATGTGTTTTCGGTCGTCACCTTTAACTGGGCGTTTGTCTGGCCGGTCCTGCTGGCCTCGGGCCTGGCGCAAGGCGCCATCGCCGCGCTACTGCTCGCGAACAACATTGCCGACGAGGAAGAGGACAAACAGTTGAACCGGCGGACAATCGTGTACTACCTGGGCCGCAAGCGTAGTCTGACCTTCTTTGCCGGACTCTACACGGTGGGGTACGCGGCTTTGATCATCGCCGTGTGGATGCGGATTCTGCCGGTGCTGACGTTGCTGACGCTAGTGACCGTGCCCATTGTGGTGCGCAACGTGCGGACCTTTGCTAAGCGGCCGGTGAAAACCGAAACGTTCCCACTGGCGATCAAGAGTCTATTTCTGACGACGCTCGCGCAGGTCGTGTTCATGGGGTTGGGCGTGCTGGTGAACTTCTGATTAAAATGAGTGGCGCCGACGCGGCGCCGCAAGGAGGACAAGATGAGACTGCTGCCGAATATTTCGATTCGCCGTTTTGCCAAGGCTGATCTGACCCAGTTTGCCGAGTGGGTACGGCCTCAGTTGCCGGCCTCGGCGCTGAATCTGGCCGTGATCACGGATACCCATGACCGGACCGCCTTTTCGCGCACCTACTATGGGCCAACGGCTACTGGCACGTGCAGGAGCAGCACTGGCTGGCCGGCGAGCTGCCGGTGAGCTGGCGCATTCACTTGGGGGATCTGGTTGACGGCTCGGAGCCGGCGTTTATGACCATGTGGCGGCTGCGCAACATCGCCGCGGACTTCAAAGCTGACGATTTGCCGTTTGTGATCGCGAAGGGCAACCATGACGATAATGACAAGTACGCCGAAAAAAAATCGCCGGTTTGCCGGCAGTTTTCACCCTTGGGTGTTTAACGACACGGTCTTTCGCCCGATGACGCAGCAGGTTGGCGGCCCGGCCGTGACCCGCCATGGCCTGTCCTTCTTCGACGCCGGCACGGTGCGCGTCATTGTCCTGAACACCTCGGATGTGCCGGTGCGCTGGGTGGGCGGCCGCCGCAACTATGATTTAAAGAAGACCCTGGCCGTCACCGCCGAGCAGCTTCAAGAGCTGAGCGACGCGCTGGCTGGGGCTGGCCGCCGCGACGTGCTGATCATGGCACACGCGCCGGCGATGGTGCGCAGCGGCAAGCCGGGGCTGAAGTTCAACGGTCGCCCGCTGCACGAGTTGTTGCGCGCCTTTAACGCCAAGCTCACCGGCCGGGTCGAATGCGGCACTGATCCTGATTTTGGCGGCAGCGCCCGGTTCGATTTCTCGCAGACGAGCGGCAAAATCATTGCCTATCTGGCGGGGCACTGGCACACAGAAGAAGACTACCGCGTGAACGGCCTGCATTACAGCCTGCTGAACTGCTCGGCGCTGATGGGCCGGCTGCACGGGTTGACGACTAATTACAACCGCAAGTGGAACCGGCTGATCAACACGCCCAGCGAGTATGCAGGGTACATTGTTTCCATTGACCAGGAGGCGCGAATGCTGCGGGAATTCGGCTACGGCGCGGCCAGCCCGCTCCGCCAATTCCGCTACTGACGAGCGCTGGAAAGAACGCAATTTTTCTTCAAAAAAAATAACGGCGTAAGCGCTTGCACCTTTTCGCGGACCATGGTATATTATAGATGGAGTTAAGGGATGTCACTCGGAGAGATCCAAGCACTAGCACCATCAAGACCTGCTCGAAAGTGCCGGTTGTCCAACACATGATTAGAGCCAAGACACAGTTGATTCTGTGCCACCAAGTGAACTACCTGATAGAACCAGAAAGTTGTCAGTTTAATGGAGGTGTGAGTCTGTTAAAGAGGCTCAATAATCCAAGCGGAATGGCGACGAGATAAAGGTGCATATCGGTTGAATAAAGTAACAACACACAACGCCAAGTTATCTGGCAGCACCAAAGTACTTCAAGTTGTCGGACCGTACAAGTGAATAAGAGATATTAGAGGTGTCGCAGTATCCAAGTTTCTAGTAAGCAACTTAGCAGTACCGAGGATCACCTTAACTCTTAAAGGGCTTCGAATCGTGATTAGTGCAAGATCCGATTTGAAGCCTATTTTTTGTGCTTTTTTTCGGATTGCCGAGGGCGCACGGGTCCGTTATCATGGAGCCAAAGAAGGCGAGCTGGATGCAGCAGGCGTTGGAAGCAAAATTGAACGAGGCGGATCCGCTGACGTTCACAGGGGCCGACGTGGCGTGGCTCATTGCGCATGTTGGAGATTTGGACGGGCACATTCGCGACGACCTGACCTTCACGCTGATTGCGCGTGGCGTGTTGGCTGGCGGTTTTACAGCCGCGCAACAACGACGGGTCAACGACGCAATCGTTGCCTCTAAACAGATTTTCTCCGGCATTGACGCGCCTCAAAACAATGCCGTTTTTCTGCGCAGTTTCACCGCGTTAATCGGGTCCTGCATCTTGCAGGCGGATGCGCAAAGGCCTTTTTTAACCCGCACTGACCGTGGCCTGTGGTTTCAGTGGGCGTTGGAGTACCTTTACCGCGAGCGTGACTGGCGCGGCTATGTGGCCGGCCACGGCTTCGCCCACGCGCTGGCGCATGGCAGCGACCTTTTGGCGGCGGCGCTGGCCCATCCGCTTTTTGGGTCTGCCCGACAGGAAGTGGTGCTGGGCACGGTCCGCGCCGTGCTTGACCGGATCATTCAACCCTTGGCCGAGGATGAGGAGGAGCGCCTGGCCAATGCCTTGAAGCAGGGACTGCAGGCCCATACTTTGAGTCAAGCCACCCTGACCCATTTCTTGACGGCCACGGATCAGGCCCTGTGGCAAGGCGCCGACTCAGAGCGGGCGGCGGGTTATCGCCTCAGTGCCTGGAAGCGGGTGCTTCAGACACTTTATTTTCTCGCGCCGAGCCTGCAGCAGGCCTGTTTACCTCTGCTCAGGCATTACTACCGCGAAAATGGCTACCTCGAAAGTTAGTGGCTTGACGGACTTTTTCCCTCATCGGCTCGGTGCTTTCGGCGCGAGCGATTAGTCCCTTAATGCCGACTGGTGCGGTATAATCAAGGGGAAGCTTCAGCCCGCGGCTTGCCGCGGTCAAACCAAGGAGGAGTGCACATGGCAACTGAACAGGATTTTGAAGTTGAATCAATGCATTACAACCGGCTGCTGCTTGCGGTTGATGACGACGATGACGACTCATCACACAAGGCGTTTAACTACGCGGCAACGCTGGCCAAAATCTACAATATCCCGCTTGGCATCGTCTCGGTCCTGGAAACCGGCGATCTGAACATTTATCAATCGCTTTCCCCGGACTTGTTAGCGGACCGGCGCAGCCAAATGGCCGCCCACCTGAACACCTACGTCGAAAAGGCGGAGGCGTTCGGCGCGCAAGACGTTCAGCCGCTGATTGGGGAAGGCAAACCAGCCGCCGTCATTCTCGACGAGATCGTGCCGGCCTTCAAGCCAGACCTGATTGTTTTGGGCTCGCACGAGCGGCGCGGCCGCTCTCGCTTGGGGCATGTCGCCGCGGAAATTGCGCGCGAAGCGGATGCCTCGGTGATTATTGTTCGTTAACCGGCTGCCGGCAGTGATTGCCGGCTTTTTTTGTCAGGTGTGCGAAGCAACCTAGCCATTCGTGCGTTGTGAGTTCGAACTTAGTCGGAGGTCATGGTGAAATATTCAAATGTCGTTATCGGCCGCGTCGTTAAGCGCGTGAGCCGCTTCACGGTCACGGTCGACCTCAAGGGAGAGCACGTGGCAGCACACCTCAGCAACACTGGCCGCAACAAGGAACTCCTGCTTCCCGGCGCGCCAATCAGCGTGCGCAAGGCTGACAATCCTGCGCGCAAAACGCCTTACGACATTCTGGCCGTCCAGCGCGCCCAGCGGTGGATCAACATCGATAGTCTGGCCCCGAACCGCGTGGTGAACGCCGCGCTGAATGACGGCAGCTTAGTGCTGCGGCGTGCGTCGAACCTTATCAGGTGCGGCCGGAAACGACCTACCTGGACAGCCGGCTGGATTTTGCGGGTCAGGATGCAGGCGGTCAGGACTGGTTTGTTGAGGTCAAAGGCGTGACCTTGGCCAACGGTCCGCGCGCAGCGTTCCCCGATGCGCCGACCGTCCGCGGTCTGAAGCATGTGCACACGCTGACGCATGCGGCCCAAAGCGGCTACCGCGCCTTTCTTGTGTTTGTGGTGCAGCTGCCTGGCATTACCAGCATGACGATTTTCAAGGCTCGGTTTCCGGAGCTGGCCCCTGCCATCACAGCAGCCAAGCGCCGGCGTGCAGTTCATCGCCATGACCTGCCACACGGGGCCGGCTGAGATTACCCTCGACCAGCCAATCTTGTTCGATGAAAACTTGCCATTTGAAGAAATCAAACTGGATTAAAAAAAGCTCGGCGCCGCTTCCTCAAACTTTTGAGCGAAGCGGTACCGAGCCATTTTTTAGTTAGGCAGCTTGTTTTCCAGCATGGTCAACCCCAGCAGTAGGCCGACCACGCCGACCGCCGCAAAGACGAAGAAGGTGGCCGTGAAGCCGGCATTCTGGCTGCCAGTCGCCGCCTGGACAGTACTCAGGATCATGGTGGCCACGGCAACGCCGGTGGAGCCGAGCAGCTGGCGAATCGTGGTGGTCACCGCGGTGCCGTCGGAAATCAGCGATTTGGGCAGCGCATTGGCGCCAGCGGTCACCGCCGGCATCATGACAAACGCGTTGCCGGCCTCAGTGAACATGGCGCCAATGATTGCGACAATCAGCGGCATGCGGCCGACGAGCAGCCCCAGCATGATGAACCCGATGACAATCAGGCTCATGCCGATGGTGACCACGCGCCGCGGCCCAATTTTATCCAGCAGCGACCCAGCGCGCGGATTCAGCAGGCTAAGCAGGACCGCGGCAGGGACTAGTGACAGCCCGGAGATCAGCGGGGAGACCTTCAGCACGTCCTGGAAGTACAGCGGCATCACAATGGTCGTGACGATCAACGCAATGTAGGAAATGCCCGTCATCAGCACCGCTTTAGTGAACAGCGAGGTTTTGAACACGCGCAGTTCCAGCAGCGGCTTTTTCATCTTCAACTGGCGGGCGGTGAACCAGAGCGCGGCCAGCACCGAGACGATCAGGATGGTCCACAGCGCCGCGTTCATGCCGGCGTGGGTGGCTTCAGACAGTACGTACAGCAGGGCCGGGAAGCTGGCGGCGAGGATCACCGACAGCCAGTCCAGCGTGGACAGGTCCTTGGGCATCACATCGGTGATCGTGACAGTGGAGGCTGCCAAGACCATCAGCGCAACGATCAGAAACAGGGCGAACAGCGCCTGCCACGGGAAGAAGCTGAGCAGCACCCCGGAAATGATGGGACCGACCGCTAGGGCCGAACCCATGACCAGACCGGCGAGGCCCATGGTCCGCCCGCGTGCTTCGCGCGGCGTGATCGTCAGCAGCACGGTTTGGTAACTGGGAAAAATGATCCCCACGGCCAAGGCCTCCATTAACCGCCCGATCATCAGGACCGTGAAGCTTGGGGCCCAGATGCAAAAGACCGTTCCCACCGCGAACAGGGCGACAATGCTTTGAAACAGCCGCTTAAACCCAACGTTGTTCAGCAGCCATGGCGAGACTGGAATCATCAGGCTCATCACCAGCATGAAGCCGGTGGTCAGCCAGGAGACGGTGCTGGCGCTGAGGCCAAAGCTTTTCATGAAGGCTGGATAGGCGGTACTCAGCGATGACTGTGAGATCGACATGGAAAACGTGCCGGTCAGCAACGTCACGATAAACGCGGTGTGCTTGGTGCCTGAAACCGATTGTGATTGCGACAAAAAAACTCATCCTCTCTAAATGCTTTGGGTCACTTATTAGGCAACCCTTAATCCCGAGTTCAATTATAACTGTTCCAATTTGCAGCGCAAGTGGCTTCGTTGTGCTCAATTAATTTACGGGTTATAATCAGCACAAGAGTCAGTTCAAACCAGTCTGTGGGAGGTAGTAGGATGGCAAAAGCGCCAAAGCAGCCGAAGAAAAGTTCGAAAGCCAAGACGTGGGCGTGGCGCGTCTTTTTGACCCTGGGGCTGTTGCTGGGCCTCGCACTGGTGTTCAACGAGCAGATCAAGTTGTTCGTGGTTGACTGGATGAGCCGCTCGACCTTGAGTGCGGTCGACAAGCAGTCAGTTGAAAAGAACAATAAGAAGAAGGCCACGTACGATTTTTCAAAGGTCAATGATCTGGACCTGGGGACCGTTGGCAACGCCGCGATGAACACGAAAAACGCCATCGGGATGATCGCGATTCCCAAGGTTTCGCTGCGCCTGCCAATCATGAAGGGGCTGGCCAATGACAACCTGTCTGTCGGCGCTGCGACGATGACCGCAGACCAGAAAATGGGTGAGGGCAACTACGCCTTGGCCGGGCATGACACCTCGCACAAGGGCGTGCTGTTTTCACCGCTGGGTTACGTTAAAAAAGGCGATAACATTTACCTGACCGACATGAAAAAAGTCTACCGCTACAAGGTGACCCTGAAGAAAAACGTTGATCAGTACGAGGTGCACTGGGTCGATCCTGTGCCGAACCAGAAGCTGATTACGCTCATCACCTGTGAGGTCAGCACGGCCAGCCGTGCCGACCGCATTATGGTGCGCGGTGAGCTTAAAAAAGTGTCGAAGGCGACCAAGAAGCACCTCAAAGTCTTTAAAGCGGATAAGTGACTGCTGCGAAGCGTCGGCAACTGAGCCGGCGCTTTTGTGCTTGCTAGGGTATAATAACGGCTGATGGGAGGGGTTTGATGACCAAGTATGAACGGTTTGTGGCGAATGTGAAACTGCGGCGCTGGGTGGTGCTGCTTAGCTTAGTGATTGTTCTATGGCTGGTGCGCTCGGTGATGAGCACCATTTTGCTGACGTTCATTTTCTCGTTTCTGGTGACCCGCCTGATCCGATTGATTCGCCGGCGCGTGCACTTGCCCGCCATGGTCGTAGTGGTGCCGCTGTACCTGCTGATCATCGCCGGCATGGCGTACGCGGTGATTCACTACGTCCCGGCAGTGGTGGCGCAGACGATTCATTTGGTCAACTCCGTCAGCGATTTTTACAACAGCAAGGCCTTTGCGAATAACAAGGCCATGCAGTGGGTCGTGCAGGCCGCCAACCAGATGAACCTGAACGAGCAGATCAAGACGTCGGTGACCGCGCTGCTGCAGTACGCCGGGAGCCTGACTGCAATGGGCGTGACGTTGGTGTTATCCCTGATCCTCAGCTTCTTCTTTTCGATCGAAATCGATGAGCTGATGCGCTTTGGCCGCAATTTCACGAATTCGACGTTTGGCTGGTACTTCCAGGATGTCACCTACTTCGCCAAGAAGTTTATCGATTCCTTCGGGGTCGTCATCGAGGCGCAGCTGTTCATCGCGCTGGTCAACACGGCCATCACGACGGTCACGTTGATTTTCCTGAAAATGCCCAACATTCCCAGCTTGGCGGTCATGGTCCTCCTCCTGTCCCTGATTCCCGTCGCCGGGGCGCTGATCTCGGTGGTTCCACTGGCCATCATTGCCTACACTGTCAGTGGGTGGCAGGGCGTGCTCACGATTATCATCATGATCATCGTCATCCACCTGCTCGAAACTTACGTGCTGAACCCGAAATTTATGAGCAGCCGCACCAAACTGCCGGTATTCTTCACGTTCGTCGTGCTGATGGCGGGCGATTGGTTGTTTGGCACCTGGGGCTTGATCGTCGGCATTCCGATCTTCACGTTTATCTTGGATCTGCTGGGCGTCAAGAAGTTGCCAGACACGAAAAAAAACGCCACCCGCTAAGGCCGCGCCGACTAAATGAGCCATCAACCAGCCGCAACGGGCTGGTTTTTTACTTGCGATGAAAAATTTTATGCAACAACCCGGCGATGATGGCAATGCCGCCGCCAATCAGCAGCAGGTCCATCAGGCCGTGCAGCATCGACAAGGCGGTGCTGGCATCGACGGCGGTGCGCAGGGCCGGACTGTTGACGTAGACGAGAAAATAAACAATGCTGAGCAGCCACAGCACGACCACGGTCAGCCACCAATATTTACGCATAAATTCGCCTCCGCTTAGAGTTTACCAGAAATCTGCCTTGAGGATGCCACGGCGGGTAAAAGGCGTCGCGCTTTTTCTGCAAATGGTGTATCATTAAGTGTCGAAAACAGCTGTGAATGCAGCAAAATTAAAAAGTGAGGTAATCTCTCGATGGCAAAATTAGTGCTTATCCGTCACGGTCAAAGTGAATGGAACCTGTCCAACCAGTTTACCGGCTGGGTCGATGTTGACCTGTCCGAAAAAGGAACTGAAGAAGCGAAGGAAGCAGGTCGTCGCATCAAGAAGGCCGGCCTTGAATTCGATCAGGCGTACACTTCCGTTTTGACTCGTGCGATCAAGACTTTGCACTACGCACTGGAAGAATCCGACCAGCTCTGGATCCCAGAAACCAAGACCTGGCGCCTGAACGAACGTCACTACGGCGCTTTGCAGGGCCAAAACAAGGCCGAAGCAGCCAAGAAGTGGGGCGATGAGCAGGTTCACATCTGGCGTCGTTCGTACGACACTTTGCCACCGCTTTTGAGCGCTGACGACGAAGGCTCTGCTGCTAAGGACCGTCGTTACGCGAACCTCGACCCACGCATCATTCCTGGCGGCGAGAACCTCAAGGTCACGCTGGAACGGGTTATCCCATTCTGGGAAGATCACATTGCGCCAGACCTGCTTGACGGTAAGAACGTCATCATCGCTGCCCATGGCAACTCACTGCGCGCCTTGACCAAGTACATCGAAAACATTTCCGATGAAGACATCATCAACCTGGAAATGACCACTGGCGAACCTGTTGTTTACACATTCAACGACAAGCTGGAAGTTACCGACAAGGTTAAGCTCAGCAAGTAATTTCAGTCTACACCATCAGCCGTCTGCTTATGCAGGCGGCTTTTTGTGTTGAGCAAGGCGAGCCGGTAACCCGTGACTGAAATGCGCCGCTGCCGGTTAAATGGCCTATAATAAAAGTGCTAGCAATGTGTAAGCGCAAACATCAATTGTCCTTGGACCTGGGACGATCAGGCTGATGTCGCAGCTGCCGCGTTCAGGGGTGCAAAGAAACGCAGGTGAAACCGTGGTGCTATGATGAGTTTAGGAGCGGTCATCCAGCAGTGGCACAAAAATGATTGGCCGGGTCAACGGGGAGCGCCAGGCAACAGATTAAAAAATCACATGATCATGGAGGCAGAAAGATGAGTATTGCAGTAAGGTATTTTTCTAAGACCGGGAACACGCAAAAGGTCGCTGATGAACTGGCTCAGCACCTGAACGTCGAGGCGCAAACCGTTGACACGCCTTTGCCGGAGCACGTTGATCAGCTTTTCTTAGGTGGCGCCATTCACATGGGCAGCATCGACAAGGAGTTGAAGGCGTTTGTCGCCAAGCTGGACCCGGCGCAAGTCGGCACGGTCACCATGTTCGGGACCTCAGGCGGCGTGATGTCGATCGGCCACGGGCTGGAAAAAGAGCTGAAGGCCCAGCACCTCAACGTTTCGCAGCACCGGTTGTTCCTGCACGGCATGATGCCAAGCAAAAAGGCGCTCAGTGATGACGAAAAAGAAAAGATTGCCGCCTTTGCGCAGCAATCCTTGAAATGAGCATGGATTAAATTTGAATCTCGGTTCAGGCGGTGGGGCAAAAGTCCCATCGCCTATTTGTCATTACCCTTCTGTGTAAGGATGATCCGGGTCGTCGTGTTTTTCCGGTGCCTCGCTGGCCTGAGAGCCTTTCGGAGTCTCAGGTGCCTTGGGTGCTTGTGGTGCAACACTGGTAGTCGGCGCTGCAAAGACGTTAGGATCGATCCGCGAATCTAAGTCGGAACGGGTACCGGTGTCATCAGCAGGCAAATTTGGTAATGGTTTGGACGGCAGTAAGGTGAGAATCAGGATCGACAGGGAGACGGCCCAGGACAGGAGGCTGGCGACTGTCGAGTCCTTCGGCATGAAGTTAGTGGAGGCGTTTATTAACAGTTGGACCAGGTAGATCCACCATGGAATCCCCGCATCGCGGTAGCGCCGAATGAGCAGGGCCAAGGATGGGACCAGTAGCACCAGTGCTACAAGAATGACCAACAGTAGAAAAATCACAAGGCCGATTCCCATGTGGCCAAAGATTTTGGCCGGGCTCATGGTGTCCGGGTCGAGGCCAATCGCAGAGCCAACCACCGCAACGATAAAGCCAATCATGGCGACAATGCTTAGGATGGCACCAAACAGAATGACCCACCAGTACTCACTGCGACTGGAGCGTCCCGTAAAGTTGAAGTAGTTACCGAAAAATGCCTTAATTGTTGAAAAGCCCGTGGCGCGGTAGTACTTGTTGTTCGCGGCGGCCTGCTCCTGTGCACTAGACTTGATTGCCATTTTTTCTCACTCCTTACCCAATTTTACTGAATCGTAGCATAACGCCGTGGTGCACGCAATCGCTTCCGCCTAGAGGTGGTTAGTTTTGCGCCGTTATAAATGGTATACTGGAACGGATGGTGCGCTGATGCACCGCTGATTGGAGGCTGTTGCATGGACATTTTAAAGTGGCGCGTGCTGCCGCCCCCATGGCGCAAGGCCAGTCGGACGCAGCTTAGCTTTTAAGGAGAGATAAATAATGACGCAAGCAATCGATTTACGTGCCGGCATGACGTTCGTGAAGGACGGCAAGCTGATCAAGGTTTTGGAAAGCAATCACCACAAGCCGGGCAAGGGTAACACCTTAATGCAGCTGAAACTCTACGACGTACGGTCCGGCTCCACGGTCCAAACGACCTACCGCCCGACGGAAAAAATCGAGCTGGCCGAGCTGATCACCAAGCCGGCTCAGTACCTGTACACGCAGGATGACACCGCGATTTTCATGGACCTGGAAACGTACGAGCAGTATGAGATCCCGACGGCTAGCTTGGAATCGGAGCGCAAGTACCTGCTAGAAAACATGAAGGTCGCTATCGAGTTCTACGGCACCGAGGTCATTGGGGTTACCCTGCCAAGCACGGTAAACTTGAAGGTGGTTGAGACCCAGCCGTCGCTTAAGGGTGGGTCAGTGACCAACGGCGGCAAGCCGGCTACGATGGAAACTGGATTGGTCGTGAACGTCCCCGACTTTGTTCAGGCGGGCGAAACAATCGTTGTCAGCACCAGACTGGGAACTACGAGAAGCGTGCATAGGTTACCGAAGCACCGCTGCGGCGGCGCTTTTTTTTGTCCCTTCTGAAGGCGTTTAATGGAAAAAACGCACACAATCTTGACAGGCACAACCTACTTATGAGAACCCGCTGAGAGTAATTGGTCTACTTCTAACAGCATTGTTAGGTCAAATCACCTCCTTTCCCCTTATACTGAAAAGGTAACAGGGAAGGGCGGAGGATAATGAGAAGGAGACGACGCCGCAACATCAGATGGGGCCTAGCGTTAGGCGGCGTGGGGGCGCTTTTGGTCGGACTTGGGTTGTGGACGGCCACCAGGGTGAATCACCCGGCGGTGCAGCCCGATTCGCTGAGCCGGGAAGAAGCCTCGCTGCTCAGACATCACGTAGGCAAGTCGATCAAAGTGACGCTGCCTGAGGGGCGTGCGCGATTTGTGCTCCCTGATAGGCAAAAAACAGTGGCCCCAGCGCTTAAACAGGCTGCTGCGGCGGTGCTTTCGCAGCTGCCGAAAAAGGCGCGAAACAAGACTGTAATCGTGACGGCTCAATCGCAGCCTGCACCGCTGGGGTTGGTGACGTGGAACGCAGATATTGAAAGCCTGTACGCACAGGGCAAGCGTGTCCAGCAGCGGCAACTGACTCGGGAGCTGACGACTACCGCTCAGGGGACGCTGCGCGCATTGGGGATTTAGTCGCTGATGACAATGCACGACGGGCGGTCAACTACGCGGCACAAACGCACCAGGCTGAAACGCACCGGCTAGATGAGGCACAGCTGAATCAGTTGATACAGGCCCCGCTACTGGCGTCATTGACCGCAACCAATTTCAAACTGACCGCAGCGGCGTTGACCATCACCGCGGCAGCCGGCCAGGCGGTCGCGACAGTGCCATACCCGAAACTTGCTCCTTACCTGAAGGGCGCGACGCCCCACGCGCCTGCCGGGAAGCTGATTGCCCTGACTTTCGATGATGGGCCTAACCCGCAGACGACGCCCAGCATTTTAAAGACGCTGGCCGCGGTCGAGTCAAAGCCACATTTTTCGAGGTGGGGACTGGTATTGCCCAATTCCCGGCTCTGGCCAAAAGTGTGAAGGCAGCAGGCCACGAAGTCGGGACCCACACCTATGATCACCCATACCTGCCCAAGCTGGCCCGGCCTCAGCTGCTGGATGAAGTTTACGGCAAGAATCTTTGGACTTATTACCAGGCGTTCGGGACGCTGCCACCGTTTATCCGGCCGCCGTACGGGGCGATGTCCAAGGCAAACGCCGCTCTGGTGGGGATGCCCGCCATTCAGTGGTCGGTCGACTCACAGGACTGGCGGTCAAAGAGCAAACCTGCAATCATTGCGCGCGTCCAGGCGACGGCGCGGCCAGGGGCCATCGTTTTGATGCATGACATCCAGCCGGCCGAGGTTGAGGCGCTGCCGGTCGTGATCACGAAGCTGAAAAGCCAGGGTTATCAGTTCGTGACGGTCAGCCAGCTGCTGGGTCAGCGGCTGCTGCCGGGCCATCAGTACTTTGGTCAGGGCGACGAGCGGTTGATCAGTTAGGCCCAGAAGCGTTTGCGAGAGCAGACGCTTTTTTTTGGTAGAATCACCCCGGAGGCGGCTCATGACAGAGTTTTATTTAGTGCGGCACGGCGAAACGGAAATCAATCAAAAAGGGGCCTTTAACGGCGGCCTGGTCGACTCGCC
>NZ_BBAJ01000009.1 GCF_001311195.1 Lacticaseibacillus camelliae DSM 22697 = JCM 13995
TCATTGATGACGGCGTGCTGGTCGGCGCCAACGCCGTGGTCATCGAAGGCGTCCACGTTGGCAAAGGCGCCGTTGTCGCGGCTGGGGCCATTGTGATCGATGACGTGCCGGCCAACGCGGTGGTTGCCGGCGTTCCGGCCAAGGTGATCAAGATGAAGGACGCGAAGACCGAAGGCGAAACCGGCCTGATCGATGCGCTGCGCAAACTATAGGAAGGCATGCACATGGCCACTTTAACAGAAGCCGATTTGATCTCGATCCGGCGCTCGCTGCACCGCATTCCGGAACTGGCACTGAACGAATTTCAGACCCAGGCATACATCGAAGAGTTCGTTCAGCGCTTGGCCTGCCCTTGGCTGACCGTCAAGCACGTCGAGGCGGTGCCGACCGCCCTGCTTGTCCACCTGGCTGGCACTGCACCGCGGCGCACGCTGGGCTACCGCACAGACATCGATGCGCTGCCGGTTGAGGAAAAAACGGGGCTGCCGTTTGCCTCGAACCACCCTGGCGTGATGCACGCGTGTGGCCACGATGTGCACATGACCGTGGCGATGGGCATCCTGGCGTATTTCGCCACCAACCAGCCCAGGGACAACATGGTGTTCTTTTTCCAGCCGGCGGAAGAGGCGGAGTACGGCGGCAAGCGCGTGTTTGATGCCGGCGCTTTTACCGGGGAATGGCACCCCGATGAGTTTTACGGACTGCATGACAATCCCGCACTGCCGGCCGGCCAGATCGCCACGCGCATGGGCACCCTGTTTGCGGGCACGACGGAGATCCACCTGACGTTCACTGGCAAAAGCGGTCACGCCGCTTTTCCCCAAAAGGCCAATGACGCGATCGTGGCGGCCGCCGCGTTCGTGATGCAGGTGCAAACCATCGTGTCACGCAATGTCGATCCGGTGCGCGGCGGGGTGGTCACGCTGGGCACGTTCCACGCCGGCACCATCGGCAATGTGATCGCCGCGCGGCGCGGCTGGATGGCACCATTCGCGCCTTTCGCCAGACCGATATTGAAATGATGCAGGGCCGCGTGCGGCAGATCGCCGATGGCGTCGCCGCGACGTACGGTGTTCGGGCCGACCTGAAGCTGATCCAAGGCGGGTACATGCCGGTGGAAAACGCGCCGAAGCAAACCGCAGATTTGATCAGTTACATGAAGCAGGCGCCAGGCGTCGACTTTGACGGCATTGCGCCGGCCATGACCGGTGAGGACTTCGGGTTCTTGCTGCAGCAGTTCCCTGGCACTATGGTGTGGCTGGGCGTGAATGACCCTGAGCACTCGCTGCACTCGGCTGAACTCAGCCCCGACGAGGCGGCGCTGAAGCCGGGCGTTGACGCCTTCGTTGGCTTTTTGACCCATCGCATGGAGGAAGCATAATATGTTAGAAAATCATCCGATCCTGACGGCGCTGATCACGCCCTTCAATGAACACGACGAAATCGACTACCCGGCCCTCGACAAACTGATCGAGCGCCTCCTGGCCGAGCACACCACCGGGCTGGTGGTCGGCGCGACCACTGGCGAGTCACCGACGCTCAGCCACGTGGAAAAAGTCAGCCTGTTCGAACACGTCGGCGAGGTCCTCAAGGGCCGCGCGGCGCTGGTCGCCAACGTCGGCACCAATTCGACCCGCGATTCCGTCGCGTTCGCCAAGGAGGTCTCCTCGATTCAGGCCATCACCGCGGTGCTGGCCGTGGTGCCGTACTACAGCAAACCCGGTCAGGCGGGGATGATCGCACACTTCCGGGCCATCGCCGACGCCAGTGCCAAGCCGGTGATCATTTACAACATTCCGGGCCGCTCGGTGGTCCAGCTGTCCAACGTGTCGTTGGCGGCGCTGGCCAAGCATCCGAACATCCAGGGCGTCAAGCAGTGTACGACGGTCGAGGACCTGGCCTGGCTGGTGCAGCACCTGCCAAAGGACTTTGCGGTGTACACCGGTGACGATGACCAGTTCGAGGACGCGCTGAAGGTCGGTGCACGCGGCGTGATTTCCGTGGCGTCGCACCTGTACGGTAACCAGATGCAACAGGTGATCGATAACCTGAACGCCGGTGCGATCACGGCGGCCGATGAGCAGATGGCCTGGCTGACGCCGCGGATGCACGCGCTGTTCGCCTATCCGTCTCCGGAACCAGTCAAAATGGCACTGAGCCGGCGCGGCGAGATTCAAAACCGCCTGCGCCTGCCAATGGTGCCGCTGAACGAAACGGAAACCCAGGTCGTCTTGGATTCGCTGGGTGAATTGGAGGTCGAGCAATGACAACTGTCTTTTTAGCCGGGGTGTTCGGCAAAATGGGTCGCCAGGTCGCGCGCATGATGGCCGGCGAAAAGGATTTGACCATCGTCGGGGGCTTGGCGCCAGAGGCCAAGGACAAAGTCGCGTTCCCCGTGTTCACCAGCTTGGCGGCCATCAACGTTTCAGCCGACGTTTGGGTGGACTTCACCTTGCCGCAGGCTGCGCGCGCCAACGCCGAGTACGCCCTGAACCACGGCATGAACGCCGTGATCGGCACCAGTGGACTGAGCGCAGATGATCAGGAGGCCCTGGGGGTGATCGCCCAGGGCAACGAGCAAAGCCTGCTGATCGTCCCGAACTTTGCCATTTCGGCGGTGCTGATGATGCAGTTTGCCGCTAAGGCCGCCAAGTACTTCCCGGATGCCGAGGTCGTCGAGGCGCACCATTCCGATAAGCTGGACGCCCCGTCTGGGACCGCTAAGGCCACGGCCAAACTGATTTCAGAGGCCCGGACCAAAAAGCCGGTCGCGCCGCACCAGGGCGCCCCGGCGCGGGGTGAGTGGTTAGACGACGTGCCGGTGCACGCCTTGCGCCTGCCGGGCTATGTGGCTCAGGAGGAAGTGGTGTTCGGCGCGGCCGGCGAAAGCCTGTCCATCAAGCAGGTCTCGTTCGACCGGTCGAGCTTCATGGCCGGCGTGGCTTTGGCCGCGCGGCAGGTCGACACGCTTCCGGTTGGCCTGACCGTGGGCCTCGATGCGCTGCTGTAACTGACTAATATAGAAGGAAGACGTCTTATGCCTGAACTGAAAAAAAGCCTAACCGGCCTCGGCAATCGCCAGGTGGCGGCAGTGCCGCCCAGCGCGATCCGCGCCGTGGACAATAAAATCTCAACCATTCCCGGGATCATTAAGCTGACCCTGGGCGAGCCGGATTTTGCGGTGCCCGAGCACATTAAACAGGCAACAGATGCCGCCATTGATGCCGACTGGTCCCACTACGCGCCGTCCTTTGGCTATGCAAAGCTGCGCAAGGAGATCACCGATTACCTGGCGACCACGTTTGACGCGCATTACGATCCGCAAACCGAGGTGGTCGTGACCGTTGGCGCTACTGAGGGCATTCACGCCGCCATTGCCGGGCTGTTCAACCTGGCGACACCATCATCATTCCCACGCCGACGTTCCCGCTGTACGAGGCGGTCGCGACGGTGGCCGGCCTGAACGTGGTCTTAGTCAACACGGCGCCGGCTTACCTGCTGACGCCGCAGCTGCTAAAAACCACGCTGGCGGCGCATCCGGATGCTAAGGGGCTGGTCCTGAACTACCCGAGCAACCCGACCGGGGCGACCTACACCCACGCGCAGCTACGCGAGCTGGCGGCGGTGATTGCAGACACGAATCTACTGGTGCTGTCCGACGAGATCTACGCCGAACTCAGCTACGAGGAAAAGCATATCAGCTTGGCGCACCTGCTGCCGAGCCAGACGGTGCTGATTTCCGGCCTGTCCAAGTCCCACGCGATGACCGGTTATCGCATTGGTTACTTGGCTGGGCCCGCGCCGCTGATGACACTGGCAGGCAAAATGCACCAGTTCATGGTGACGACGGCGGCCAGCCCGATGATGAAGGCGGCCGAAGAGGCGTTGAGTCCAGCCGGGGCTGGGGATGCCGAAGCGATGAAAAAGGTCTACCAACAGCGCCGAGACCTCATGATGGCGGCTCTAACACAGGTCGGCTTTTCGGCCCCAAAGCCGGCCGGGGCGTTTTACATTTTCGCCAAGCTGCCGGCTAAATTCGGCGAAGATGACGTGCAGTTCGTGTATGACCTGGCTGAGCACGCAAGGTTGCTGGTGCCCGGCTCCGTGTTTGGTCCTGGCGGCGAAGGCCACGTGCGCTTGTCGTACGCGGCATCGACCAAGAATTTGACTGAGGCGGCCCAGCGCATTCAGCGCTTCGTTGCCCAAAAGGAGTAGAACAATGGCAAAAGCATATGTGGTGGCAATTTTAGGCGCGACCGGGGCGGTCGGCACGCGCATGATCGAACAACTCGAACAGTCGACGATTCCTGTCAAGGAAGTCCACCTGTTGGCGTCGTCGCGCTCTGCCGGCAAAACGCTGACCTTCAAGGGCCAGCCGGTGACGGTCGAGGAAGCAACACCGGATTCCTTTAACGGCGTCGACTTGGTGCTGGCCTCGGCCGGCGGTTCGGTGTCCGCTAAGCTTTTGCCCGAGGCGGTCAAACGCGGTGCCGTGTGCGTGGACAACACGTCACATTTTCGCATGGACGACAACGTCCCGCTGGTCGTGCCCGAGGTCAATCCCGATGCGCTCAACCACCACAACGGCATCATCGCCGACCCCAACTGCTCGACCATTCAGATGATGATGGCCCTGGAGCCGGTGCGCCGCGCGTTCGGCCTGCGCCGCATCATTGTCTCGACCTACCAGGCCGCCAGTGGCGCCGGGCAAAGCGCCATCAATGAACTGGAAGACGAGGCCCGCGATTACCTGGCCGACAAGCCGATGAACGCGGCCGTGCTGCCCGTCAAAGGCGCGGAGCACCACTACCCGCTGGCGTTCAACCTGCTGCCGCAGATCGACGTGTTCGAGGAGGACGGCTACACGCATGAAGAGTGGAAAATGATCCACGAAACCAAGAAAATCATGCTGGGTGACAAGAATTCGCCGGCCATCAAGGTCACCGCGACCTGCGTCCGCGTTCCGGTGCCGATCGCACACGGCGAGTCCGTGTGGTTCGAAGTCGGCGCGGGCAACACGCCGAGCGCCGATGAGCTGCGCGCGGCCATGAGTGGCTTTCCGGGCCTGGTCGTCCAGGACGACCCGGCCAACCAGGTTTACCCGCAGCCCATCAACGCGGCGGTTCGCGCGACACCTTTGTCGGCCGCATTCGGCCGGATCAGGAGACCCCAGGTGCTTACAACCTCTGGGTCGTGTCCGACAATCTGCTGAAAGGTGCAGCCTGGAACGCGGTGCAGATCGCCGAAGAGCTGGTCGCACGCGACCTCGTGCACGTGCCTGCCGGTGCCGCAGAAAAGTTTATGTAAGGTCTCATGGTTCGATGCGGTTGCCAGCACCGGACCATTTTTTTTGCTTGCTTGTCATTAAAAATTCGAGTAAGCTGGTCAAACTGAGATTTTAAGGAGAAACAAGATGAAAGTGCTTTTACCGTACCTGAAAAAATACCGCAGGGACGCCATCATCTCGACGCTGGCCGTGCTGGTGCTGGTCTTTGCGACCCTGTGGCAGCCGCGGCTGCTGCAAACGGTGATGACTGCCATCATGGCCAAGGACCGGGCGGCCGTCTGGCAAAACGGCATTTGGCTGATCGTGCTCGCAGCGATCGGCATTGTCGGCGGGGTCGTCAACACGGTGTACTCGGCGCGCCTGGCGCTGGGTGTCGCGACCGACTTGCGCGCGGACATCTACCGTCATGTCCAGTCGTTTGCTTACGCCGACGTTGAGACCTTTTCCGCGTCCAACTTGGTGGTGCGAATGACTAACGACGTCCAGCAGATCCAAGGTGCGGTGATGGCCGCCTTTCAGCAGGTGACGCGCATTCCGCTGCTGTTCTTCGGGGCGCTGGCGCTGGCTTTGACCACGATGCCGCAGCAGTGGTGGGTGATCCTCGCCATGTTGGTGATCATCGTGCTGGTCGCCGTGGTCGCCTTTCGCCAGATGAGCAGCCTGTTTGGCCGCACCCAGCAGCTGATTGAAAACGTCAATACCGTGGCCCGCGAGAACCTGATGGGCATCCGGGTGGTGAAGTCCTTCGTGCAGGAGGACAACCAGATCAAGACCTTCGCCAAGCCGTCTGACGAGCTGCGCGATGTGACCACCCGCATCGGCGAGCTGTTTGCCGTGCTGATGCCGGCTTTTTTTCCTGACCGCCAATGTGGCGATTGCGGGATCCGTGTACCTGGTCGGCACGCAGGTCCTGGCGCACCCGGCTTACATCGCCGCAGTGTCCAGCTTTACCTCGTACCTCGGCCAGATTCTCTTTGCCGTGATCAACGGCTCGTTCATCATGACCTTCGCGTCCCGCGCGTTCATTTCGATGGGCCGGGTGCGCGAGGTGTTTGATCACCAGCCGAGCATGCACTTTGTGGACGGCCCTGAAAAAAAAGGTCGCAGGTGACATCACGTTCGACCACGTGACCTTCACGTACCCCGGCGATGAGACGCGACCCTGAAGGACGTGTCCTTCACCGTGCCGGCCGGCCAGATGCTGGGCATCGTCGGCGCGACCGGGTCGGGGAAAACGACCCTGGCCCAGCTGATTGCCCGCCTGTTTGATCCGGATTCTGGGCGCGTGCTGATTGGCGGCGTCGACGTGCGGGAGCTGCCGGAAGCGACCCTGCGCGACGCCGTGGCCTTTGTGCTGCAGCGCTCGACGCTGTTTTCCGGCACCATCGCGCAGAACCTGCGGCAGGTCAAAAAAAGAGGCGACGGCGGCCAGCATGCACCGCGCTGCGGAAATCGCCCAGGCCGCCGAATTCATCGAGCGCCTGCCTGAGACCTACGATGCGCCGGTCGAGGAGCGCTCCGCCAACTTTTCCGGCGGGCAGAAGCAGCGCCTTGCCATCACGCGCGGCGTGATCGCCAATCCGGAGATCTTGATCCTGGACGACGCGACCTCGGCGCTGGATGCCAAGTCAGAGAAGCTGGTTCAGGAAGCCCTGGACCGCGACCTAAAGCACACGACGACGGTGGTCATTGCCGAGAAGATTTCGTCGATCATCCGCGCCGATTCTATCCTAGTGCTGGACGGCGGCCGCGTGGTCGGCGAGGGCACCCACCAGGAGCTGGTCCGCGACAACACCATTTATCAGGAAATTTACCAAACGCAAAAGGCTAAGGAAGGGAGGCTGCCGGCGTAATGAAAGACATCAAACTTGCCGGGCGTTACTACTGGCACTACCTCAAACCCTACGGCTGGCCGTTTTTCTGGAGCGCGGTTTTGATTGGCATCAGCACGGCCTGCGTCGTGATTGCGCCGACTTACCTGGGCCGCGCCATCAGCGAGCTGACCACCTATGTGCAGGCGTGGACGAACCCGGCCACGCGGGCCGGTGCCAGCCTGACCACGTTCCACCACACGCTGCTGTTTTACGTCCTGTTCTACTTCGGGGATGCGTCCTCGCTGCTGATCGCGTCCTGGCTGTTGGCCAAAGTCACCGCGTATTCGACCGGCACCATGCGCATCGGGCTGTTTCGCAAGATGCAGCGGATGAAGGTCGAGTACTTCGACCAGCACGCCGATGGGGACATTCTGGCGCGCTACACCAGCGACTTGGATAACATTTTCAACGCGCTGAACCAGGCGCTGATCGATTTTCTGCTGGCAATTGCCCAGATGATTGGCATTCTGATCATGATGTTCAACCAAAGCACCACCATGGCCTGGGTGACCATGAGCACGACGCCGGTCGCCCTGCTGATCGCGGCCTTGGTGATGAAAAAAAAGCCGCCGTTGCGGTCGATCAGCAACAAACCGACATCGGCGCCTTAAACGGCTACATCAATGAGCAGGTCACCGGCCAGAAGGTGATCATCACCAACGGCCTGCAGCACGACTCGGTTGAAGGCTTCAACACCTACAACCAGCGCGTGCGCAAAACCGCGACCCAGGGTCAGATTTGGTCCGGGATCTTGAGTCCGCTGCTGTCTGGGATGTCGCTGCTCAACACCGCCATCGTGATTTTTGCCGGCTCCTGGCTGGCGTTGAGCGGCAGTTTGAGCACCGGCGCTGCCCTGGCGTGGGTTGTCGTGTTCGTCAACTACGCGCAGCAGTACTACCAGCCGATCATCACGCTGACGTCGCTCTACGGCATGATCCAACTGGCCATCACCGGGGCGCGGCGGGTTGATGAGGTCCGCAGCCAGCCTGACGAGGTGCGACCGGTCAATGGCCAGCCCATCGACCACATCGACCGCGCGCTGAAAATTGATGACGTCCGCTTTTCCTACCTGCCGGGCAAGGAGATTCTCCATGGCGTGACCATCGACGTCAAAAAGGGTCAGATGGTGGCGCTGGTCGGGCCGACTGGATCCGGGAAGACGACGGTGATGAACCTGCTGAATCGCTTCTACGATGTGGATTCCGGCAGCATCACCATCGACGGCACCGACCTGCGGGAGTTCGACCTGGCGCAGCTGCGCCACACGGTCGGCATTGTGCTTCAGGATCCCCAGCTGTTCACCGGCACCATTGCGGATAACATTCGCTTCGGCGACCCGGAGGCGGGGATGGACCGGGTGATTGACGCGGCCAAGCAGGCCAACATTCACGACTTCATCGAAAGCCTGCCTGAGGGTTACGAGACCAAGGTGTCCGACGAGCAGAACATTTTCTCCGCGGGCCAAAAGCAGCTGATGAGCATCGCCCGCACGATTTTGACCGATCCGCGGCTGCTGATTCTCGACGAGGCGACGTCGAATGTCGACACCGTCACCGAGGCTAAGATCCAAGCCGCGATGGACAATGTGATCCAGGGTCGCACCAGTTTTGTCATCGCGCACCGGTTGAAGACGATTCTGAACGCGGACCGCATCGTGGTGCTGCAGCACGGTCGCATCATCGAGCAGGGCAGCCACCAGGAGCTGTTGGCCCAGCACGGCTTTTACGCCGAGTTGTACCGGAATCAAATGGTGTTTGAATAGTGAGTGAGAAAAGACGGCAGATGCCGCCTTTTTTTCAATGCCAAGATACTTAGCAAGAAGATTTCCCGAGAAATACTGGCCGCCACGGCTGGTTGCTAGTATGCTTGGACAGATTCCTTTAATTTGAGTTGCGGAGGCAAATATGATCACAATCGGCACACAACTCAGTCAAGCCAGAAAACAGCTTCACTTCACCCAGCAGCAGGTCGCAGATGACCTGCACGTGGCGCGGCAAACCGTGTCCAGCTGGGAGACGGGGCGCTCGTTTCCGGATATTCAAAGCCTGTTGACGCTGAGCCGGCTGTATCATGTTTCCCTCGATGACTTATTGAAGGAGGGATCCGATATGGTTGAGGATCTGAAGCATCAAGAACGAATTGTTAAAAAACGCGCGGAAGGTGTATCGCGCATCGCTACTGATCGACGTGATTTTGACCTTCTTTTTGGCAGCCAGTTTGGTTGGCTGGAACGGGGTCAAAACGACACCGCTTGGCGGTCTGCTGATTGCCGTGATGTTGTTAGCCAATATCACGGTACTGCCGGCAGTCAAAAAACGATATTTTGACATGATTCATCACAAGCAAACGGGGTGGGTCAAACGGAGCTTACTGATAATCATCGTGATGTCAGCCTTGCTGGGTTGGCAGTACTTCTCGCATGGGCTTAATAGTGATTTCTGGATGGAGTTGGCTGTGTCTGGGCTGTTCACGCCGTTGGTGATCTGGGCTTGGTGGCGTGATGAGAAAGACCGTCAGGCAAAATAAAACGAGCGACTCACTGGAAATTTCACCGTGAGCCGCTCGTTTTTGACTATTTCAGCGCGTCGGCGGCCAGGAAGAACCCGCCCATCACGCCGGCCTCGTCGTTCAGGCCGATGCGGACGATGTAATCGTCCAAGTCAGGCGTCGCGACATAGCCGTTGTTGTGCTCGGCAAACTTGGCGCGAATCTTTGGCAGCAGTTGTTTCTGGTGCATGATGCCGCCGCCGAAGACGATGATGTCGGGCGACAGCATCATAGCAGCGTTGACGCAGGCAATCGAGAGGTAGTCGGCTTCCAGGTCCCAGGCCGGATCGTCAGGGGCCAGCTCGGTGCCTTTTTTTGCCGGCGCGTTCCTCAACTGCGGGACCGGCAGCCAGGCCTTCCAGGCAGTGGTTGGCGTGATATGGACAGCGGCCCTTGTAGGTATCACCAGGCAGCTGCGGCATCATGATGTGGCCCATCTCCGGGTTGGAGAAGCCTTGCAGCAGCTTGCCGTCGTGGACGTAGCCGGCGCCGATGCCGGTGCCGACAGTCCAGTACAGCATGTTCTTGTGGCCCTTGCCGGCGCCAGCCCGCCACTCTGCGTAACCGGCTTCGTTGACGTCGGTAGTGAAGGCGTAAGGAACATCGATCGCGGCCTTCATCGCGCCGAGAAAATTGTAGTCGCGCCAGCCGGGCTTGGGCGTCGAGGTGATGTAGCCGTATGTCGGACTGGCCGGATCGATGTCCGCTGGACCGAACGTCCCGATCCCAATGGCGTCCACCGGGTTATCCTGGAAGAACTTGATCACTGCCGGAATGGTTTCATCCGGCGTGCCCGTGGGGATGCGGACCTGCTTGTCTACCTTGCCATCTGCCGTGCCGGTCGCACAGACAAATTTGGTGCCGCCTGCTTCGATTGAACCTAAAATCATACTTGTCCCGCCTTTCAAAAAAAGTTTCCCCTTAAGAATAGCGCTCCTGAATAGAAACCGCTACCTATGCTGATAAATCAACCTTCAGCACCGCTACTTACAAGTACTAAATCCCCGAATTAATAACTTTATGTCTCTAATCGCTGGACAGTCGTTTACAGTACGAGTACAATACAGGTTATTAATTCGGTTAGGGGCGAGGCTTATGTATGCCAAATACAAATCGGTTTCATTGATCATTCGTATCATTATTGGGTTGGCAGTGGGGTCGCTGCTGGCCTGGCTGGTTCCTTCGTGGACGGCGATTGGCATATTGGGCCAGCTTTTTGTCGGTGCTTTGAAAGGAATCGCGCCGGTCATGGTCTTCTTTTTGATCATGTCGGCGGTGTCCGGGTACAAGTCCGGCAGCACGAATCACTTCGGGACGGTCATCGTCTTGTACCTGAGTGCGACCCTGCTTTCGGCATTCGCGGCGGTCGGCGCGTCCTACCTGTTCCCAGTTCACCTGGTTTTGCCCAAAGCAGCGCACGTCGCGGCGGCCGCTGCCCCCAAAAGTTTGGGCAAAGTCCTGTCTGACCTGCTGACGAACGCGGTGGGGAACCCGCTGGCCGCAATCGTGAACGCCAATTACCTGTCGATCTTGTTCTGGGCGCTCATGATCGGTTTTGCGCTGCGGCTGACCTCCAAGCAGACACAGACGGTGATCAGGGAAATTTCCGGCGCCATCACCGGCGTGGCCCAGACGGTCATCCAATTTGCGCCGTTCGGGATCGCCGGTCTGATTTACACGACGATCAGCGAAACCGGTTTTGCTGGCGTCGCGCGGTACGGCCAGCTGGTCCTTTTGCTGGTCGGGACGATGGCCTTTGTTTATTTGGTCGTTTACCCGCTGATGGTGTTCGGCCTGACGCATCAGAACCCGTATCCGCTGACGCTGTGGACGCTGAAGCGCTCCGGTATTCCGGCATTCTTCACCCGCAGTTCAGCCGTCAACATTCCCATTAACCTGCAGGCCTGCGAGGACCTAGGGTTAAACAAGGCGTCCTACTCTGTGTCGATCCCACTCGGCGGCTCCGCCAACAGTGGTGGGGCGGCGATCACGGTCTCAGTCATGACCCTTGCCGCCTGCACGACGCTGGGCATTCACGTCTCGTTCCCACTGGCTTTCCTGCTTTGCCTGCTGACGGCACTGGCCGCCACTGGCGCGTCCGGCATTGCCGGTGGATCGTTATTGATCATTCCGATGGCCGCGTCGCTGTTTGGCATCAACAATGACATCGCGATGCAAGTGGTCGGAATCGGGTTTATCATCGGGGTCATTCAGGATTCTGTCGAGACGGCGGTCAATTCAGCTTCGGATCTTCTGTTCACCGCGACTGCTGAATACGCCGACGCCCGCAAAAGTGGGCATCCGGTCGATATGAAGGCCGCCGTTCACGCGGCGGATCGCCAGGGCGACGAGGACGAGGAAGTCACCGATGCGGTCCCGCAGGAAAACTGATCGTTTCATCAAACCGCTGAACAACCGTGTGCAGCGGTTTTTTTGCTGTGCTTAGGACTTACCCAACATTTTTGGGTTCGGTTTCACTATCGCGGGCTGAATATGGTAAACTTTGAGCAATCTAACAAAGGATAGGTGATACGATGAGTCAAGCAACGGCATACATTGAAGCAGTTAAGCAGACCATTCAAAAGCGTGATCCGAATCAGCCGAGTTCCAAGAGGCGGTATTCAGTTTTCTCGACGCGGTCACGCCGGTGTTCGAAAAACACCCGGAGTACATCGCGGCCAGCATTCTGGAACGCCTGACCGAGCCCGAGCGGGCGGTTCAGTTCCAAGTCGCCTGGCAGGACGACGAAGGGCACATGCAGGTCAATCGCGGCTTTCGGGTCCAGTTCAACTCCGCTATCGGGCCGTACAAGGGCGGTTTGCGGTTGCACCCGTCGGTCAACCTGTCCATCATTAAGTTTCTCGGGTTCGAGCAGGTGTTCAAGAATTCGCTGACGGGCTTGCCGATCGGCGGGGCCAAGGGCGGTTCGGATTTTGACCCCAAGGGCAAATCCGACGCCGAGATCATGCGCTTTTGCCAGAGTTTCATGATCGAGCTGCAGAAGTACATCGGTCCGGACTTGGACGTGCCGGCTGGTGACATTGGCGTTGGCGGCCGCGAGATCGGCTACCTTTACGGGATGTACAAGCGCCTGCGCGAGTCCGACCGCGGCGTGTTGACTGGTAAGGGGCTGAGCTACGGCGGCTCGCTGGCCCGCACTGAGGCGACCGGGTTCGGTCTGCTGTACTACCTCGACGAAATGCTGAAGCACAACGACCAGACGCTGGCCGGCAAGCGCATCGTGGTGTCCGGTGCCGGCAACGTCGCCATTTACGCGATTCAAAAGGCCCAGGAACTCGGGGCGACCGTGATTTCTGCCTCTGATTCCACTGGCTACGTGATCCAAGACGCGGGCATCGACCTGCCAACCCTGAAGAAGGTCAAGGAGGTCAAGCGCGGGCGCATGAGCGACTACGCCAACGCGGTGTCCGGTGCGACGTACCACGAAGGGTCACTGTGGGATGCCGAAGGGCTTCAGTACGACATTGCGCTGCCGTGCGCGACGCAAAATGAGATCAACGGCGAGCAGGCCGCCCGGATCGTCAAAGCGGGCGCAATTGCAGTGGCCGAAGGCGCGAACATGCCAAGCACCCCTGAGGCCATCGCCGAGTACCAGAAGGCCGGTTTGCTGTTCGGCCCGGCCAAGGCGGCTAATGCAGGCGGCGTTGCGGTGTCCGAGCTGGAAATGAGCCAGAATTCGCGGCGCCAGGCCGACAGCTTTGCCACGGTCGACGGCGAGCTTAAGGACATTATGGTCAACATTTTCCAAAAGTCCGTGGCGGCGGCCAAAGAATACGACTTGGGTGAAGATTACGACGCCGGTGCCAACATTGCCGGCTTCACCAAGGTCGCCGAGGCCATGCTGGCCCAGGGCTGGTAGAGTTAATTTTCTCGGTGAGAGGCGTCTGCACTCGTGCAGACGCCTTTTAAATAGGCTGAAAAAACCGCCTGCATAATCGCAGACGGTCGGGGGTTGAGTTAGGCGTCTTCACCCAGGTGCTGCCAGACGCCGGTTTTCTTATCCAGTTGTTTGGCGATGGTCCGGATGGCCTCGAGGTCTTCCGTTGAAATGAGGTTGACGTCGATCGTGTAGTTGGCGTCGAACTCACGGCTCATCTGCTTCATTAACGCGTTGCGGCGCTGACGGGGCGGATTTTTCACCTTCAGGATCAGGGTCGAGTGAATTACGGCCATGCCAGAAACATTTTCCCAGGGCAGGTAATTGCCGCGCCACGCGAAGACGGCGGTGTTGTCGGTGATGCCCTGGTGGTCAAAAATCAGACTGGGGTGGCTGAGGCCGGATAGCAGCTGGACAATGAAGTACGCGATACCGACAGCGAGGATCGCCCAGCCGATGATCATGACGGTTTGGCCGGTCGCGCCGCCGATGACGGCGCCCTGGCGAGTCACAATGACGCCGGCCGCGAAGACCAGCGCGAAGCCGACCAGCAACTGGAAGAACAGGTGAAAGAGATTTGGCTTGATCGTAAGAGGTTTAATGTCGTTCAAAAAAAGGACCTGCTTTCTGCTAAGTAATGGCGCTGCTTTTGATTGTAACGCGAATCTTTTCGTTTGCGTGGACATTTAATTAGTTTTTCTTGGCGGTCCGTGTTATACTAGGTTCAAGTAATTGATGAACTGAAACAGTTGTGCTAGCATAATGGATTTCTTTCAGCGATTACCAAGTTGTTTTGTCACTTATGTATTAATGAAGGAGATTCACACATTATGCAACAGGGTACTGTTAAATGGTTCAACGCTGATAAGGGTTACGGCTTCATCACTGGTGAAGACGGCAAGGACGTATTCGTTCACTTCTCCGCCATCCAAGGCGACGGCTACAAGACGCTTGACGAAGGCCAAGCTGTTAGCTTCGAAGTAGAACAAAGCGACCGCGGCCCACAAGCTGCTAACGTTACAAAGCTGTAATCTACAGCGTTGGGAAAGCACTCATCGACTTTTGCCGGGTGGGTGCTTTTTTTGCGCAGACTGTTAACGGCTTTGCCGTTTACAGTCTGCCACTCGACGCAAAGCCGCGGAGCGGGTTTGCTAGAGAGCGGCGTTGGAGCCTTGTCGCTTGAAAAGCAGAGCCAACTCATCCACCTATCCAAACGGCTCATCGCGCAGCGCCGCGCGCACGATCACCTTCGCAATCGCGGCCGGGGATTCGCGCGCACCACTTTTTAGCCAGCTAGTAATTACCTGCACGGCGCCGTTCAGATAGAACGTGAAGTAGTATTCCAGCAGGGCAGGGTCGGTTTCGTGATACCACTTGCGATAGCGAGCCAGGGATTCCTCACGCAGCGGGTTGAGCACGGCAAGCAGCAATGGGCTGGCAGTCAGGTTGCGGATGATGATCTCGGTGGCGGCGGCATTTTCGCGGACCAGCGTGAGGATCGGCGTCAGCCAGGCAGCCATGTCGGTGCGCGGACGGTTGACCAAGGCGCCAACTTGGTCAACGAGGTCCAGTTCAATGGCGTTGAACAACGCCTGCGTGTCCTGGTAGTGTGTGTAAAAGGTGCCGCGGTTGATGTCTGCCTCCCGACACAGCGCGGCGACACTGATTTTTTTTGCAGCGGCATTTCAGCCAGCAGCGCCAGCATGGCATCTTTCAGCTGCCGTTCGGTGGCTTGGGCGCGTCGATTATTCTTGGTGCCGACCATTGGGTTTCCTTCTTTCAAACAGTTTGGCGTGATTTGTTTAATTAATGACAGCATCCGCTGGAGTTGTCGGTTGAACTGATTCGAGCATACCTGCATAATAGCATTATATCAACACACTGTTGGATTAATGGAGGGCAATTTTGGCATACATCGAAGTCCGCAACGAATTTAAAAAGTATCAAATGGGAGAAACTGAGATCATCGCCAACAACGACGTCTCTTTTAACTGTGAAAAGGGCCAGCTAACGGTGATTCTGGGGCCGTCTGGGGCCGGCAAGTCGACCGTGCTGAACATTTTAGGCGGCATGGACGTGCCCACCTCGGGCCAGGTCATTATCGACGGCGTGGACATTGCCCGCTTCAACGACAAGCAGCTGACCGAGTTTCGGCGACACAACGTCGGGTTTGTCTTCCAGTTTTACAACCTGATCCCGAACCTCACCACCAAGGAAAACGTGGAGTTGGCCAACTCGATTGTTGACGACGCGCGTGATGCCGAGGCGACGCTCAAGGCGGTTGGCCTGGCGGACCGGATCGACAATTTTCCCTCCCAGCTGTCCGGCGGGGAGCAGCAGCGCGTCGCCATTGCCCGCGCGCTGGCGAAGAATCCCAAGCTCTTGCTGTGCGACGAGCCGACCGGGGCGCTGGATTACGAAACCGGCAAGCAGGTCCTGCAGCTTTTGCAGGATGCCTCGCGCAAGGACGGCACGACGGTCCTGATCATCACGCACAACTCGGCCCTGGCTCAAATGGCCGACCGCGTGATCCGGCTGAACGACGCCAAAGTGCGCTCGGTCACCGATAACGACAAGCCGCTGCCCATCGCGGACATCGAGTGGTAGGGGGCGGCATGATGAAGCCAATGCGGAAGAACATGTGGCGTGAGATTGGCGCCAACAAGGGGCGCTTCATCGCCATCGTGCTGATCATCCTGCTGGGGACGCTGACCTTTGTCGGTGTGCGCGCCGCCGGACCGGGGCTGGAAGATTCCATGGACCACACTGTCAAAACCGCGCACCTGGCCGACGTGCAGCTCCTGTCGACCACTGGGCTCACCAAGCAGGACGTGAAAACAGCCGAGCAGGTGAGCGGCGCCAAGGCTGAACTGACCCGCTTCAAGTACGTCACCGGGGGCAAGGGCGACCTGGCCATCGCCTTGTATGGCTACAGGAAAGCGGCCAAGCAGGACCGGCTGACCCTGACCGCCGGCCGCCTGCCCAGAGCCGCTGACGAAGTGCTGCTCGACACCCGCGCGAAAACCGAGTACCACTATCGCCTGGGTCAGACTTTTCGCTTCAGCAAGGACGCCGACCTGACACGCCGCGCTTTTAAAATTGTTGGCTTTGCGGATTCACCGCGGTACGTTGACAACAACGAGCGCGGGTCCACCAATGTCGGCGACGGGACGGTGCGCTTTTTTGCGTACGTGCAGCCCAAGCAGATGAATCTGGACGTGGCCACGCTGCTGTCCGTGCGGTTCGCGACTCTCCAAGGCGAAAGCAGTTACAGCAAGGCCTACAAGGATGACGTGGCGGCTAAAGTGGCCACGCTGAAGCGAGTCTTCAAGCCGCGCGCCAAGGCCCGCAATGCGGAATTGCTGGCTGCAGCGATGAAACCCATCGCCACCGAGCAGGCCAAGTTGGATGACGCGAAAAAGCAGCTGACTGCGGCCAGCGCGCAGGTCAAGGCCGCCTCACAAGGCGCGATGACGACTACGCCAGAACTGACGGCACAGACCCAGCAGATTGATGCGGCCCAGCAAAAACTGGATGCCGCCAAGAAAAAGGCGACATCGGCCATCAACACCAGCTACACGTGGCAAACGCGGGCGGACTTGCCCGGTTTTGCGTCCTTCGGCGACAGTGCGGATCGCATCGCGGCGATTGCCAACGTCTTCCCGTGGTTCTTCTTCCTGATTGCCGCGTTGATCACGTTCACGACCATCACGCGGATGGTCGAAGAGGCGCGCGGTCAAATTGGGACCTTCAAGGCCCTGGGTTATGGCAAGTGGGCCATCGCGCGCAACTACATTATGTACGCCCTGATGGCCGGGCTGCTGGGGACCATCGTCGGCAGCGTGGCCGGTAATTTGACCCTGCCACGGTTCATCGTGTCGCTGTACGACATGGTGATTCCGCTGACGCCAACGATTCCCCTGATGTGGGGCAGTTTTGCAATGGCCATTGGCTTTTCGCTGCTGGCGACGGTCGGGGCGGCGTGGCTGGTCACGCGGCGGGAACTGCGCGAGCGGCCGGCAGAGCTGATGCGGCCGGCTGCCCCTAAGTCCGCCAAGCGGATCCTACTGGAGCGCATTAAACCGCTGTGGCGCCACCTGTCGTTCAACCAGAAGGTCTCTTACCGGAACCTGTTTCGCTACAAGAGTCGCATGATCATGACCATCGTCGGTATTGCCGGGGGCACCGGTCTGCTTTTGACCGGCTTTGGGCTGCGCGATTCGATTGGGACCACCGCGGCTCACCAGTACGACGAGGTCTTCCACTATGACGCGACGGTGGCGCTGGCTCGTCCCAGCAAACAGGCCGAGGCGCTGCGCCTCGTCAAAGATTCCGGCAAGTACCAGGCGCACCAGGTCGTGACTGCCGACACGGGCAAGGCGAAAGCGCATGGTCAGCAAATCGCGGACATCAACTTGTACACGCCGGCGCGTCCGGCTAAGTTCGGCCAGTTCATCTCGCTCAGCCAATATGGCGACACTTACAAGTTGCCGACCCACGCATCGTGATCGCGCAGAAGATCGCCAACCAGCTGAACGTGAAAAAGGGTGACACCATCACCTTCACTCGCACCGGCAAGCCGGCCAAGAAGGTCAAGGTCAGCGGTATCACCACCAACTACATCGGCGTGTTTGCGTACATGAGCCGGGGGCGTACGCCAGGACCTTCGGCCGGAAGCCAGCGAAAAACGCACTGCTCCTGAAGCTGAAACCGATGTCCGGCAGCCAGCGCAATGACCTGGCGCACCAGCTGCTTAAACGCGGCGCGGCGCTGGGCACGAGCTTCAAGGCCGACGAGACTAAGTCGATCGGTAACATGGGTGCAACGCTGAATCCCGTGGTCCTGATTTTCATTCTGCTGTCCGGGGTGCTGTCGTTCGTGGTCCTGTACAACCTGACGAACATCAACGTGTCTGAGCGGATCCGCGAGCTGTCGACCATCAAGGTCCTGGGCTTCTACGACCGCGAAGTCACGATGTACATCGTGCGGGAAAACATCGTCATGACCATTGTCGGCATTCTCTTCGGCTACGGTGTTGGCTACGGCTTACTGGCCTACGTCCTGCATCAGGCCGAGACCACGCAGGTCATCTTCCCAGTGGTGATCAACCCGCTGAGCTATGTTTGGTCGACGCTGCTGATGGCGGCGTTCACCGGCATCGTGATGCTGGTCACCCACAAGCGACTGCAGCGCATCGACATGGTAGGGGCACTGAAGTCAAGTGAATAAGCGTTAAGAAGCGAGGCGAGGGCCTCGTTTTTTTTGTCCCCCTTGTTCGGGTACCAATCCATGACACGGTAGGGGTCAAGGTGACATAATCGCTGGTGGGGACGGGCGGTTAAAAACTTTTTGAAGTAATTGGTTTACCGGACAGTTTGCAACTTGTGAAAGGTATAGGCCACAATCGAATGGATTGGTACGATAAAAATGGGTAGGCACAAGTGTTGACTAATGCGGACTATACCGCTATGATATTTAACGTATTGAGAAAGCGTTTTACGAAATCCTCCGGGAGAGAATTTTCTAACAGCCTAGACCACTCCGCAAAGCGCACAAAAGGAGGAGATTTCTATGCAGAAGTTTATGGACTGGCTGCAAAACACGATCATGCCACCGATGGCCAAGGTTGGGAACAACAAGTACCTAGTCTCGATTCGTAACGGCCTGGTGCTGACCCTGCCGGCGATCATTTCCGGTTCTGTCTTCATGATCCTGGCCAACATTCCGATCCCGGCCTGGACTCGTTTCATCAAGCCCTATGTCAACATGATGGGCGTGGCAACAAACGCGTCATTTGGGATCATTTCGCTGCTTGCCGTGATCGGTATCAGCTTTCAACTGGCCAAGGCGCTGGACGTTGACGCCATTTCTGCGGCCGGGTTGGGCACCATGCGTTCATCGTGCTGTCGTTTAACGACAAGTACACGCTTGATACCGCCAACTTCTCGTCATCCGGTTTGTTTACTGCCATTATTACCGCGTTTGTCTCTGTTTTGATTTTTCACTTTTTTGAAAGTCGCAACATTGTCATCAAGCTGCCCGCCGGTGTGCCGGCTGCGGTTTCCAATTCATTCGTCGCACTGCTGCCTGGGTTTGTGATCCTGCTGCTGTTCTGGACAGTGCGCATGCCGCTTGGGATCGACATCAACAAGGTCGTCCAGGCCATCTTCCACCCGTTGCTGTTTGCGATGAACACACTGCCTGGGATCCTGGTCTACACGCTGCTGGTTTCGCTGCTGTGGGTCTGCGGGATCCACGGCGACATGACCCTGCAGGGCATTTCCGACCCGATCTTCCTGCAGTTCCTGACCGCTAACGCCACAGCGCTGGCGCATCACCAACCGCTGCCGTTCAACACCGCAATGGGCTTTTCCAGCCTGTTCGTCAACGTCGGCGGCACCGGCGCCACGATCACGCTGGTCATCCTGATGCTGTTTTCCAAATCCAAGACGTACAAGGAACTGGGGCGCGTCGCGTTTCCAAGTGCGCTGTTTGAAATCAACGAACCTGTCATCTTCGGGTTCCCGCTGGTCATGAACCCGATCACGATGATCCCGTTCATCGGGGTACCATTAATTCTGGCGACCGGGACGTTCATTTTGATGAGCATCGGCTGGGTCTCTGCACCGTCTGCGATGGTGCCATGGACGATGCCGCCAATCATCGGGCCGCTGATGGCCACCAACTGGGACTGGCGGGCCGCGGTGTGGTCAGCCGTCGAGCTGGTCATCGCGACTGCCTGCTACTACCCGTTCTTCAAGACTGCGGAGAAACAGATGATTGCAGCCGAAAACAAGCCTGCTGATGAGGCGAAAGCTGAGGCTTAACACAGACACGTCCGGCTCGCGTATACTCGCGAACCGGGCGTTCTTGGTTACAATAGAGTTAAACATAAACTGAAAGAGGGACCATCATGGCATCTGAGTATCGATTGACCGACCCGGCGGACCGCGAGCGGTTCTACCAGCTTTACCTATACGCGTTCAACGGCCAGGACAGTGAGGCGCGGCGGCGTTTCTTCAACGCGCGGTACGCCCACGGCTGGATCTACGGCCTAAAAAAATGGCCAGCAGCTGACCTCGGGGCTTTACAGTCTGCCATTTACCGTTAATTTTCACGGGGTGGCTTACAAAATGAACGGCATCGGCGACGTAATGTCTGCGCCGGAGGACTCTGGCCACGGTGGCGCTGGGACGCTGCTGAAGGCGGCGCTGCAGGAGATGTACGACCGCAACGTGACCCTGTCGTACCTGGCGCCGTTTTCCTACCGGTACTACCGTCGCTTCGGCTATGAGCAAGTCTTCAACCACATCACGTACACGATTGCGCATGATCACGTGCCGGCGTACCACCCGCAGCACCAAGGCGGCCGCGTCGAGCGCATGTCGTTCGCCGCGGCGCTGCTGAGCATCAAGCCGCTTTATGCCAAAAAGGCCCAGAACCTGCCCGGCGGCATGATGCGCGAGGACTGGTGGTGGGATTACCTGACGCTGAAGAACCGCTGGGATGCCGGCGTGTACTTCGGCGAAGATGGCCAGGCGCAGGGCTACGCGGTGTACGAACGCAGCGGCGCGGAGATGACCGTGCACAAGCTGCTGGCGAACACGCCGGCCGCTTTTGAGCAGCTGATGGCGTTTTTGCTCAAGCATGGGAACACGTTTCAGAAGTTGCGTTACGAATCCCCGCATAGCCAGTACGCCGGTGATTGGATCCAGGAGCCGTACGCCGTGTCAGCGGTCGTCACCCCTTACATGATGGCGCGCATCGTGGACCTGCAGGACTTTCTGAACCGTTATCCGTTCACGCAGGATTTTGCGCCGGTGACCATTGCAGTCGAAGATCCGGTCCTGCCGGTCAACGCCGGGGTCTGGCAGCTGAGCCGCACGGCGGGTCAGACCACTGCGGAAAAAGACGCCAACGCTGCACCAGAGCTGACCTTTACCATCCAGCAGCTGACCAAGCGCTCATGGGCGCCACCTCACTGCATGCGCTCCTGATGAGCGGCCAGGGCACTGGCGGTTTGGCCGCTGCCGTGCGCTTAGACCAAGCACTTCAGCAGGCCACGCCAGAATTCAACGACTATTTCTGATCAGTTCAAAAAAGGGTTCGCGAATTTTTTTTCGCGAACCCTTTTGCTGTCACTGGTGATTCGGTTGGTAAGCCAGCAGGTCGCCGGGCTGGCAGTCGAGCACCTCGCACAGCTTGGCTAGCGTCGAAAAACGGACTGCCTTGGCCTTGCCGGTTTTCAGGATCGACAGGTTAGCTAAGGTGATGCCGACCTGCTCGGCCAGCTCAGTCAGGGTCAGGTCGCGTTTTTTTTGAGCATCAGGTCCAAATTGATTTCGATCATCGCTGGCCTCCTCACACCGTCATGTCGTTTTCGGTTTTGTAGGCCAGCGCCGTGGTCCACAGCTGCTGCAGGATCGCCAGGAACAGCCAGACAATGGCCGGAATGGCAAAAAAAGCCGAGCCCAATCACCATTACCCCAGGGGCATCATCGTGGTCGGCCATGCGGTACCACTGCGGCAGGCAGACCAAAAGGCCCAGCGCCATTGCCCCAACGGCCCACTTCAGGCGGATGATCAGGGTCACGGCGCGCTGGGTGAACGCGGCATTGGCGGTGATGCAGTCCAAAAGGTGCCAAGCGATGAAGGCGGCGAGCCAGTAGCTGACCACCGCGACCGCCGCGCCCAGCGTGAAGGCCCAGGCCGCCACCGGCCACTGGTAGTCGCGAACCATTACGCCCGGAAAGCTCGGAATCAGCCCGATTCCGAAGGCCCCGATTGCGATGACGCTTGCAATCAGTAGGAGCTTAAGAAGCCAAATCCGAATTTTCATCATGTTTCCTCCAAAAAGCGACGGGCTTGCCCGTCAAGTTGATGGCTTCAGCGTAGCATGACTTTGTCGATTATCGATAATCATTTATTGATAATCGATAAATTCTTAACCTTTTGGCCGGCAAAATGCCGAGCGGGCGACTAGGCCTGACTCGGCGTGAGGGTGATTACTTTAGTGGCAATCCGGTTAATGAACGCCCGGTCGTGCTCGACAAACAGCATGGTGGGCTGCGACTTGAGAATGCTCGTGGCCAGCTGGTCCTGATTGTACAGGTCCAGATAGTTGAGCGGTTCGTCCCACACCAGCAGGTTGGCCGGGGTGACCAGCGACTTGGCGAGTTCGACTTTCTTTTGCTGACCGGCGCTGAGACGTTCAATCGGCGTGGTGAAGGCCAAGCGCTCCAGGCCCAGTTTTTTCAAATTGTTGAGCAGATCCTGGTAGTTCAGGTGGTGGGCGGCTGCAAAGTCGGCGATAGTGCCTGTGTTATCTGCATACAGCTGGCGGCTGAGGCTGAAGGTCAGGCTGGGCGGGTAGGCCAGCGTGCCGGTCGTCGTGCCAGTAAATGTGCCTAGCAGCGCATGAAGCAGCGAGGATTTGCCGATGCCGTTGGGGCCGGCCAGCGCCACGCGCTCGCCGCGGCGCACGTCGAACGTGAGCGGGGCAAACAGCGGCTGACCATCATAGCTTAAGGTGAAGTCCGCCACGTGCACGTAAATCTCATGATGATCGGGGATGGTGTTGATGGTCAGCTCGGGCACGTCCTCGACGTTTTTGAGCAGCTGGGACTTGCCTTCGATTTCCTTATCCATGCGGTGTTCGAGCACCTTGGACTTTTTCATCAGACGGGCGGCGCGGGCGGTGACGAAACCGGCATGGCCGGTGCCGCCGCTGCCCTTGACGTGCGGGTCGCCGTGAATGTCGCCTTCGCGGCTGAGCGACCAGTCGTGCTTGTCGCGCGAGGACTGCTTGAGGCGGCCGATGTCGCGCTTGAGCTTGGCGTTTTCAGTTCGCTCAAACGCGTTCTGGCGCTCGCGCTCGGCCGCGTACACGCTGTAGTTGCCGGCGTACAAAGTGATGGCCTGCTTGTCGATGGCCAGGGTGTGGTCGGTGATCGCATCCAAAAAGGTACGGTCATGGCTGATGACGATGAAGCCAGGCTTGTGCCGCAGGTAGTCGGCAATCAGGGTACGGCTGGCGGCATCGAGATGATTGGTGGGTTCGTCGATCAAGGCGAAGCCGCTGTCCTCGGCGAACAGCAGGGCCAGGCGCACCTTGGTCTGCTCGCCGCCGGACAGCAGGTTGAACGGCCGCCAGAGAATGTCCGGGTCGGCGTGCATCAGGTTCAGTTCGCGCTCGAGCTGCCACTGCTCGGCGTCGCTTGCTTCCTGCATCGCGTAGAGGGTCAGTTGAGTCTCGTCTTTGATGGTCTGGGGAAAATACCGCAGCGAAGTGGGCACGCTGATTTTGCCTTTGTGCTCGTGTTGGCCTTGCATCAGCTCCAGCAGGGTCGTTTTGCCGCGGCCGTTGCGCCCGACCAGCCCGAGGTGCCAGGACAGATCCAGGTCGAACGAGACATCGTGAAATAATTCGGTTTGGCCGTCGTAGCCAAACGAGAGATGGGACAGGGTAATAGTTGCCATGAGGCGCTCATCCTTTCTAAAGGACGGGCCTGAAGTTCGCGCAGTAAATGGCCTTTTGGGCAAGCAAAAAGCCAGTCCAAATGGGCTGGCCAAGCGAGTCGCCTCACTTGGTGTCACCAGAAGTTTGCCATTGCGAAAAGTCGAGACTGCGCCCGTGCTTCAGGGCTTCGACGTTTCATCAATGGCTTACTTCAATGGCGACACCTTCTTCGTAAATTTGTTGGCTTCACTATACCGCGGGTGATTAGCCGAACGCAACTATTTTTTAAAACGCCTGGGCGATTGGTACATCGCCGCTGGCAATTTCCAGTTCCTGCCGGTGCAGGTCGGAATTAACGGCCTCGACCAGGACGGTGGCAACATCCTGCCGGGAGATCTGCGACTGGCCCTGCGGTTTCAGGGTGATTTTGCCGGTGCCGTCGTCATTGGTCAGCGCGGTCGGCTCGACGATCACCCAGTCCAAACTGGTGCGGGTCTTGAGCCACTCGTCGGCGTAATATTTGGCGATGTAGTAATCGTTGATGCCAGACTTCGGCCAGAAGATGCGGTCCTGCACGTTCAGCGCGCTGAGGTGAATGAAGCGAGTGATGCCGGCCTGCTGTGCGGCCATCATGGTTTTGGCCGCGCCGTCCAAGTCGACTTCCAGCAGGTTCTTGCCACCGGAGCCGGCGGCAAAAATGATCGCGTCGCAGCCCGCCATCGCCTGCGCCAGGGTGCTGACCGGGTCGGTCAAGTCAAAATGCACGGCGTGAAACTGCGTTGTGTCGCCGCGTGCCTGCGAAACCGGGTCGCGGTAGCCGCCCACGGCCTCGCAGTCATTGGTCAGCAGCGTTTCAATTACCAAGCGGCCCACTTGGCCGTTGGCACCCGCAACAAATACTTTGGTCATATTGATCACTCCTTTTTTTAAATGTTAAATGGATTGTAAGGGGACTTTGCGCGTCGGCGCCGGGAAATTCGCGTCGATGATTGCCAGCTGCTCTTCAGTGAGGGTTACGTCCAGCGCGCCCAAGTTGGCCTGCATGTGTGCAGCGCTGCCGGTTTTGACCAGCGGGATCACGCTCCCGCGCCCCGCCCAGGCCAGCAGCACTTGGTGCACGGGATAGGTGCATGCTGTGCGCCAGCTGCTTGATTGAGGCGGAGATCGAAATCTGCTGCCCGTTGCCGGACCCGAACGGCGAGTAACCCAGCAGCGGCATACCGATTTTCGCCTGGTACGGAATCAGGTCAAACTCGATGCCGCGGGCCTCGACGTTATACAAGACCTCGTTGGCGGCGATGGCCTGACCGCCTGGCAGGGCGCGCGCTTCCTTCAGCGCCGGCTGGTCAAAATTGGACAGGCCGTATGCACGGATCAGCCCAGCCTTTTTCAGGTCGGCCAGGCCGGCCAGCGTTTCGGCCAGCGGGGTTTGGCCCGGCCAGTGCAGCAGGTACAGATCCAGGTAATCGGTACCCAGGCGCTGCAGGCTGGCCTCAAGCGACTGGCGCATTTGCACGGCGGTCGCGTGCCAGGGATAAAACTTGGACACCAAGTACAGCGCGCTGCGGTCGTACGGGGCAATGGCCTGGCCCACCAGGGTCTCCGCCGCGCCTTCGCCGTACATTTCGGCCGTGTCGATCAGCGTGAGCCCGGCGTCCAGGCCCGCGCGAATCGCGGCCACCTCGCGCGCACTTCGCGAAGCGTCGCCTTCGCCAAGCTCCCAGGTCCCGATGCCCAAGGCCAAGGTCGTGCTCCCGTTGAGTTTCGTCGTCTTCATGCAGCGCCTCCTCACTGATTGCATGATTATCATAACACGCGCCTGCGTCTGGGTCGAAAGCGCTTGCCCAATGGCGTAAAATACAATTCAACGGAGGTGAAGAAAAATGAATTATGAACTGAAAGGCAATGTGCCTTTTCCCATTGCCCTGCTGCACCTTGACCGCGGGGATAGCGCGCAGATCGAGGCTGGGTCAATGATTTACCATAACGACGGGGTGACACTGGAAGGCCATATGAACAGCAACGGCAAAAGCGGGCTGGGCGGGATGCTCTCGGCGCTGGGCCGCAGCATGACATCCGGCGAGTCGTTTTTTTTATTACAACGGCGACCGCGCAGGCTAGCGGTGCAGAACTGGCAATCGCCCCGGGCAACCCAGGGGTGATTCAAGAACTGACGCTGGATGGCACGCACCAGTGGCGCCTGAATACCGGCGCATTTCTGGCGATGGACACGACGGCCGGGTATTCGATGATTCGGCAAAAAGCCGGCCGGGCGCTGCTGGGCGGCACCGGCGGGTTCTTCATCATGGAAACCACCGGCACTGGCACCATGCTGGTGTCGGCATACGGTGACCTGCTCCCGGTGGATCTGGACGGGAGTCACGATTACGTGATCGACAACAATCATGTCGTCGCCTGGGAATCCAGCCTCGATTACAGCATCGAAATTGCCAGCGGCACTTTTGGCTTCACGACCGGCGAAGGGCTGGTCAACCACTTTACCGGCCGCGGGCGTGTGTACCTGCAGACGCGCAACGTCGAGGCGCTGGCCAATTTGGTCAAGCCGTACCTGCCTGACAAGTCCTCGAATTAAAGAATTAAACCGGGCCGTGCGTCCGGTTTTCTTTTACTAAAAATGGTGGCGCTTTCATTTAAAATCGACTAAAGTAGAAGCAACGGCCGGTCGCTACCACTAGGGCCGGCTAGTTGCAGCTTGCAGGAGGCGGTTTGATGACGACGATTTTAGGAACGCGGCTCCCACTGATTCAAGGGGCACTGGCGGGAATCTCCCAGGCATGCTTGGTCGGGGCGGTCGCCAATGCCGGTGGACTGGGCGTGCTCACGACCAGCGACAAGAACGTGAGCAGCCTGGCCAAGGCCATCGACGGTGTGCACACCTACACCGATGAGCCGTTTGCCGTCAATCTGATGCTGCAGCAGGACAACATCGCCGAACTCGTGCCGTACCTGATCGATCACCCGGTACCGGTCGTCACCACCAGTGCTGGCACGCCCAAGCGCTTCGTGAAGGAGCTGCGCGCGGTCGGCACCAAGGTCATCGCGGTCATTCCATCGGTGAAGGTGGCGAAAAAAATGGCGGCGCTGGGGGTAGACGCGTTGGTCGCTGAAGGCATGGAGTCTGGCGGTCACATCGGCACCCAGACGACCATGAGCCTAGTGCGGCAGGTCACGGCGGCCGTCGACCTGCCAGTGTTTGCCGCCGGTGGCATCATCGACGCGGCCGGGGTCAAAGCGGCCCAGGCGCTGGGCGCAGTCGGGGTGCAGGTCGGTACCGCCTTTCTGGCGGCGCACGAGACGCCGATCAGCGCGGCGTACAAGGCCGCGGTGGTGGCTGCTACTGACACCTCAACGGTCGTGACTGGCCGGGCCCTGGGGGATGCGGTGCGCTGCTTGAAAAATCCGCTCACGGATCAGTACTTTGTCGCCGAGTCGCTGGGCGCTTCAAACATCGAGCTGCATGCGCTGCTTGATGGTAGCCTGGCCAAGGCCATCGCCGGCGACGTGGCGCACGGCACGCTGATGGCAGGGCAAATTGCCGGCATGGTCAACGGCACCGCCCCGGCGCAAACAATCGTTGATCGGCTTTTTCCGTAGCACAAAAAAAGCGGCACCCACATCTCGAAAGTGGATGCCGCTATTTCTTGGCTTAATCGACCACGCGGCGCTTGGCCAACCGCCGATACTGATGGTCGATACTGTGGACGTAAACTAAGCAGAAGACGCCCAAACCGATCAGCGTCGCCATCAAAAACGTGCTTTCATTGTCGCTGTCATTGATCGACACGATGAAAAAGGCGGCGACTAAGCTCACGATGCCGACCCATTGCCCGATGACGTAGCGGCGATGGTAGGCGGCCCGCCGAGCGCTGGCCTGCTCATTGACCGCCGCCGTGACGGGCAAATGCCGCAGCGGCCGGCGCACAGCCTTGAAGGCTTTGCTGCCCGTAACGAGAGCGGCGATGCCCAGCAGGGCCGGAATGAAGAAAGCCATCATCGAGAAGTCGTTCTCAGTGTCAGCCACGATGGTGAAGCCGCTGCCGACAATGAGGAGAAAGACGCCACCGGCCAAATAAAGGGCATGGGTGCCAGCAGCCTGCCAGAACGTTTCGGCTTGCTTTAAAGTTACGGCAGGCGCCGACTTGTGCTGGTGGGTGACTGCTTCGGCTCGCGCGAAGGGTTTGGCGATTGTTTCAGCGTGGACTTCAGCCAGTCGGGTCTTCATGCCGGCAGTGGCCTTGATAGTGGCACCAAGCGCCGCGTCCTCGCTTTTTCCCTGCTTGAGCTGGCGATTGTAGAACGTGGTCATGGCGTCGAGGAGCTCGGCCTTGGCCTTGCGGTTGGCCGGTGTGTCCGGCAGATCCTGATACAGGTCGGCCAAATAAGTTTTGAGTGTGTCCATGCGTACCTCCAACGGCGTAACAATGTCGCTGTTATCTTAGCACATTTCAACTGCTAGGCGACGGGGCGGTTGGCTAGACGCTTGTAGCCGTTACTGATGGTCTGGACATACACGAGATAAAACACCCCAAGGGCGATCATGCCGATCATTAGCGGTGCGCCTAAATCTTCATTTGCGATTGCGTTCATCACGATGGGCGGAATCACTGAGAACAGACAGCACAGAATGCCCACCATAAGGCCAACGGAGTACGCCTGATGATAGTTTTCCAGCTTCTCGTTTGCCAATTTTTTTGTTGCTGGCGATAGGGGCCGGTGGGCAATGCGCTGGCGTTCAGGTTTGATCCCCATTGCGCTGGTGATAATGGCAGCCACCCCAAATCCAAGCGCGAGGAAAAACATGACCGCTGCAATGGTTGAGTCCTGGAGCCAAACGCGGCGGCCAGGGCAATACTCAAGATGCAAAAGGCCACCCCAGCACCGAGTAATAGTGCGTACCGAATATTAGCGTGCCAGTAGCGTTCGGCGCTTTTCTCATCAATGGCGTCGTCAGCGGTACGTTGGCGAGACTTTTGCGTTTCGACCGGATCGACGTCCAGTGCGGCGAGCACCTCATCAATTGGGCCCACTGCCGTGATGGCCGCACCGACCGCTTCGGCCTCGCTTTTGCCCAGAGCCAGCTCCTCGTGATAGTGATCGGTCATGAGATCGAGCAGGTCGGCCTTGGCCTTGCGCGTCGCCGCTGTGTCTGGAACGCCGGCAAACAGTCCGGCCAGATAGGTGTTCAAGGTTTCCATTAGCTATTCCTCCGCGGATAAAAATTTTGACACGACTGCTTGGGTCTGGGCCCATTCCTTGCGTTTGGCGGCTAGAACCTTTTTCCTGCCGCCGTCAGCCGGTAGTACGTGCGCGGGCGGCCGTAAGAAATCTCGCCGGCGTAAGCCTCAATGCTGCCGGCCTTGACCAGGCGCGTCAGGGTCGAATACAGCGTTGTTTCACGAATGACGTACGCGCCGCCGGTTCGATCGCGAATGGCCTTTTCAAGCTGGTAGCCGTACGAGTCGCCGGCCGCCAGCACCGCCAGGATTAAGGCGTCGTTGTAGCCGCGCATGCTGTCGCTTGAAATCATTCACTCGCCTCCGACTACTTTATCTGATGCAGTAATCTTACCACAGCTGTTCTGGTGGCCGTCTCGGGCCTAGGGCTGATATTGTGAAACAGGGTCGAAAGGGTGATAATCATGATCAATACGGAGGAAAAATGTATGTTTAGTTATGTTGTGGATGACGACCTTCAGCTGACAATCCCGCGCCCGGCGCTGGACGCTGGTCCGCTTTACACCTTGATTGCAGCCGATCGGACGACCTTTGAACGCTACTTGCCATGGGTCAAAGACACTCAAACGCCAGCCGATGAACAGGCCGCGCTGACCTTATTCAACCAGCATTTTGGGGCCGGGACTTCGGCCAATTTGGTGTTGGTCGTTGCGGGTCAGCCGGCCGGGATGATCAGCTTCAACGGCTTTTACCCCAATCGCAGTGCCGATATCGGTTACTGGTTGGGTCAGCCGTTCCGGGGCCGCGGTGTGATGCACCGCGCCGTTATGGGGATGTGTGCGCTAGGGTTCAGCGAGTACGGGCTAAACAAGATCGTGATCCGCGCCGCCGTTGAGAATCAAGCCAGTAATGCCGTTGCTAAGGAGGCGACGTTTCACCTTGATGGGACGCTGCGCCAGGACGAACGGCTACTTGACGGCTTTCATGATGAAAATGTTTGGTCAAAGCTCAAAAGCGAGTGGGTCGGCTGAACTTCTCCTTGGAGGCGTTTTCCCGATCAGTGCTACAATAATCTCGAAAAGGAGCTGATAGCATTGAATACGATGAAAGCATTGCTGCGGCGCAAGTCGGTGCGGACCTACACTGGGGTGCCGGTGACGGACGACCAGCGAGCACAGCTGTTGAAGGCGGCCTACGCCTCGCCGGTCGCAATGGGTCAGTACGATTCCATCGTGATGACCGTGGTGGAAAAGCCTGAGCTGCTCGCCCAAATCGATGCGGCCGCGGCCAAACAGTTTGGCCGCGAAAAAAAATGCTGTACGGTGCGCCGATGTTGATCGTTTTGGCGACCAAGCTCAAGGGGGACGCCAGCGATAATTCAGGCTATTCCAATGCCGCGACAGTGATCGAAAATCTCAACTTGGCGGCGGTCGAGCTTGGCCTTGGCGCCTGCCACATCTGGGGTGCGATCGCGGCGTTGGCCGAGGATGACGCGCTGAAGCAAGCGCTGAAGATCCCTGAAGGTTTCACGCCGGTGGGCGGCCTCGTCGTCGGCGATAGCGCCGACGCCTACACGAAGCGAGACATCCCAGACAACCGCATTGCCACAGAAATCCTAGATTAATCGCACCAAAAAGCAGACCTGCCAACATCTGAAGTGATGCCTGGCAGGCCTGCTTTGATTTTATCTACTGATCCAAGTTATTCAGGCACAGGGGTAGTTGTCTGCTCGGCACTTTCTTTCAGTGCGGAGTCGCCGTTGCTGGCGATGACGTCGTGGTACCAAATCGATGATGCTTTCGGAATGCGGGTCAGAGAGCCTTCGCCCTGATCATCACGGTCGACGTAGATCAGACCGTAGCGCTTGGCCATTTCACCGGTGCCTGCGGAAATCACGTCCATGGCGGTCCACATGGTGTAGCCGATCAGGTCGACCCCGTCTTCATCGATGGCCTGGTGCATCGCCTCGACGTGCGCGCGCAGGTAATCGATGCGGTACGGGTCGTTCACTGCGCCGTTTTCCAGCGTATCGATCGCGCCGAGACCGTTTTCGACGACCATCAGCGGCACTTGATAGCGCTGGTACAGCCGGTTCAGGGTCAGGCGCAGGCCGCTTGGATCAGTTTGCCAGCCCCAATCGGAAGTCTCCAGGTAAGGATTGTTCTGGCCGGCGATCAGGTTGCCCTGACCTTCGTTACCACTGGTTTTGGCGACGCAGGAGCTGGAGTAGTAAGAGAAGGAGTAGAAGTCGACCTTGCCGTTCAGTAGATCAGCTTCCTCCGCCGCGGTCACGTTAAGCTTGATGCCACGCCTTTCAAACCGCCGTTTGGCAAAGCTCGGGTAGCTGCCGCGGACTTGGACGTCGCCGCAGAAGTTGTTGAACCAGTCGGCGCGCTGCTGGGTGGCCAGCACGTCCTCAGGCTTGGGGGTCAGCGGGTAGGCCAGGCCGTTGGCAATCATGCAGCCAATTTGATTCTGCGGATCGATCTGGTGGCCGCTGATTACGGCCTTGGCCGAGGCCAGAAAGACGTTGTGTAGCGCCTGGTACTGCTCAGTTTCGTCGCCGGAAGTAAAGAAGTAGTTCTCCTGCGCGGCATCGCGCAGACCCAGGCAGAACAGGCGGCCTGCACTGAGGGTGCCGAAGTTGATCTCGTTAAACGTCAGCCAGTACTTGACCAGCCCCTTGTAGCGCGTGAAGCAGGTCTCGGCGTAACGGACGAACATGTCGATCACTTTTTTTATTTGCAAAGCCGTTGTATTCGGTGATTAGGTGGTACGGCATCTCGAAGTGGCTGAGCGTCACAATCGGGGTGATGTTATTTTCCTGGCAGGTTGTGAACACGCGCTCGTAAAAGCGCAGGCCTTCCTCGTTTGGCTGTGCGTCATCGCCGTTTGGAAAAATCCGGCTCCAGGCGATGGACAGGCGCAGACTCTTAAGGCCGATTTGGCCAAACAGCGCAATGTCTTCTTCGAACCGGTGGTAGAAGTCCACCCCAGTGTGCGAAGGAAAGTAATCGCCGAGATTCAGGTCCTGGACGAAGCGGCGCGGCTTCGTTCGACTGCCTGAAGTCAGGTGGTCGGCGATGCTTTCGCCCTTACCGCCCTCGTTCCAGGCGCCTTCACATTGATTGGCAGCAAGTGCTGCTCCCCAGAGAAAATTATTCGGAAACGGCATGGGCATTGACCTCCGTGGCTTCTTGGTTTTCTGCGATCAGCGTGAGCAGTGGCTCGCCTGCTTTGATCTGGGCATCGCCGGTCAGCTCGGCGATGACATCGAGGTAGTCGGCGGTATTGGTGACCACAATTGGCGTCACCATCGAATAGCCAGCTTTGCGGATCGCCTCAATATCGATTGTTGCAAGTAGGTCGCCGGCCTTGACGTGCTGCTCGGCTTTGACGTTGATGTCAAAATGCTCGCCGTTCAGTTGGACAGTGTCCATGCCCAGGTGAATCAGGACCTCGGCGCCGCTGTCGGTGATGAGGCCGATGGCGTGCTTCGTCGGGAACACGGTCATGATCGTCGCGTCGGCCGGAGCGACCACGCGCCCGTCTGATGGGTCGAGCGCGATCCCTTGACCAAGCGCGCCTTCGGCAAATGCGCCGTCTTCGACATCGCGCAGCGGCACAAGCTGGCCGGACATCGGACTGATCAGCACGGTGTCGCGTTCCAGGCGTGGGGCACTGGGAATGGCTGCGTCTTCGATGCCGTCAACAATTGGGTCATCTTGGTACATGACGTAGGCGGCAATGAAGCTCGGAATGATCGCGACCGCCAGGCAGATCCCGGCGTACAGCAGGTCGCGTCCGGCATTATCGGTGCTGAGCATGCAGGAATTGCGAACAGGCCCATGCCGCCCATGCGGTAAGTCTGCATGCCGAGCAAGCCACAGACGCCACCTGCTAAACCGCCGCCGATGCAGGAAATGACAAACATCTTCATGCGTGGCAGGGTAACACCATAAATCGCTGGTTCGGTGACCCCGAAAATTCCGGAGATCCATGCTGGCAGGGCAATGCCTTTAAGTTTTTTTATCCTTGGACTTCAGCCAAATTGCAACCACCACGGCAGTTTGGGCAAAGGACACCCAGACGATTGGGGTCAGCATTGCCGTTGGGTTGCCGGCTGCCAAAGGAATCATTGCCATCATCACGAGCATCATGTGCACGCCGAACATCACCAGCAGCTGCCAGGTGGCACCTAGGATAATGCCGCTAGGATCGGGCTGAAGCCCATCAGCGCCTCGATCCCCTGAGTCAGGACCAGCGAAATCAGGTTTGCCGCAGGGCCAATCAGCATAAAGCCAATCGGCACAATGATCACCAGCGTCAGCATTGGCACCAGGAAGGTCTTGACCACATCCGGGATGACCGTTTTGAGCCAGCGTTCTAGCGGCGCCGCCAAAGCCACCATCACAATGACCGGCAGGATCGTCGAACTGTATGAGGCATTGAAGTTCATGCCCCAGAAATTCAGGTCGACGCCGTTGATGTTCGGGTGGACCAGCGCCGCGCCGATGATGAGGCCCAGAAATGGCGTCATGTTAAACTTCTTGGCGGCGTTGAAGCCAATCACGATCGGGAAGAAGTAGAAGCAGGCGTCCCAATCGCGTCCAGCAGGATGTAGGCGCCTGACTTGTCGGTCAACAGGCCGGTGACCATCAGGATCACGGCGAGCCCCTTGATGATCCCGCCTGCGCACATCACGGACAGCGCCGGCATCATGATCCCGGAGATCAGGTCGATCACGCGCTCGCCAAAGGTCATTTTCTTCGCGGGCTCAGCGTTCGTGCTGCTGTCCAGTTTACCGACGCGCATCACTTCCGCGAACACGTCCGGCACGTGGTTACCGATGACGACTTGGTATTGACCGGCCGACTGCATCACGGTGACCACGCCGTCCATACTTTTCAGGCCAGCGGTGTCGGCGATGCCTTCGTCCTTGAGTTTGAAGCGCAGCCGGGTCACGCAGTGGGTGAGGCCGATGATATTGTCGCGACCACCGACTTTGGCAATGATATCAGTTGCGAGTTGTTCATATTTAGTCATGATGTTTCCTCCTGAAAGATTTTTCTTTCCGAAGGTTTGGCCAACTTAATGTCACCATCCAACGATCTGACAAAATGTGAGAGTGACTACTGCGCCTGAGCCCGGTACACCAAGCGTTCGATGTGCAGGGTGAGGTAGGCGCATTCCGCCGCCGTGACCGCATAGCCATGGCGGCTTTTTAGAAAATCGCTGATCCGCTTGGCGCAGGCCGCAGGGGCCTGGTAACGCGCGAGAATCAGCTGAAGTAGCTCCTCATCCACGGTCGCATCGGCTCATTCCGTAGCAGCCGCTGGGCGAAGAACTTGAGGTGGGTGATAAAGCGACTATAGTCTGAGGTGGTGCTGTCGGGTTCGAAGTGAAAATAGTAGCGCACGATGCTGAGCATTTCCTGCATCAGCTGCGTGATTTTCGCGGCGTCTGTGCCGGCGTTGGTGGTTTCCGCGTTGACGAGGTGAAAGGCGATGAACCGGCCTCGTCGGGGGGCAGTGCCACATCGTACTTGGCTTTGACCAGCGCCAGCGCGGCTTCACCCACGGCAAATTCGCGTGGGTAAAAGCGTTGCGTGTCCCACAACATGATGTTCGTGACCGTTTCGCCGGCTTGGGTGCGCTGAACAGCGGTGTGGAGATGGTCGGCAAGGGTCACCAAAATCGTGGGGTTCAGGCTGAGGCCAACGTGCTTGGCTCGCTCGATGATTTGGCCTGTCACTTGCAGACAGGAGTAGGGAATCTCGGCCAGCAGCTGGGTGAACTCGGCGGTGGTGCTGGGTTGCAGGGTGAAAGTTTGCGAGACAGCAGCTTCGGTGATCTCATCGCCGGGGCGCTTGCCGAACGCAAGCCCGCGGCCGGTGACAATTTGTTCACGGCCTAGGCCATTCAGCACGATCGCCACGTTGTTGTTCAGTACCTTTTGAATCTTCACGGCAGGCGCCCCCCTTGATGGCAGTCGGTCGGCCTTGCGCGCCAAGGCCAGCCGGAATAGTTATCCCATGGAATATCTTAAGCGTAGCAAACTGACGCCGCAGGAAGCAAGAAAAATGGTTGAAAAAAATTAATTTAAACAATAACTGACGTGTGATAGTTAGTTAGCCGGGTGCAGCAAAAAAAAGTGATGACCAGGTCTGATCATCACTTTTTGGTTAGTGATTTAAAAGGGTGAGGTAGTGTGCGAGGCGTACGGCCAAAAACTTGATTGTGCGCCTTGCTCGACAGGAACCCGTTGCCAGGCAACACCTGCACGGCAAAGCCTGGTGAGTCCATGACCAAGGCGCGGGGTGCCGGGCGCAAGTCACTTTTGCGGCAACTCGCTGTCGGCGATTTGATTCAGCGTGTCCTGGGACGGAATGAAGAAGACCTCACCGGTTTCCGGCGTGGAAAAGTCCAGCAGCCGGTCGGACTTTTCAAACATGTTTTGCAGCATGCGTTTGGTGACCGTCCAGTGGCGGGCGTAACCGATGAAGTAAGTGCCTTTGACGTCCTTGGCCGCGGTGGCAAACGGGACGTTCATGCGCACGATTTTGTGCTCGACGCCGCCTTCGTTATCCTGCGAAGCGATGTTGTGCGCATTCGGCAGCTTTTCGTGATCAGCCAGCTCGATGTCGTTGAACTTCTTGCGGCCAATGGCCTGTTCCTGCTGCTCGACCTTCAGCTGCTCCCAGGCGGCCATGTCGTGGCGGTACTTCTGCGCAAACGCGTAAGACCCGTTGATGAAGTCCGGGTCTTCGTCGCCAATCACGGCGTATTCCGGTGTCTGCAAGGCGTTGGGGTTTTCGGTGCCGTCGACAAAGCCGATGATGGCCCGGCCCTCAAAGTAGCGGAAGCCGTGGGTCTCGTCCACCGTCGTCGTATTGGCGTTGATGCGCGTCATGATCTCGGACAGCAACTCGTAAGGCACAGCTGAGTTGCGGGCCCGGAGGTGGAAAAACAGGTCCGTCGGCGTGGCAACTGCGGTGTACTTGGGGCCGTGAATCGCCTGGAATTCCTCCAGTTCCGCCGGCCGCTTGGCAGTTGGGAAGAGGTAGTCCCACGCGTTGCGGGAAAAGCCGAACGCCACGGCTAACCCAGATTCGGGGTAGCGGATATTCATGCTGTTGATAAACGCCGGCAGGTGCTCGGCCAAGTCCTCCACTGCGGCCAGGTCGCTGGCCTGGTCCCGCCGGTTCAGATTTAGGGTAGCGAAGATAATGCTGTCGCCAGCATCTTTGTAAACATCTTGGACTCTCGTCAAATCGATAGGCATTGTGATCCCCTCCAAATTAGTCTTCTACCAACCCTCAGAATAGCATGACACGGGTGTAAGCGGCACCAATTTGACATCATAAATTTTGCACAACTTAACTGACAAAAATAAACCAGCCGGCTGCGGCTGGTTTAGCGGTTAGTGAAAGGGATTGTAGAAGCGGCCACCGTTGACCTTGAACAGCCAGGCCCCAATCAAAATGATGGCGGCGGTACCGGAAAGTGTTAGCCAGTCTTGCCACGCAAAGGGATGGTCCATGTACCAGGTGCGGTGCTTCTTGCGGCCGAAGCGGCGCAGCTCCATCGCCTGGCTGACCGTATCGATGCGGTCCAGCGAGGAGAAGATCAGCGGCATGAGAATCTGCGCCGACCCTTTCAGGCGCTGCGAGAACTTGGCCTTCTTGGACAACTCATAGCCGCGGGCCTGCTGGGACAGAGAAATCTGATGGTAGGCGCCTTGGACGTCGGGGATGTAGCGCAGCGCGAGCGCAACTGAGTAAGAGACTTTATAGGACAAATGAATTTTGTTCAGGCTGGCGGCAAACTCCGACGGGTTAGTCGTGATCAGAAAAATTAGCGCGAGTGGAACGGTGACGACGTACTTGCTGAGCAGATTGAGCTCGTAAAACAGCTGCTCCTGCGTCACCGTCAAATAGCCGCTGCCGAAAATCAGGTGCCGCGTGCCGTAAAGTTGAACGCCGTACTCAGGGGAAAACAGGTAAACCGTGATCAGGTTCAGCAGCGAAAAGGCGGTGATGATCTTCACGACCAGGCTGACCTGCGACCACTTTATTTTGGCCTGATAAAAGAGGATCAGGGACAGCACCATGATTGCTGCAGTGAAGCGGATATCATAGCTGGCCATCGCGATGATCGAGATGCCGACAAACGCCAGCATTTTGGTGGCACCGCTGAGGTGGTGCAGCCAGGTGTCGCCACCATCGAAACCGAATAAGTTAGACATGACGTTCCTGCCTTTCGTGTGCGATCACAGCCGCGGTGAACTCGAACGGATCAAGGCCCATGCGCTCGGCCAAAGTGTATAGTGACGTTTCTGCCAAATGCGCTTGTTTGATGATGGTTGGCTCGGTCAGGACCTTGGCGGGTTCGGCGTCAAGGAGAATGCCGGTGTGGCCCAGCACCACGGTGCGCGTGGCGTATTCGAGCATCAGGTGCATGTCGTGGGTGATCAGCAGCATCGTGATGCCAGAGTCGCGGTTCAGCTTTTCCAAGAACCGCATCATCGAGGTGTAATGCCGCCAGTCCTGGCCGGCGGTCGGCTCGTCGAGGATCAGCAGCTGCGGCGACAGGGTCAGAATCGAGGCGATCGTCACGCGCTTTTTTTGTCCAAAACTGAGCGCAGAGATCGGCCAGTTGCGGAACGGGTACAAACCGCAGATCTTAAGCGCGTCTTCGACCTTGGCTTTGATGGTCGCTTCATCCACGCCGCGCAGCGTTAGGCCGAGGGCGACCTCGTCGAAAATTTTGATCTTCGAGATCATCTGGTTGGGGTCCTGCATGATGTAGCCGATTTTGTCGGCGCGCTCCTTGACGGATTGCGTGGCCAGATCGACATCGCCGAACGTCATTTTCCCAGCGTCCGGTTTGACGAAACCGGTGATCAGCTGGCTGAGGGTCGTTTTGCCGACGCCGTTTTCGCCGACCAAGGCCAGCATGTCACCGCGATTGATTGTCAGGTCAAAATGATTGAACAGTTTGGGGCCCTTGGGGTAACCAAACGTGAGATCAGTGATTTGTAACAGGGGTTTGAGGCCCGCCGGTTTTTTGTGCTCGGGTTCGCCTGTCAGCCAATCGCCCAGCCGCTGTTTTAGGTGAGGCGCTTCAATGGTGTTGACCGAGGTGATGCCAGTCGTGTCGTTGAAGTCGATGCCTGCCAGGTCGAGTGCCTCCAGGTACAGCGGCTCCCGCAAACCGATTTGGCGCAGCAGCGGGGTCTTGAGCAAGGCCTCTGGCGTCTCGTTGGCGATGATCCGGCCTTCCTGCATCACGATCACCCGGTCGACCGGCTGGGCCAGCACTTCTTCCAGGCGGTGTTCGATAATCACCACCGTGACGCCCAGGCGGCGGTGCAGGTCGTCGATCAGCGCGATCGACTGCTTGCCTGCAGCGGGGTCCAGGGCGGCAAGCGGCTCGTCGAACAGCAGGATGTCGCCTTCGTCGACGAGCACGCCGGCCATGGCGGTTCGCTGCTTTTGCCCGCCTGACAAGGCCTGCGGGGATTGGCCGAGCTGGTTTTGGATGCCCAGGGTCGTGGCCCACTGTTGGACGCGCGTCTTCATCTTGGCCTGCGGTGTTGCGTCATTTTCCATCGCAAAAGCGATATCTTCGGCGGTCGTCAAGCCGACAAACTGACTGTCAGGGTCCTGAAGCACAGTGCCGACGTGCAGTGACAGATCGAATAGACTGGCGCTCTCCACGTCTTGGCCCATGACCGTCACTTTGCCGGTGATTTTGCCGGGAATGGCGTGTGGGATCAGGCCGTTGATCAGGCTGCCCAGCGTCGACTTGCCAGAGCCGCTGGGGCCGATAATTAGGACTTTTTCGCCTTGATTGATGGTCAAATTAATGTCGTGCAGCGTCGGCTCGGCCTGGCTGTCGTACTGGTAGTTGACGTGATCGAAAATGATCGCAGGTTTACTCATGATGATCCTTTCTCACAATAAGTGCGGCGCCAAGCGGGATCGCCTGGCGCCGCAGTGGGTAATTGGCGTGCTTGAAGCATTTTGACGAAGAGCCTGGTGTCGGCCTCCTGTCAGCAGTGCTAGTCTTCTTTTTTTCAGACTTCCGGACCGGGTGCGTGATGCGGCATAGGCGGCCAAGAGAATGGAGCCGATCACCGCGCCGGAGATGACGTTGGACACCGCAGAGATCAGGCCCTGGATGTACACTTTGTTCGCCGGCTCCGAGTACACCAGCACATCGAGCGTTGGCGCGATGGCCGCCCACGCGACGAGGTTGGTCAGGCCGGACACGACATTATAGCCGATCAGTTTCTTCTTGCCAAAGTCGCCTTTCGACACGTCCAGCCGCTTCCAGAACAGGCCGATGACCCCGCCGACGAGACCGGTTGTGACCACCCAGGTCCACCACGGCGTGCCGTACTGCGTGAAATCGTTCAGCGCGTGGCCGAGAAAGCCCATGATGAAGCCGGCCACCGGGCCAAACAGCACACTCATGAAGCCCAAAAAGCCGTAAGAGGTATCGATGTTCGTGTTGGGAAAGCCGGTTGGAATGGACACCCAACGCTTCAGGATAAAGATGAGCGCGGTACCGATCCCAATGGCGACAACGGTCCTCACACTGAACAACTCACTAGATGATTGCTTGTTTTTTTTGCCATAAGGCATTTCCCCCTAGAAAAATAAATAATGTACGCCGGCCCAAACTGGACGAGCGGGTGAACGGCCAACTCCATCCTCAATCAAAAAAACGTCGCCCCAAGCAATTGCTTAGGACGACGTTGCGCGGTACCACCTAAGTTGCCGCCACAGCGACCACTCGAAGCGCTTAAGGCGCGCGGCACCACCCTGCTGAGAGCCATTCTTGCAGACTTTTCGATGATCCTTACACCATGTGGATCACTCTCTGAGCGAAAAGGAGACTGCCGTACTATCTCTCAGTACCGACTGACGATGTCAATAGCTTAGCAGTCCGGCCCTAAAAAGTCAAAGCCATAAACGAACGATAAGAGCGCTAACATCCAGTTAATTCGGCATCCTAAAAGTAAAATGGCCAATTTGCGCATTTTGACGGGCCGCGTTGATAAACCGCCGGCCATTTGGTATGATTGTGCGAACGTAGTGCATTTATAGAAGAAAAGCGAGGTAGCGAAGTGCTAACTGTTTCCAACGTTTCGATGACTTTTTCCGATCGGACCCTGTATTCTGACGTTAATCTGAAGTTCACGCCAGGCAACTGCTACGGCATTATTGGCGCTAATGGCGCAGGCAAGTCGACGTTCCTGCGGATCCTGGAAGGCCAGTTGACGCCAACCACCGGCAGCGTCACGCTCGATCCCAACGAGCGCATGAGCTCACTTAAGCAGGATCACTTTGCCTTTGACGACCAAACCGTGATGAACACGGTGCTGCAGGGTTACACGCGGCTCTACGACGTGATGACGGAAAAAGATGCCTTGTACCAAAAGGCCGACTTCACCGAAGCCGATGGGAACCGGGCCGCGGCGCTGGAAGGCGAGTTCGCGGAAATGGACGGCTGGAATGCAGAATCCGATGCCAGTCAGCTGCTGCAAAGCCTGGGGATCGCGGAAGCGCAGCACCAGATGCTGATGGCCGAACTGCCCGAAGGCGAGAAGGTCAAAGTCCTGCTGGCCCAGGCACTGTTCGGCAAGCCGGATGTGCTGCTGCTGGACGAGCCGACCAACGGGCTGGACCCGCAGACGATTGCTTGGCTGGAGGACTTCTTGGCCGATTATCAAAACACCGTCTTGGTCGTCAGCCATGACCGGCACTTTCTGAACGCGGTTTGCACCGAAATGTGCGATGTCGACTTCGGCAAGATTGAGCTGTTCGTGGGGAACTACGACTTCTGGCTGGAAAGTTCCAAGTTGGCCCAGCAGCTGCGGTCCCAGCAGAATGCCAAAAAGGAAGAGCAGATTAAGCAGCTTCAAGATTTTATTGCACGGTTTTCCGCCAACGCATCAAAGTCCAAGCAGGCCACCTCACGGAAGAAGCAGTTGGACAAGATCACGCTGGATGACATCAAGCCCTCAAGTCGCAAGTACCCGTTCATCAAGTTCACTCCAGAGCGCGATTTGGGCAAGGACCTGGTGCGCGTGGCCAATGTGTCCAAGACCATCGATGGTGAGCAGATCCTCAGCAACGTCTCGTTCATCCTGCGGCCGGGCGATAAAGCTGCGCTGATCTCCCGCTCCGACGTGACGGCCAGTGTGCTGATGCAGATTTTGGCTGGGACGATGCAGCCAGACACGGGCAGTGTGACCTGGGGCGTGACCACCAGCCGCGCCTCGATGCCGCGTGACCTGAATCCCGAATTCAGCGACGAGCGCCTCAACATCCTTGACTGGCTGCGGCAGTTCGCCAGCAAGGAGGAGTCCGACAACACGTTCCTGCGCGGGTTTCTCGGTCAGATGCTGTTCCGCGGTGATGATGTCCTCAAGCAGACGCCGGTGATGTCCGGGGGCGAAAAAGTGCGGGCCTACCTGGCCAAAATGATGTTGAGCAAGGCGAACGTCCTGCTGTTTGATGATCCCACCAACCACTTGGACCTGGAAAGCATCACCGCGCTGAACGATGCGCTGATCGATTTTTCCGGCTCACTGATTTTCACCAGCCACGACCATCAGTTCATTCAGACCATCGCCAATCATATCATCGAGGTCGGGCCCAAGGGAATTGTTGACCGTGCGGACACGACCTACGACGACTTCATGGCGCATGAAGTCGCACAGGCGCAGGTCGCCAGCATCTATTAAAAGAAGCGTCTCAAGTTTGCCCCCAGTGCCGTTGGCGGGGGCGCCTGAGACGCTTTTTTTTAGACCAGCGCAAGTAAGTCGCGAGGTTGGGTCAAGCGCTGGGCGATGGGCGCAAACGCCGGCGTGGGTTTCGGGGTCGTCCAGGCGGCCAGGCCGAACGCCACATGGGCGTCGTGTGCCGCCTGGGCGTCGGTGAGGGTATCGCCGACGTAAAGCAGGTCGTCTAAGTCAGCATTTAGTCGCTGGGCTGCCAGGAGAATCGGATCCCCTGCAGGTTTGTCGCGCTTGGCTTGACCCGCGGTGACCCAGGTGTCGATGTAGCGACTATAGTGGTAGCGCGCATCATCAAGCGCAAATTCGTGCGCACTTTTGGCTGTCACAATGCCCAGCGTGGCGCCGGCCTGGCGCAGCTGGGTCAAGACCTCGGGAAACCCCGGGATCCAGCCCGACCGATCGGCAAACGCCATGGAGTCGCTGATCCACTCTTCAATGGCTGCGGCATTTTCGCGAGGATCAGTGAAGCCCAAACGCGTCATTGTCTCAACAGACGAGACCCCGTTTGAGAAAGTCAGGTCCGCCAGCGCGTAATCTTTGCCGTGGCGGCGCATGGTTTGCTGCAGCCCGTGCAGGTACATGGCTGGTGAGTTGATCAGGGTGCCGTCAATGTCGAAGATGAAAGTTTTCATGGTGCACCTCCCGCGACCAGTATACCGAAAAAGCGCTGTCAAGTTTGGAAAAAATCCGTTGACAGTGGGGCGAACAACTGTTTGAATTGAGCATAGAAATGGGGGTCATCACATGCGTATTATGCACACTGCCGATTGGCATATCGGGAGGAATTTGGCAGGCTTTGATCTGGCCGAGGATCAGGACGCGGTGTTTGAGGAACTGGTCGCAACTGCCAAAAAAAGAACACGTCGATGCGATCATTATCGCCGGCGACCTTTACGACCGCGCCAACCCGAGTGAGGAATCCGTTAAACGCGTCAATCAGATGTTGTTTCGCCTCAACCGGCAGGAAGGTTCCCGCTCTTAGTGGTGTCAGGTAACCACGATTCCGGCGTGCGGCTGGGCACCGGGCAGGAGTGGTATGCGGCCACGCAACTGTACATGCGCACGACACTGAAGGACGCCTTTTCACCAATCGTGATCGATGATACGCAGTTCTTCTTGCTGCCGTACTTCGAGCCTTATGAGGCGCGAGAGGTGCTGGGCGACCCCAGCCTGACAAACGTTAACAAGGCCATGCAGCGCATCAGCAAGGAAATGGTGCAGCAGTTCGATCCGACCAAGAAGCACATATTGGTCGGCCACTTTTTTGCGGCCGGCAGTGCCCACTCGGATTCTGAGACCCTGGTCAACGTCGGCGGGTTGGATGCCGTGGCGGTGTCCGACCTGCAGCCATTCGATTACGTCGCGCTGGGTCATTTGCACAACCGCCACGCGCTCGATGATGCGAAGGTGCAGTATGCCGGGTCGCTGCTGAAGTTTTCGGTGTCCGAGGCGGCGCAGGAAAAAGGCGTCTACATCATCGATACCGCCACCATGCAGCGCCGGTTTGTCAGTTTGGCCCCGTTGCATGACCTGCAACACCTGACTGGCAGTTTTGCCGATTTTGCGGATCCGACCAACTTCAGTGAGGCGGAGAAAGAAGCGTACACGGCGCTGACGTTGACTGATGTCGAGGTGATCCCCAACGTGATGGCCAAGCTGCGCCAAGTCTTTCCCCGGTTGATTGGCTGGATCGCAAGCGCACGTGGACCTCGGGAAGGTCGTCCAGACGAACGTCAAGCTGGCGCCGACGCAGCTGCTAGGCGAGTTCTTTTCGCAAGTGACCGGTGCGGAGTTAAGTGAGCAACAACTGACGTGGGCTAAAGCCGCGTTGACCAAGGCAAAGGGGGAAGACTAATGCAGCTGCAGACTTTGCAAATGGAATTTTTTTGGGCCATACCGCAACGCGACGGTCAATTTTGAGCGCTTTGCGAAGACCCCGCTGTTTTTGATCAGCGGCAATACCGGCAGCGGGAAGACCACCATTTTTGATGGGTTGGTTTTTGCCCTGTACGGGGACACGTCAGGCGACCAGCGCACCGGCGAGGAGCTGCGTGCGAACTTTGCGACCCCCAAGGAAAAGACCCGCGTCACGCTGCGGTTCCACCACAACGGCCACGACTACGAGATCTGGCGCGAGCGGCCCAACTGCTGGCCAAAAAGCAGGGCGGGGTCACGAGCAAGCCGATGAACGCGTGTCTGACCGTTTACACGGACGGCAAGGAAAGCGGTCAGTGGACCAAGAAACGGGATATTGCCCCGAGAATCAACCAGCTGCTGCACTTGGACGCCGACCAATTTCGGCAGATCATCTTGCTGCCGCAGGGCCAGTTCCGTCAGTTCCTTGACGCCAATTCTGACGATAAGGGGAAGCTTCTTCAGCGCTTGTTTGGCACCGGTCTGTACGCCCGCTGGCAGGACGCGATGAATCAGCAAGCCAAGGAGGCAGTGGCCAAGGTCAAGCAGGCCACAGACCGCTTGGTCACCTTGGCCGGTCAGTTTGCCTACGATGCGGACAGAAGGCCTGCCGATGGCGCGACGCTCAGCGACCAAATCGCTGCCATGAAGGCCACCGTGGCGGCGTTGACCGCTCAGCAAAGTGCACAGCAGGCTGCTTTGAAGCAGGCAACGGCCAAGTATGAGCAGGCCAATACGGCATACCAAAGCGGGCAGCAGCTGCAACAGGCATTTGATGCTCAGCAGGCGGCCCAGGCCGCGCTGGCTAGGCTGGCGGCTGACGGCCCAGCCCGCGCCGAAAAGACGGCGCTTCTGGCCAAGCTCGAGTGGGTCGACACCCACAGCGGTGATGCGGATCGCCTGATCAGCCAAGAGGCGGAGTTAACGCAGCTTGAGGCGGCTCTGACCAATACCAGAGCGGCTCTGAAGCAGGCTGAGCAGTCACTGACGGAAGCCCAGCAAACCAAGCAGGCGCTCGCCGCGCAAACCGATGAGATGACGGCGGCCAGCAAGCGGGAAACGCAGCTGAGTAGCATTCGACCACAGCTGGAACGCGTGGCGAGGCTGGCGCAGGCGCTAGGTGAGGCGCAGAACCAGCAAGAAGAAACGTTAGAACAGCAACAGACTGCCCAACACGCGGTCGATCAGGCGAAGGCGGCACTTCAGCTAACGCCGACGCGCTTGAAACGCTGACTAAGGCTGATCAGACGGCAGTGCTACAGACCAAGGCGCAGCAACTGGCTTCGCTGAAGCCGGTGCATGACCAGTGGCGTCACGTCGCAAGTGAGCTCAAGGCCGCACAAGGCCAGGTCGCGACTGCGCAAGCTTGGGTCAAAACCGCAAACGCTGCGGCAGAAGCGGCCCAGGCAGCCTATACCCAGTTGCACGATGATCAGCTGCGTGCGCGCATCGCGAGTCTGGCGGCCCAGCTGACCCCAGGTGCAGCGTGCCCGGTTTGCGGCAGTACCGAGCACCCCCATCCGGCGGTTGCGACTGAAACTGCAGTGGTGACCGATGAACAGGTTGAAGAAGCGGATTATGCCCGGCAAAAGGCGCAGGCAGATTTGGCCAGCGGCAAGGCGGACTTGGCGCAAGCGCAAACCACTGTGGCCAAGCTCACAGACCAGGAGCAGGCGCTTGCAACTGAATTGGCGGCTACCGGCGATCCCGAGCAGGCTTTCCAGCAGCTTACGGCTGATGTGGACAAGCTCCAGCAAGAAGCCGACAGTCAAAAAAGGCAGCTGACCAAGCTGAAGCAGCAGGCCGCCAAGTTGCAGACGAATCAGGAAGACGCAGAAGCGACCCTTAAGCACGCTGATGACGCCTTTCACCGTGCGGATGCGGCTCTGACCGGCGCCGAGTCAGCGTTGAAGACCGCACAGCAGGCACTGCCAAAGGATGCGCCGTCGCTTTCGACGCTTAACGCAGAGCTGACCAGACTGCAAACCAAGCTGAAGGCGTTTGCGGATGACCAGGCCAAGAGCGAAACCGCGCTGAGCACCGCCAAGCAGGCGGTGGCGAGCGCTAAGGCGACGCAGACCGCGCAGGACAGCCAGCACACGCAGACACAAACCGCCTTGACAGCTGCCAAGACGGCGTTTGAACAGGCGGTAGCGGACAACCTCGACGGCGCGACGGTGGCCGACTTTGCCGAACTGCGGCATCAGGTCGATCAAATCACGGCGATCAGGGCTGACCTAGAATCGGCAAAGACCGCAGCGACGACGCAAACCGCCCTGTTGAAGCAGGCAAAGGCCCAAATCGGGGATGCCGAAGCGCCTGACCTCACCATTTTGGCCCGCCAGCGCGAGGCGGCCAGCACAGCACAGAGTCAGGCCCAGGCGGACATGGCAACGGCCCAAAGTGCCTTGCAACAGGACCAGCACCTGCTGAGTCAAATCGACGCCGCGTACACGCAAAATCAGGACGCCCAAACGCGCGCCGAGTCGTTGTCTGCCCTTGCCAGCGTCATGAATGGGAACAACGAGCGCAAGCTATCGCTGGAGCGCTTTGTTCTGCGCGCCTACCTGCAAGAAGTGCTGACCGTGGCCAACACTCGGCTTGGCAACCTGACTGCGGCCGGTATCAGTTCCAGTTGCACCAGGAGCCTGGCAGCCACCGCAACGATTCAGGTCTAGAAATCGATGTGTACGATGATGAGGTCGGGGCGACTCGGTCCGTGCACACTTTGTCGGGTGGTGAGAGTTTCATCGCGGCGCTGAGTTTGGCGCTGGCGTTAGGCGAGGTGATCCAACGCGAAGCCGGCGGGGTATCGATCGATGCCCTGTTCGTGGACGAAGGGTTTGGCTCGCTTGACAGCACCAGCCTGCACACCGCTATGGAGGCCTTGGAAACCATCGAGGGCCAGGCCCGGATGATTGGGATCATCAGCCACGTTGCCGAGCTGCGCGCCAGCGTGCCGGATCAGCTGCAGGTGACCGCAAGCGGCACTGGTGAAAGCACGCTAAGGGAAGCACATGCCGACCGGTGATTAGCAGCTGCCATGTTCGTGTGCTAATTTTTGCCAAAAGTGGTACACTGGATGTGTTGAGAGGTCAATCTCTCATCTCTATGCCACTGTAAAAGAGGCGAGAATAATGGCAGGAAAGCTTAGTAAACAGGAACGCAAGGCAATGATCGAAGAAGTTGAAAAGAAGCGTGCCGAGCATCCAGTAAAGAAGACTGAGTCAGGGTTTGCCACAATCGACAAAGAAGCCGAGAAGCTCGAGGATGAAAAGTAATTTTAAAACACGTTGTAGTCGCCAGTGATGGCGGCTATTTTTTTATCTATGGCGAAGGGCAATGCCTTGACTAAGGCGAACAGGTCAAAAGGTTTGACATGAAGCAAAAGACCGGGTATAAGTGGGTGAATGTTTGGCAATGGCTGAGGTCAAGAGAATGGAGGAGTACAGATGAATCGATCAACACCGCGGCATTGGGGGATTTTTGCCGCCGTACTACTGAGTGCGCTGATCTTTACGGGATGCGGTCAGCGCGCCGCAAAGTCAGATTCTGCGGCACCGAGCAAAAGTGCCAAGGTCAAATCCAGCACCAAGGAACATGTCAAGGTTAAGTCCAGTCGCCCGACCAGCAGTTCTAGCAAGGCAAGCAGCAGCTCTAGCACCGCGGCTTCAGCAGCGAGCTCACAGCCGGCCACACCATGGGACAGTAGTAAGGATGCGGCCTTGACCAGTTTCGTCAATGCTTGGGCAAAGACCATGGGGCAGTCATACGCGAAGTATGACGGCGTCCACCCACTGAAAACCTCGGTGGGCACGACCTATCCCACGGATTTTTCACAGGAGCTGGTCAACAACACGCCGAATCTGCTTGCGTGGCATCCTGATGGCACAGGTAGCAGTAGTTATAACGTGGTGGCCATTTATAACTATGATGGCACTGAGCACCGTTGCCGAGCCGCATCACCTATTTCTTCACGTTTCATGAGGGGCAGCCGTTCGTCTTGGTGGATCAAAGTCGCGACGGCGCCCCGACTGCCGGCGAGACCCAGAATGCTTCCCTGCGCAGCAACTTTCAGCGCATTGCCGAGGGCAAGCCTGCGCAATAACTCCGAATCATCGGGTATCATCCGAGCCAGCATCTGATGCTGGCCTTTTCTGCACGCTTTGAGCACCCGCGCTGAACACATTGAATTGCTTCTGTCTAATTTGTTGAGATTCAGCCTCGGGGGTATAATCGATGCAGTAAGCGGAGGCCGTAATGACAGATGAGCGAAGTCGCCACCAGGAGTTAGTGGCGCGAATCAACCGAATATTTCTGCGCAACGGGCTTTCCGGCCAGTCGATGGCTGCGCTGGCCAAGGCGGTGGGCGTCAGCCGCGGAAAGCTTTACCTTTACTTCTCCAGTCGGGATGAAGTGGTGGTGGCCGTCGTGGATCAGTACGTGGCCTTGGCGAGTGCGCAAGGCCGCACGCCGAGTCAAGACTGGACAGTCCAAGCACTGCCGCACTGGCTGCTGACAGAGTTGATGCTTCTGGGTTCGAACAGTCCGGCATTTTTGGATGACCTTGGGCACGCGTACCCAGCCCAGCGGCGCCGGATCGAAACCGCTTTGCACCAGTGGGAAGAGCGCTTTGCTGCCTACCTGAACGAAGGATGGCGCGTGGGATTTTCCACCCGATCGACATTTCGTTATTTCTAATGATGATCCGCACCACCGCGGACGGGCTGAACCGGCCGGGGCGCCTGGCTGAACAAGAAGCCAAGCCGGTCCTGAAGCATTTGCTGCGCATCCTGACACTGGTGCTGTTGGACGAAGCGGCGACTAAGCAGCTGTTGACCCAGGAGGCCACGCAGCGCGCGGTCACCGCACTGGCAGGGCAGCTGACCGCGCTTTATCAGCAATAAAAAAGTCAGCCGGGGCTGACTTTTAGCTTACTGTAACGCGTATTGACGAATGACTTCTCCGAGGCCGCCTTCATCATTGGTGCCGGCGATGACCTTGGCGTGGGCCTTGGCTTCGGCGGTGCCGTTGCCCATCGCCACAGGCAGCCCGGCAACGTCGAACATCGCGATGTCGTTGCCCTCGTCGCCCACAGCCATGATTTCATCCGGGGTCAGGTCGAGGACCCGCGCCAGGTCACGAAGCGCCTGGCCCTTGTTCACGTGAGGATCCATGATTTCGATAAAATTGCGGCCAGCGCGCACGACGTAAAACCGGTCTTCAAGGGCTTGGCGAACAGCCTGTTCCGCCTGGTCGAGTAAGCTTTCCTTGCCGACATACGCCCCTTTGGCAATGGCAAAATCACCTGGCAGCTCATCCGGGTCCCGAATGAACAGCCCGGCCTGGTTTTCGGCGGCCTGTTCGACGATCCACCAGTCGACATCGCGATCGGCGGTGAAAATGTTGGAATGCTCGTCCAGCACGTTGGTTGGCAGGTTTAACCGCTGGCCCAGCGCCGTGATTTCGCGGTAGGCGGCGTTATCAAGCAGATGCTTGGCCACCACGCGGCCGGCGAGTGATTCGGTCACAGCCCCGTTGTAAGTGATGACGTACTGGTCGTCCCCGGTCAGCGCCAACTGGGTGAGATAAGGGGTCACCCCGGCCAGTGGGCGCCCGGTGCAGAGGACGACCTTAATGCCCCGGGCCACTGCGTCCTGAACGGCCGATTTCGTGCTGGGCAGGATTTTGCGGGTCGAAGTCAGTAAGGTGTCGTCAATGTCGAGCGCGATCATGCGAATCTTCATAAGCGTTCCTCCGTTTCGTGAATAACTTGATTATAGCAAAGCATGGGAGCGCTTGCAGGACCGGCTGCACGAGCAACTTGTTGGGGGTGAACTTATGGCACCGAATTGGTCAAAAGCAAAAGTCACGGCGTTTCGCCGGGCGCTGTTGGGCTGGTACGATCAGGAAAAACGGGACCTGCCCTGGCGGCGGGATCACGACCCGTATCACATCCTGCTTTCGGAAACGATGCTGCAGCAGACGCAAGTGGCAACGGTGATTCCGTACTATGAGCACTTCCTGCAGCTTTTTCCCACTGTGCAGGCGCTGGCGCAGGCCCCAGAGGACCAGGTGATGAAGGCCTGGGAAGGCCTTGGGTACTACTCGCGGGCACGGCACCTGCAGCAGGCGGCCAAGCAGGTCGTTCAGGATTACGGCGGTCAGTTCCCACGCACTGCCGCGGAGCTGCGGCAGCTTTCGGGGATCGGGCCCTACACGGCTGGGGCGATCGCCAGCATTGCCTTTAATCAGCCAGAGCCGGCGATTGACGGGAATGCGTTTCGCGTGTTTTCCCGGCTGTTCAAAATCGATGCAGACATCGCAAAGCCCCAGACCCGGCAGTTGTTTGATCAGCTGATTCGGCAGTTGATCGACCCCAAGCGGCCCGGTGATTTTAACCAGGCCATCATGGACCTGGGCAGCAGCTACATGCGGGCCAAGGATCCGGACCCCGCACACTCCCCACTGGCCGCCTTCGATCAAAGCTACCTGAGTGACACAGTGATGGATTACCCAGTGAAAAGCAAAAAGAAGCCGAAGAAGGTGGTGCCTTACTTTGCGCTGGTCATTCACTCGCCCCAGGGGTACCTGCTGGTCAGGCGGCCGCGCACCGGGATGCTGGCGGATCTGTGGATGTTTCCCTTGGTCGACCGCAGTGAGCTGGACGCGGCGCTGGAGGTGGACCAGTTGGTGGAAGCCGCGGACCGCTTTGAGGCGCTCGCCGACGTTCACCTGACGTTTGAAGTCACTGGCGCCAAACTGGTCCGCCACACGTTTACCCATCAGCAGTGGCAGTTGACGCTGGTCCAGGCTGACAGTCCCGCCTTCGATTTGGCGGTGCTGCCGGCCAAGTGGGTCAAGGCGGCGGATTTTGGGCGCCTCGCGCTGCCGACGGTGCAAAAGAAATTGCTGAAGGCATTAGGCCTGGGAGGAACCAAATGAAGACACTGATCATTGTCAGTCATCCGCAGCTTGCCGCTTCGCCGACGCAGCAGTTCCTAAAGGCCAGCGCGGCCGGCGTCAAAGGCGCCACTTGGCACTACCTGGACGCAATCAAAACGCTTGATGTTCCAGCTGAGCAGGCGCTGATCCAGGCCGCCGACCGGCTGATTTTTGAGTTTCCGCTGTACTGGTACCAGGCCCCGGCCAGCCTGCACGAGTGGCTGGCAGCTGTGTGGACCCGTGGGTTTGCATACGCCGAAGCCGGCGGCAAGCTCACCGGCAAAACGTTAGGGCTGGTCGTGTCATACAGTCAGCCGCAGCAGGCGTACCAAATCGGCGGCAGTGAAGGGGTCGCGATGTCCACGCTGCTGAGTCCATACCAGGCGTTGGCGCATAAAACCGGCCTGCAGCTGCTGGCCCCGCTGGAAATTGCCCAGTTCAGCTACCTCACAGAGCAGCAGCGGGCAGAGCTGATGACGCGGTATCAGCAGTACCTGACGCTCGAACGGCCCACCCGCTTTGCGGACCAGGCGGCGTGGTTTTTAGCTCAGCTTGACCAAAAAGGGACACAGGACGAGCACGTGGCGCTGATGGCAACGACGCTGGCGGCTCGGCAGGAGCAGCTGGCCGGGCTGCGCCACACCATTGCCGAACTGCGAGAAGGGGAGGACGACTGATGGACGAAACCACGAAATGGCTGCTTGACCAGGCCGAGGTCCAGGCGGCGCAGGCGACGGCTTACGAAGACCGCGCCTTTTTCTTGGCGCTGCGACAGTTTATCCAAACTCAGGCGACGCGGCTCGAGCAGGCGCAAGGCGAGGTGGACGGGCGAAGCTGGGACCACCGCCGCTGGTAAATCCAACCTTGGGCTGATGGGTCAGGGGCTTTGACGTGTTAGGCTTAAGGTAAAGAAGGTTGATTGCCATGCGAAATACGGTTGAAAAATTAACACGTTATGCTTGGTTGCACGCACTGGTGTTGGCGCTAGTCGGCGTGTGGTTCCTGCTGGCACCAATGTCGGTTTACCACGTGGTGAAGTATGTGCTGCTGGGTGGGTTGCTCCTGCTCGCACTGGCCGCCTTCATTGATGCGATGCGGGCACAGCGCGGTACGCTAGAAAGTCAAAGTGCGCTTTGGCGCGGTGGCGGCCTGTTGGTCGGGGCCCTGGTGGTCTCCGTGATGCTGCGGCCGGCACTGGCGCTGCTGCCTGTCGTGATCGGTCTGATGCTGGTGGTTTACGGGATTTCTCGAATCATCACGGCGCGCGACCGGCAGGTTTACGTTAACGTCTCGCCGTTTCCAACGATTCTTTACGGCTTGGTGGTGGCCATTTGCGGGTTCGTGCTGTTATTCAATCCGTTCCGGTCGATCATGGCGCTGCTCCAAGTTGTCGGCGTGATGCTGATCGTGATGGGCATCCTGGAACTAGTTGATGCACTGCGCGGCCGGCGCAAGTAAAAAAAGTTCGCCTGGTTCT
>NZ_BBAJ01000010.1 GCF_001311195.1 Lacticaseibacillus camelliae DSM 22697 = JCM 13995
AAGGGCCCTGCGCTTCTCACGCAGTCTTCATCGCCAAACCGATCGGAAGGCTCAGCATGCCTGGTCAACCCTAAAGTTCAGGTCGGATCGCCAGGAAGTTTCCGGGTGGTTCTGACGAGGTTGTTCCTTCCTCGCCCTCCCATCATCCAAAGATAGTATTGCACACAATGCAAACGCTGTCAACTATTTTTTTTAAAATTTTTTTTGCCATCAGCAATCCTCATCGTCCGCTATTCGCCAGCGTTGTCTCGCGGCCCCTTGACACAACAAAAGGCGTGAGCCGACCCTGCGCCTGAGTCAGTTCACGCCTTTATTCGCACGCCAGCACCCCTCCCCGAGTTCTGTCATGCTTTAGGGGACAAAAAATGGCCATTTGTTGAAAAAGAATCATTGCCGCCTTGCCGCGTTACTAATATGCAAGTCGTGCCCCGTGATACTCATCAAGTGGATTGGCCAATCACTTTTTAAAAAATTAACGCTCGTATATACAAGTCCATCGTACCCCGTTTTTCTTTTTTTTGGACAATCCCTGATCTTTGCATCAAAAAGCGCTCGCGATGAGCGCCTCAGCCAATTCTTGTTAAAGTCGCGGCCGGATCCGTTCGACTGCACGCAGCGCGGCGTAGGTCAACGCCGTCTGAATCGGGATCATGATCAGGTTCTTGACCGCCCGAGTCGGCAGAATCACCTGCCACTTAAACCCAGTCAGCGCCAGCCACCAGGTGCCCAGGCCAATGTTGACAAAAATCAACACGATGGTCACAGGCACAAGCACCCGCCATAGAGTGACTTTGTGATTGTGGAAAAAACGCGCCGTAGATAAACGCCGCCACCGCTGCACTAATGGTGTAAAGCGGGATGTTCGGGCCCCCGGAAAGCAGCACCCCGACCTGGTCGGCCATGGCCGCGTCAACCGCCGCGACCCACGGACCAAGGTAATAGCCCATCAGCGCAGTGGCGAAAAAGCCCACCCCAAACTTCAGAAACGCAGGGCCAAACGAGAACCGCTGCAGGACGATATCCATCGCCAAAAAAAAGACCCATCAAAACGACAGTACGCGTCGCTTTCATCTTGGGGCCAGAAAAAGACAAGACTTGCATAGTGACAATCTCCTTTATTGGAGACGCCTAACGATCAGGCGAATGCGGCACCAACACCGCGGCCCACATGACCTTCGTCCACCGTTCACATTCCGTTCCGGTGGCACTTAACGCGTTGATGCCTACTCCTAGATTTATGGTACGAGCATAAGTCTAGCCTGTTTGCAGAAAAATGCAACAACGTGTGAACTTTCACGTGGCGGTGAGATGAGAAGACTCACACCGAACTCTTCACGCTTTCCTGCCTGCCACCAAAACACTTTTAACCGGCTCGGCGTAACATTCTTGATTGTAACCAAGCGTTACAGGCCTCCGCCCAGAGGCTAGAACACCGCCTGCCCTGGCGGTGTTTTTTTTGTTCCGGTTGCATTCCCACCGCCCGGCCGCTAAGCTGAAACTATCAATTCTAGGAGGCAGCTCATGAAACACATTCTGGCTTTACATACCGGTGGGACGATCTCAATGACCGAAAACGCTGCCGGCGCCGTGGTCCCCAGCACCAATAATCCCATGATGGCCGTTCCCGCCCAGCTTCAAGACATCACCGTATCCTCCGAGGAAATTTTCAACCTGCCGTCTCCGCACGTCACGCCCGAAAAAAATGCTGACCCTCAGCAAGCGCATCCGCCAGGCTGAGGTGGCTGGCATCGATGGGGTGGTCGTCACCCACGGCACCGACACGCTGGAAGAAACGGCCTTTTTTCTGGATCTGACCACGCCTTCAACGATTCCGGTTGTCGTGACCGGCGCCATGCGCTCCAGCAATGAAATCGGCGCTGATGGCAACTACAACTTTCTCAGCGCCGTGCGGGTGGCGGCAAGCGACCAGGCCCGCGGGATGGGCTGCCTAGTCGTGATGAACGATGAGATCCACACGGCGCGCTTTGTCACCAAGACTCACACGACCAACGTGTCGACATTTCGCACGCCGTCGTTCGGTCCCATTGGCCTGGTCACTAAAAATGGCCCCCGCTTTTTTTTGAAAAACTGCTGCAAAAAGGGATGGCCCCGATCGATCACGTGGTGGCGAACGTCTATCTGCTCAAGCGTACGCCGGGATGGATGGCACCTTGTTCGACGCGCTGCCGAAAGAAACCGCTGGCCTGGTGATTGAGGCGCTGGGTGCAGGCAACCTGCCGCCTGCGACCTTGCCGGCCCTGCAGCGCTTGTTGCAACGCGGCGTGCCGGTCGTCCTCGTGTCACGCTGCTTCAACGGCATGGCCGAGGACATTTACGACTACGAAGGCGGCGGGGTGGGCCTCAAGCAGATGGGGGTCACGTTCTGTCAGGGACTGAACGGTCAAAAAGCTCGCATCAAACTGATCGTTGGCCTGTCATCGGGACTGAGCGGCCAGGCGTTGGCCGAATACGTGAATAATGCCGTCAGCTAAGGTCACACCCTGGGCCTTGTATCAGCGGTTAGGCCAGCTACTGGGGCCTTCCGGATGGTGGCCGGCCGATTCCAAGCTCGAAATCGCGGTCGGTGCGATCTTGGTCCAAAACACCAACTGGCGCAACGTCGATCGCGGCCTGGCAAACCTGCGCGCGGCCACCAAATTTGCCCCGACTGCGCTTGCCGCACTTTCGCAGGCAGAACTGATCCCACTGATTCGGCCCAGCGGATTTTACCAAAACAAGAGCCGCGCCTTGGTCGCCTGATGGCCTGGCTGCAAGTCCGCAACTTTGATTTGGGCGCCATCGGACTGACCGCCCCCACTGTGTTGCGCCAGCAGCTGCTGGCTTTGCCTGGAATCGGCCAGGAGACCGCCGATGCACTGCGCCTCTACGTGTTTGACCAGCCGACCTTCATCGCAGACAACTACTCACGCAGGTTATTTGGCTGGCTTGGGGTGCCGACGAAGACCTATCAGGCGCTTTACCGCCGGCTGCCTGAAGTGGCGACCTGGGCACTGAAAGACGCCCAGGAGTTCCACGGCCTCATCGATAATTTTGGCAAAACCGTTAAGCAAAAAGAAAATTTTAATGACAGTCCGCTCGCCGGACTGAAGCTCGCACTCGCCCATTAAAATAGCAGCCTTCCTCACCAGTGTGTGAAGAAGGCTGCTATTTTCGCTCTGGCATCTTTTGTCGCTTATTTGGCGGCCCAGCGCAGCTTTGCCTCGGCGTTCGCCACGCCGTCGGTGGCGATAAGGTGGTAAGAGGCATCCCCTTCGCTCCGCACGGCCGAGTCAACCGTCGTCCCGTAAGCCACCTCTCGCGCGTACTTGATGTCGGCTTCGACCAGCCGGTGAGTTAACAGGAACTGTTCGCCGAGAACGTCCTCCATCCACTCCATGTAGTGCGCGTTGTTGACGTGCCCATTGCCGTCGATGTCGAAGTACCGAACGCGGTAAGGAACGGTAAGGTCAAAGTCGCCTTGCTTGGGCAGCCGGGGGAACCGCTCAACCTTGCTGTCAAACGAAGCCCCGACCTTTTCGGCAAACTCAGGGATAATCGGGATGATCTTGCGCTTTTCCAGATCCATCATCACCCACGCGCCGCGCATCGTCACCAGCCGCTGGCCCGCATCGTCTTCGAGCCAGTACTCGCGGTAAGTCATCAGCTTGTTATAGGAGGTCGCCTCAGTGCCGGCGATCAGGTGCTCGTCGATTTTCGGCATGCGCGTGACGTCGATGTGGTACTGGGTGATCACCCAGCCAGCGCCGTGCTTGGCCAGCCCGGCAATGCCGGCATCAACTTTATCCAGCTGGTGCTCGGACACCAGCAACATGATGTTGGCCATATTGGCTAAACTCAAAGTGCCAGTTTGCGTGCCCAGGAAAAAAAAGGCACCGTCAATTCTTCAGTGTACTTCATTGATCCTCCTTGATGCCGTGAAACGTGTTGTAAACCTGCTGACGCTTCAACCCGTTGGCTTTCGCGACCGCCTTGATGGCGTCATTAGGGCGCAAGCCGGCGTCAATCTGTGTTTGCACCTGCGAGTCAATTGGCACCTCACTTGGGGTCGGGACCTTTTTCTCTCCCGGCGCCACGATGATCACGAACTCGCCGCGGGCGCTGGCAGTGGCGTAATCAATCAGATCAGACAGACTGCCGCGGATGAATTCCTCGAATTTCTTGGTCAGCTCACGGGCCAGCACCGCCTGTCGTTCGCCGAAAATCTCGCGAATGGTGGTCAGCGTTTTGGCCACGCGGTAAGGCGATTCGTAGAAAATGACCGCTTGCCGGGCTTCAGCAAGCGCCTGCAGCGCCGTCCTTTGCTCGCTGGCCTTGCGCGGTAAAAAGCCGTAGAACATGAACGGCTGCGGCTCGATGCCGCTGGCGATCAGGGCCGTCAGTGCGGCGTTGGCACCAGGCAGCGGCACCACCGGAATCTCGGCATCGATGGCCGCCTTGACCAGCTCCTTGCCAGGGTCGGAAATTGACGGCATCCCCGCGTCCGAGACCTGGGCAATCGACTCGCCTTGCTTGAGTCGCTCAAGCAGCTCGGGGATGCGGGCCTGAGTGTTGTGCTCATGAAAGCTGATCTGCTTAGTTTCAATTTCGAAGTGGTTGAGCAACTTCTGTGTGTTGCGCGTGTCCTCGGCCGCAATCAAATCAACGGCCTTCAGCGTTTTGACCGCGCGAAAGGTCATGTCGTCCAGGTTGCCGATCGGCGTCGGGACCAAGTACAAGGTGCCGGTGTCGTGGCTGGCAAAGCTGGCCATCTGCCGCGCCGCCATCAGTGTTCACCATAGATGACGTCGAGGCAAAAGGCGCAAGGCTCGTCGTCGACTCGGCGCTGGCCGTACATATATGGGCACACGTGGAAGCCTTCGTTGTACAGACTCTCCAGGTTGGCCTTCGACTTCGTCAGCTCAGTGGCTCCGGTGGACTGGGCATGCGCCGCGTCCAATGCGGCCAGGTGCTCGCGCAGGTGTTTGTTTTCCATTTCCAGCTCGGCATTGCGCTCTAGGGCCTTAGCCACATCATTTTTGAGCCCGGTCACGCGCGTAAGCAGCCCCTGGGCGTCATGCTCAAGTTGAATGAAGTTGTCGTACAGATCTTTTTTCTCCACGAAATCACCCTTCTAAAAGTTGCAAAACCAAGGCCTCGACCGCCGATTGAAACGAGACGTTCTGACCCAGCCGGATCTCCGCCGTCAGCACTGCGGACAGGCCAGCGCTCAGGCGCGCGCCTGTCTGCTCGGCCAGCGCAAGAATCGCCAGGTCGTTGCCGAAGGTGCGCGGCGCCTGGACATGGTAATGCTGGTTCAGTGCATCCGCATAGGCAAGCCCAAGCAGTGCCAGCGTCTGCGTCTGCTCCTGCAGCGTCTTGGCCAGCGGCAACAAAGTCGTTTGAACGGCCACAAACGCGGTCGCGTCGTGTTTGCTCAGTTGGGTGACCAGCTGCAAAACAGCTGTGACCCGCTTTTCAAACTGCTCGTCGGCAACCAGCACCTGTGCCGAATCGGTGTCGGCCGTCAGGTTAGCGGCAACGGTCGCCAGGCGTGCATCCGCCCCGGCTGCCACCAGCGCTTCCTTAACGCGAGCAGCAGGTGGCTGCGGAAAACTGATCACCTGGGCCCGCGACCGAATCGTCGGTAGCAGCTGATTTTTAGCCGCCGTCGTCAGGATGATGGTCATCCCTGGCACCGGCTCCTCATAGTACTTCAAAAGACTGTTTTCGGCGCCGGCGGTCAACTTTTCAGCGTCTTCGATCACAAACACGCGCCGGTTGCCTTCGACACCAGTCTTACTCATTTCCTGGCGCATCGCCCGCACATCGTCGACCTTAATGCTTTTGGCGTCGGTGTTCAGCCACACCACATCGGGGTGATTGCCGGACAGCACCCGCTGACACTCCGGACATTTGCCACATGGCTTACCCGCCTGCACGTTCTGACAAAAGAGGCGCATCGCGATCCACTGTGCGAGCGCCGCCTTTCCAGTGCCGTCAGCCCCGGCAAAAATGTACGCCGAGCTCAAGTTGCCGGCACCGATGATTTGGCTAAACTGGCGCACCAATACCGGCTGCAGGGTTTCGATCGTGTTCATCAGAACTGGTGGAACGCGTCGACAGGCAGCACGAAGACCGTCGCACCGCCGACTTGAACCTCGACGGGATACGCCATCGAGGAATCAGACGTCGCGTCCAGATTGACCGGCGGGGTCATGAACTGCCGCCGAGTTTGCGCAGATTCCTTGATGATCTGCAGGACCTCATCCACGCGCTCGTCTTCCACCCCGATGATGAAGGTGGTGTTGCCGGACTTCAAAAAGCCGCCGGTGGAACTCAGCTTAGTCGCCCGGATGTTTGCATCGATGAACTCGCTGGACAACAGGTTCGAATCCTTATCTTGAACGATGGCCATGATCAACTTCATATGTTTTTCCCCCTGTGAGTGGCTGCCAAAATCCTGCTTTACGTCTAGTTTACTGCCAAGTGGCGCCCAAGTGTTCAGCCAAAATAGCGGCGCAGCGCGCAACGACCGCTTCGATGGGCTGGCTGGCATCCACGGTTTTGATCCGCGTCGGTTCCGCCTGAGCCAGGCGTAAGTACGCCGCGCGCACCCGCTGATGAAAGGCGAGGCTTTCGCGATCCAGGCGGTCGTACTGGCGCGACTGCCGGTGAGCCTGGATTCGGGCCAAGCCTGCCGCACTTTCAATGTCTAAGTACAGCGTCAACTCCGGTGCCTGGCCGTCGGTGGCGAACTGATTCATTGCCAAGACCGCCGCCTCGCCGATTTGCCGCCCGCCGCCTTGGTACGCAACAGAGGAGTCAACAAACCGGTCGCAGATCACCAAATCGCCGGCGGCCAGCGCGGGGTCGATGACCTCCACGAGGTGCTGCCGCCGCGATGCCGCGTAAAGCAGCGCCTCGGTGCGCGCGTCCATGGCGGTATTTTGGGGATCAAGGATCAGACTGCGGATCTTTTCCGAGATCTCTGCGCCACCGGGCTCACGGGTCAGCCGCACAGGCATCGCCACGTGTTTTTCAATCATAGGGATCAGCGCGTTAAGCACGCTAGTCTTTCCTGCCCCATCCGGGCCTTCAAACGTAATGAATCTGCCTGCCACTGGTTTCAACTCTTTCATCTGTTAATGAGTCTAGTTTACTTGAAAAGCCGAGGGAATTAAACCACGACCAATCCTTCATGCAAAAAAAGAACCCGGCCAAGCCGGGCCCTTACTGATTCTCCTCGAGGTAACGCGCCGCCATCTGCTCGACCAGCTGCCCGGAAACCCGACGCTCCCGCGCCTCCCTGTGCAGAAAGTCGAACAAGGCCGCCTGCAGATCAAGCTGAGCCTTGGTGACCTCATCGACCTCGCGAAAAGAGCCGACGAGCTTGCGCTGGCTGGCCATGCGATCGCGTACCCGGTAAATCTCTTCCATCAACTGCCGATCCGCCGCGTCCTTGATACTCGGCTTTTTTTGCCAAAAAAACATGACGCCGCCTCCTTAAAGTTCCGTCCGGCCCTCCACGGCCTTGAGCAGGGTCATCTGGTCGGCGTACTCAATGTCCGAGCCGACTGCCAGCGTGTGCCAGGCGCGTGACCTTGATCTTGGCCGGCTTGATCAGGCGAGCCAGGTACTGCGCGGTGGACTCGCCCTCAGGCGTGGCGTTAGTCGCCACGATGACCTCCTTGACCTCGGGGTGATCTTGAAGCCGTTTGATCAGGCTCTCGATATTCAGGTCCTCTGGCCCTTTGCCTTCGATTGGACTCAGCACCCCGTGAAGCACGTGATACAAGCCGTGGTAATCGTTGGTGCGGTCGATGCTCATCACATCCTTGGGCTGTTCAACGACTAGGATGGTGCTTTGGTCGCGGCTCTTGTCCTGGCAAATTTCACAGGGGTCATCATCGGTAATGTTGCCGCAAATGCTGCAGTAGTGAAGCTGCGTCTTGGCCGCCGTCAGCGCCGAGGCAAAACTGGCGACGTCGTCCTTGTTCATGTCGATCGTATAAAACGCCAGCCGCGTTGCGGTTTTGCTGCCGATCCCCGGCAATTTCATGTAACTGTCGATCAGTTTTTCAATCGGTTGTGGATATTGCATGGTGCCTCCTAGCGCGGCAGACCCTGGGTGTACTTGCCCATTTTCTGCTTGGTTGCATCGTCGACCTGCTTTAGGCCTGCGTTCATCGCTTCAATGATCAGATCCTGAAGCATGTCGGGATCGTCAGGGTCGATGGCCTCGGGCTTGATTTGAATGTCTTTAAGGGTCTTGTCCCCGGCAAGGGTCACGGTCACCATGTCTGAGGCCGAAGTCGCCGTGAATTCGCTTTTGTTCAGCTCCTCCTGGGCCTGGGTCATTTCCTTTTGCAGCTTTTGCATCTGTTTCATCATGCCAGCCATATTGCCGCCACGCATCATATCAATCACGCTTTCTAGTCATTTTTGACTGTAATATTGGGTTCTTTACCGAACAAATCGGTGATCGGCTTGACCACCGGGGATTCTTCCTTGGCCGCTTGCTTGGGCTTCGGTGCGCCGTGTTCGACCAAGTACTGCTTGCGGACAACGGGCCACGCCTGTTCTTGGACCAGCACGACCTGGCGCGGGCCGCCCATCAGCTTGCTAAGGCCCTCGTTCAGCCCGGTCATCAGCGCGGAGTCGCTGTTCGCCCGCTCAATTAGGATGTCATAGGCAAAGCTGACAATCACGCCGGTGGGGCTCGCCGCCACTGGCTTAGAGATTTTCATCATCGCCTGATCCGGCACGGACAACATCGACAACAGGTCCGGCCAAATCTCCTTGACCGCTTCAAGATCTTTCTTCGTCGCGGCGCCGAGGATCGGATAAATCTTTTCCTTGGGCACCTTGACGCTTGGTGAGCCAGTGTGGTCGGCTTCGATTGCGGAACAGTAGCCGCTGGTGCGCCTTGCTGCAGGGTTTGAATCTGTTTGGCCAGCTTTGCAACGGTTTGTTCCAGCTGCTTCACTTCGGCACTGGCCACTGGCGCTTGCGCCGGGACCACCTGAGGCACCGGTTGACCCAACTGCACCGTTGCCACTTCCAAGTACAAAGTCGGACTGTTGGTCAGCCGCAGCTGGCCTTGCGTCGCATTCAGCACCGCGATCATGTGGTACAGCTGGGTGGGTTTAAACTGATCCGCCAGTGCCTTAAAGTGGCTATCTTGGAGCGCACTGGCGGTGTCGTTGACCAGCGCCGGCGCCTGCTGGTAAACCAGCAGATCACGCAAGTAGCCAATCAGGTCATCGATCAGCCGCCCGGCGTCCTTGCCGGAAGCCAGTAGCTGTTCAATGGTCGTCAGCGCTGCCGCTGTGTCGTTTTCCGCCACGTGCTGAAGATACTCGCCCAGCTGGACAACAGCCGCTCCGCCGGTCACATCAAGCGCATTTTCCACTGTCACGTGATCCTGACCAAACGCCAGCACCTGATCGAGGATGGACAGCGCATCGCGCATACCGCCTTCCGCCGCCTTGGCAATGACCATCAGTGCCTGATCGTCGTACGTGATCTTCTTATCGTCCAAGATGAACTGCATGCGCTTGACGATGTCATCGGCAGTGATCCGGCGAAAATCAAACCGCTGGGTCCGGCTGATGATCGTCGCCGGAATTTTTTGCGGTTCGGTCGTCGCCAGGATGAAGACCACATGGGCCGGCGGTTCCTCAAGCGTCTTGAGCAGCGCGTTGAAGGCGCCGGTCGACAACATGTGGACTTCATCAATGATGTAAACCTTAGTTTTACCTTCAGTCGGCGCGTACTTCGCCTTGTCACGAATATCACGAATCTCGTCAACGCCGTTGTTCGAGGCCGCATCAATTTCGATGACGTCGGTCATGCTGCCGTTGTTGATCGCCACGCACAAATCACACGTGTTGTCCGGTTCCCCAGCTTCAATATGGCGACAGTTCAGCGCCTTGGCCAAAATTTTGGCGACACTGGTCTTCCCCGTCCCACGCGGTCCACAGAAAAGATAGGCGTGGCTGGTTTGCTGCTCGATCAGGGCATTTTTCAGCGTCGTGGTGATGGCATCTTGGCCGATCACATCTTTGAATTGCTGGGGCCGAAAGACCCGGTATAGCGCTTGATAAGCCACGCGTCCTCATCCTTTCTAACTGTTCTAGTTTAACATATGAAGGCTGCGAAGCGGGACGCTTTTAGCGGGATGGCTAGCCTAGGTAGCGGCATTGCCGTCGCACTTGGGCGGCGAGGCTGCTGCCGTAGCTAGACACGCCCGCGTTGGCCCGCTGAGCGCAACTACAGGCTGCGAAGTGAGGCGAACTTAGCAGGATGGCCAGCCTAGGTTAGGGCCTTGAAGCCGCTCTTGGGCTTCGAGGTCCTGGCCGTAGCTGGACACGCCTGCGTCGCCTCACGGAGCGCAACTACAGGCTGCGAAGCGGGACGCTTTTAGCAGGATGGCCAGCTAGGTAGCGGCATTGACGCCGCACCTGGGCGGCGAGGCTGCTGCCGTAGCTAGACATGCCCGCGTTGGCCCGCTGAGCGCAACTACAGGCTGCGAAGTGAGGCGAACTTAGCAGGATGGCCAGCCCAGGTAAGGGCCTTGAAGCCGCTCTTGGGCTTCGAGGTCCTGGCCCGTAGTGGGACGCTTTTAGCGGAATCCGCCCGCCCATTTTCGCGTTGTTTCGGCGCAACTGAAGTGCTACGCTGTGAAAGATTAGAATTGGAGGAGAAAAATGCTTCATTACTTACAACGCCACCCCTGGCGCGTGACATTATCGATTGGCCTGAGCGTCGCTGCCGCAGCCGTGCTGGTCGCCTATTCCTATGTGCTGCAACTGATCACTGATATCGCGACCGGGCGGGTGAATTTGGCCTTCTCAATCGCCGTCCCATTAATTGTTGGCTATCTCGTAATCCAGGCCGTGACCAATTCAGCCAGCGAGTATGTCAATGAGGCACTGCCACTGCAGTTGGGAGATGAGTTGCGCCGTGATCTTTTCAGCCGCGACCTGGCGCAGCGACCAAACGTATTTGGCCAGCAACCCGTCGGCAACTATGTGACCCAGCTGACCAAACAAGTCGACATTGTCACCAGCAGCTATTTTCACGTCATCCTGCGCGCCTTCTACCTGCTGATGCTATTGGTGTTTGCCGCGGCGGGCACCCTGCTGATCGATCCGGTCATCACTTTGGCGGTCGTGCTGCTTAGTTTGCCCGCGCTGATTTTCCCCTTTCTGGTGAAAAAAACCGCTAGAACATGCTAAAGATCAGGTCGTTTCGGCAATCGAGCGGTACACCAGTCGGGTGACCGATTCGCTGAGCGGTTTTACCACCATTGCCCACGCTTTGGCACAGCCGCCATTTCACCGACTGCACCAGCAAGTCAGCCGCGATGTCCGCCTGACCTCGACCCGCGAGCAACAGATTCAAAAAATCACCAGCGGGATGTCCGATTTTCTTGGCGACATCATGTACCTAGGCACCTGGCTCGTCGGTGCCTACTTTGTGCGGCAAGGGCAGATCACGTTGGGCCAGCTGGTTGCCTTCTCGCAGCTGGCCAGCTTCTTTAACTGGCCCCTAGCGCTGCTGACCGAAATGCTGGCTCAATTTTACGGTGCGCGTAAAGTGGCCAAGCAGTTGGCCGGGCTAGCTCGGCCTGCGACCACCACCCCCACTGCGACCCGGAAAAACTCAAACTGACGAATCCCCTGATTGAAGCGCACCAGGCAAGCTATCAGAAAGTGCTCCACGACATCGAGCTCAGGCTTGAACCCGACCAGAAGTACCTGCTGGTCGGTGCCAGTGGGAGTGGCAAAACGACCCTGATGCGACTACTGCTGGGCGAGCTGACCCCAACCAGCGGTCGGGTCACGCTGAGCGGCCAGCCAGCGGCCAAGCTGGCGCCCGCTTCCGTCTTCGGCCTGATCGGCGAACTGGAACAGCAGGCCGATATTTTTGCCGGCACGGTTCGCGAGAACGTCACCTTATTCAGCAAAGATTACACCGATGATCAGGTGGCAGCTGCCCTGCGCCAAGCCGGCATGACCGACTGGCTAGCGACGCACGGGCTGGACACCGTGGTTGACCGCACCAGTCCCCTGCTTTCGGGTGGGGAAAAGCAGCGGGTCTCCTTGGCCCGCCTGCTGCTGCGTCATTATCAATTCATGGTGCTCGACGAAATGACCACGGGCCTAGACCCGCAAATCGCCGACCGCCTGCAGGCCGACATCTTCAACATGAAGCAGGGCTTCGTCATGATCACGCACCAGTACAACGCGGCCACGTTCGCCAAGGCGGACCGAATCTTCGTCATGGCGGCCGGCCGGATCGTTGCCGCCGGGACCCAGCGTGACCCACAAGTGGCCGCCGCACTCGACAGTCTGGCACTGCATTGATCGATCCTAAAGACTAGTAATGAAAAGGACGCACCCGCTGGGGTACGTCCTTGTTTATTTGCTCAAAAACTTAAGGCACATGACAAACGATCCTTAGTGCTGCTTCCTTCCGGACCTGACACAATTCGAAAGGCTGCCATTGCCTCAAGGCCTTTCGGCAAGATTCATTATACCTGTTTGTCCGCGCTTTGGCCAGCCCGCTTTGCCGCCTTGCGTTTGGCGCGGATGTTCTGAAAGAACGCCGCCAGCAGGTCCCCGCTCTCGTGGGCCCGCAACCCCTGCACCACCTCAACTTGGTGATTGAAGCGGGAATCGGTCAGCAGATTGACCAGCGAGCCAGCCGCACCGGCCTTGGGGTCCTTCGCGCCGTAAAAACACCGCCGCACCCGCGCGTTGATCATCGCACCAGCGCACATGGGGCAAGGCTCTAGCGTCACGTACAAATCGCACTCTTCCAGCCGCCAAGTGTGCAGTGTCATGCAGGCCTCCTGAATGGCCAGGATTTCCGCATGCAACGTACTGTCTTGCGCGTGTTCACGCAAATTGTGACCACGGCCAATAATTTGACCACTTTTCACCACGACGGCGCCAATGGGAACTTCGCCGATCACACCGGCAGCCCTGGCCTCATCCAGTGCCGCTGCCATAAAATCATCAGGTGTTAGTTCAGCCATAGCTCCTCCTTACTTCGTTGCCCGCAAAATATAGTAACCGTGTTCCATTTTGATCTTCTCGGCACTGGCAAACGTTGCCTGCATCAACTTCAACGCCGACGGGGCCCCTGCTTTTTCTGGATCACACAGTACAGCTGGCCGCCTGGCAGCAGATGCTCATGGGCACCGGCCAAGATTGCCGAAACAATTGCCTTACCCGCGCGAATCGGGGGATTGGTGACGATCACGCCAAACTGACCATCAATTTGCTCGTAAACCGACGACTCGATAATCGTCACATTTGCAATCTGATTGGCTTCGGCGTTGCGTTTAGCCAGCGCCAGTGCGCGTTCGTTCACGTCGGACATGGTCACCTGGCGCGCCGGAAACCGTTTGGCCAGCGCCAACCCAATCGGCCCATAACCGCAGCCGACATCCAGCATTGGCCCAGCTGGCAGTGCCTGGTCGACCACCGTTGCAATCATCGTGCGACTGCCAAAATCAATTGTCCGCTTGGAAAAAACACCGTTGTCAGCGGTAAACTGCAACCGTTTGCCGGCCAATTCATAGGAAAAAGTCTGTTCATCATGAGGCAGATCCGGATCATTCGTATAGTAATGGCTCATTGCGTATTCCTTTCATTACGACTCAAGAAAACCACCGCGCGTCCCAGTCTGGCAAGGCGGCCGTGCAGCACAAACGGCTCGCGCTTTTCGACCCGCTGGTTCACCAGCAGAAGAATCTGCAGCAAAGTAAACAGCAGTGAATTGCGCTTGCGGTAGGCCACGTACTTTGGGACCCACTTGGTGACGTATTTGTTCTTATACGAGCGTAACCCCTGGAAGCCATAAAAGCGATACCCATATTCGTATACCAGGTGCGCAATTTTTTCTTCAAAGAACGAATAGCTCGAGGTCCCCACGTTGGCCAACGGCGCCATGCCCATGTTGAAATAGTGATAGCCGTCGGCACTGGCCTGCTGGAACAGGTTCACAAACACCGCGTCCATGATCCCGCTGGGGGCGTCTTCGCTGTGGCGCATCAGGTCGATCGAGGTCGCCTCCTGCGTCGCCATTGGCATCGCCGAGGCAAAGGCCACGATTTTGCCTTCTGGATCCTTGATGACAGCAATTGGCGCCGTATTCAGGTAGTCCCGGTCGAAGTACCCCAGGCTAAACCCCTTTTCCGGCCGGCCTGCCAGCCAACTGTCGGAAATCTGTTTCAAGGCATCAAAAGTGGCATCGGCAAAGGGCGGCTTCAGCCAATCATACGTGTAGCCTTCGCGCTCGAACTTGTGCATCAGGGCGCGCTCCCCTTTGCGCTTAGTGCCGGCCAGCGTGAACTGCGTGACGTCGACATACCCTTCTTCGCCGAATTTCATGAAGTCGAACCCGTACTCATGCAGCAACATCGTTAACGCTTCGGAAACTTCGTAAAACACCAGCGACAGGTCTTCTTTATCCGCGGCCGCCATAAAGTCGGCGATGGCAGGCCCGATTTGCTCGGGGTCGCCGATTGGCTCGCCCAGGATCACGATTTTATCGGTTTTCTTTCGAAACAGGAAGAACACCCGGTCCTCCCCATCAACTTGGAAAAAGCGCACACGCTTATCGCCTAAGAAGGCCAGGTGGGAGATCTCATTGCCGCCCCATTTGGCCAGCACGGCCTTGACGCGGCTTGCGTTTAATGCCTCGCCCAAAGGCGCTCTCGGCGTGCTCAGGTACCGGTAAATAATGCTCAACGTCAGCGCGGCGACCAGCACCCCAACGAACGTCGTGAACCACATGCGTTCAGAGGGAAACAGAAACGCGACCGGCACTGGGTGCCGGTGGTGGATCGTCGGCAGATTGTAGAACAACGCCAGCGCGTAAAACAGTGCCGTCAGGCCGAAAATGCCCCCGTCGATCAGCCGACTGCCCCACGGAAAGTCCAGCCGGTCACGTGTCAGCTCCCCGCGCGCCAGCACGGCGGTCAGCAAGATCACCAGCAGAAAAACGACAAACCGCAAACTGAAATCGCGCGTCAAGGAACCGACAAAGGCCACCACCAGCACCATCAGCGTCGGCCAAAAGGCCTTTTTCACCTTGCCGGCAATGCCGCGCGCAAAGCCGAAAATGATGAAGGCCATCAGGATGTTGGTCACCCGGCTCAAGAACAAAAACGTGAACGGGTAAAGCCGGACAAAGACGTGGTTCGCCATCGCGGAAACCGGCACAACGCCGCGCAAAAGCAGCATGATCGCAGAAAAATACAGAAAGGCGACTAACACTTTGTGGGCCACTTTTTGCACGAGCTGAAGCGGCAGCCCGTCAAGTTGACGGTTAAGCCGCTCCCCGGCATCGTGCAGAAACAAGGCGATGCCGAGGACAAACGGGATCACGTAATAAAACAACCGGTAAAAGAGCAGCCAAACCGCAGCGACGTTGTTATTCACGCCGAGTTGTGACAGTCCCAGCAGCATGAACACATCAAACGATCCCAGGCCCCCTGGCACCATCGAGATCACGCCCAGCACATTGGCCACCATGAACAGCGGGAGCACGTGGCTCAGCGCGATCGGCACACGTAGAAAAGCGCCAATTGCCAAAAAGAACAGCGCGCAACCGCCCCATTCCAGGAAGGACCCCAGGCTAGCCGCAGCTGCCGTCGTAGTGGTATGCCAGCGAAAATACCTTTATCGGCAACATGAGTCACCAGCATGACCAAGGGAAAGTACGCCGCTCCGCCAATCAACCAAACCCAGTAATCGGTGAACATTTTACCGATGCCAAGGCCAAAAATCATGACCAGCGCGATCATCGACCACAGCGAAAGCCCGGCGAGCAAAAACAGGGCGATTTTTGAGATGGCGACCAGAATTTCCTTGTTGGTCGCCCCTTTGTGGTAAAAGTTGGCTCGCAAACTGGCCCCTAAGAATCCGCCGAAGCCGGCGATGTTCGTGAAGGTGTTGACCACCCAGCCGGAGCGGGCAACGTAACTCGGCTTGAAATCACCCGGCAGCATCTGTGCGATCGTAAAATCGTAGTTCAGCATTGGTGTCACCGCCAGCAGCCCCAGCGCGGCCATGGCCAGCAGGGACCACGGACTTTGACTGGTCAGACTGGCCTGGATTTCGGCGCCGGAGAGCTCGCGCCCGATCCGGCCCAGCTCGATCACGACAAAGACCAGCACTGACAAAATAAACAGGACCTTAATCTGCGTCATGTGCGCCTTGAGCACTTAAATGTCGCCTTGGCCGCTTTTTTCATGTTCATCCTCCACTTTTGCAATTAGTTCAATGCTTCTAGTATAGCGAAGGTGGCGCGGGTTCGCGCTTAAGATAACAATAACGTTAGGCGTCGTTACATCTTTGACGCTATTCCTTACAATTAGACTCATACGGAGGCCGAACATGAAATTACTCAATAAAGTGCTACCCGCGTTGGCGGTCTTGCTGGCTGCTGGCATGCTGGGCGGTTGCAATCAGACCGGCAGCAGCCAACCCGGCAGTGACAACGCAAAGGCCAGCAGCAAGAACCTGCCTGGGCCAAAGATCACCGCGCCCACCACACTGTTTAAATCCGTCAACGGCAAAACCAAGCTCAAATTCAAACTCAGCAACAACGCCAAGTTCACGCTGCGCGACCGCGACGCCAACAACAAGGTCCTGGTCAGCGGTGAAGGCAGCGGCAAAACCACCACGATCAATGGGGCCATCGACGAAGGTGAGCTTGATCTGGTCGCGACGCTCAACGGCAAAACCGCGACCAAGACACTGAGCGTGGTGCCCAGCACCGGCCCCGCTTCACGCGTTCTCGAGGTCAATAAACTCGGCCTTGGCCCCAACGACACGTATGGGCTGCGCGTGACCCAGGTCACCCACCAGCTGAACGCAGAGGGCCAGAAGCTGGTGGCAAGTGGCAAGCTGCGTAAAAACCTGAGCATTCAAATCACCGTGGAGTACGCCAACTTTACGGATCAGGCCGGCTTCGCACCGACCCCCAGTCAGTTTGAAATCACCGGTCCGTTCCTCGCGCCGGCAACCGTGCTGCCGAACCAGCAGGGCACGACTAAACTCTTGCCCGGCGGCTATGCCAGTACCACTTTTTGGGCCTACTTCGGCAACGCCGGAGTCGTCGTCGGCAAGGGCATTGATGTGCAGCTGGATTACCACGGCCCAAACATGTCAGACCCGCTGCTTTTTGCCGCCACCACTGAATAGCAACCCTTGGTCGACCAATGCTGGCCGGCCTTATTTTGGCCAAAAAATACCGGACACCCACGATGGGCATCCGGCATTGGGCAATCCTTACTTGAGGGTAACGGTTGCGCCAACGGCTTCGAGTTCTTCCTTAAGCTTGTTAGCTTCGTCTTCGGAAACGTCTTCCTTGATGTTGGAAGGTGCAGCGTCAACCAAGCCCTTCGCATCCTTCAGGCCGAGACCTGTGATGGTGCGAACTTCCTTGATTACCTTAACCTTTTCCTGGCCGGCTTCGGTCAGTTCAACGGTGAAGGTATCCTTAGCAGCGGCTGCATCGTCGCCACCAGCGGCACCGGCAGCTGCAACAGGGGCAGCGGCGGAAACGCCGAATTCATCTTCAATTGCTTTAACGAGGTCGTTCAGTTCAAGGATGGAAGCATCCTTCAACTGGTCGACAATAGCCTTTGTATCTAAAGCCATGTTTGTATCCTCCAATTTATAGTGTGATTGTTTGATTTACGGTTCGACTAGGCAGCCTCAGCCACATTACGCAGCTGGTTCTTCGTCCTTGCTGTCGGCAACGGCCTTGACGGCGTATGCGACGTTGCGCACTGGTGCCTGCAGAACAGACAGCAGCATTGACAGCATCCCATCGCGGTCTGGCAGCTTGGACAGTTCTGTGATCTGTTCCAGGCTGGCAACCTTGCCTTCGATGATCCCGCCTTTGACAACGAGGTCATCAAACTGCTTGGCGTACTTGGTCATAATGCGGGCAGGGGCAACGGCGTCGTCGTTTGAAAAGGCAATCGCGGTCGGGCCCTTGAACAGATCGTCCAAACCCTTGTAACCAGTAGCGTCAGCGGCACGGCGGAGATAGGTGTTCTTGATGACTTCCATCTTGACACCATTGTCACGCAATTCCTTGCGCACCTGCGTTACTTCATCAACAGTCAGGCCACGGTAGTTCACAACAACGGCGCTTTTTGCAGCTTGAACTGCTCAACGACGGCGTCAACCACCTTAGCCTTAGCAGCGATAATTGATTCACTCATAGATTTTTCACCTCCTGTAGTTTGGTTGAAGTTTTTTCCAATAAAAAAACTCCATGTCTACCAAGACATAGAGGTATCTGACGTACTGATACCACCTCGGCAGGATATTAAGGCTTGCGCCACCTGAGTCTTAGGCAGAGTGAATTATCACAACGAGAAGCGTATCATGAACGGCCCCCAGCGTCAAGAAATACTTCCAGAAACCGAAAAAAGGCCCCCCCTCTGCAGCGGGTGCCTCAATTTTCTTAACGGCTGGATTCTTTCGGCTCCAACCGGCGCTGCACAAATCCCAGCACCAAGTCCGCGATAATCGCCATCAGCGCCGTGGGCAGCGCGCCGGCAAGGATGATGGCCCCGCCGTTGGTCGCGTTAGTCCCACGGATGATGATATCCCCGAGCCCGCCGGCGCCAACAAAGGCCCCGATGGCGGTGATGCCGATCGCAACGACCAGCGCGTTGCGAATGCCGGCCATGATCACACTCATCAACAGCGGGATCTCGACTAGGTAAAGCCGCTGAAACGAGGTCATCCCCATCCCCTTGGCGGAATCGATCACCGTCGGGTCAACGCTGATCATGCCCGTGTACGTATTTTTGATGATTGGGAGCAGTGAGTACAGAAAGACGGTGACGATGACGGTGTTCACCCCGAGCCCAAGGCCCAGCATGATGATCGAGAGCATCGCCAGGCTGGGAATCGTTTGAATGACGTTGGCAATGCCGATGATGGTGCTGGACAGCTTGCGGTTGCGGGCGATAAACAGCCCAATGGGGATCCCGATCACAGCCGCGATCAACACCCCATATATCGAAATCAGAAAATGGCGGGTGAACTGACTCAGCACATAACTGCCGTTCGTCGTCATGTAATACCAAAACTGCTGCCACGTATTCATGTTCGCCATCAGTGTTCACTTCCTCTGAAATAATGATGCTTGACCAAAAACTCGCGGGCCACGACTGATGGTTCTTTCAGCTGGTCATCCACCTGGTAGTTGAGCGCCTGCATCGCCTTCATACTGATCTTGCCGTCAAGCCGATGCAGCACTGGTGCCAGCTTGGGGTATTTTTTTCAGTAAGCTGTCGTTAACGACCAGCGACGCATCGTACGGCGGGAAAAAGTGCTTGTTGTCCTTCAGCACGGTCAGATCATAAGACTTAATGCGGCCGTCCGTCGAATACCCGAGCACGGTTTGCATTTTGCCGGCCTCGACCGCGTCGTACACTAGTCCGATCTGCATCGGGTAGACGCGCTTGAAGTCAAACCCGTAACCGGTTTTAAAATCCGCGTAGCCGTCGCCTTTGCGATTCATCCAGGACGAATCCACCCCGGCGTCCATGCCCTTCGCCAGGGGCTGCAGCTGACTGATGGTCGACACGTGGTGCTGAGCAGCGAACTGCTTGGTGACCATAAACGCGTATGTATCGGCGAACCCATATGTGGGAAACCAGGTCTGGTGGTACTTTTGCTTGAAAACGCGCTTGACGATCCAGCTGGCCTTTTGGGGATTTTTTTCAACCGGCATCTTCAAAGTCCCGGTCAGGTCGGTGCCGGTGTAGCGCGTCGCGGCAATGTCGGCGTCCCCACGGAGCATCGCCTGATGCGTGACCGTGGTTGACCCAAGATTGGCCACTAAGGTCGTTGGGTAGCCCAGCTCATGGGTGATCAGCTCCGCCAGCATGTTCGCCATGACTGAACTTTCCGTGGAGCTGAGCGCCGCGATCTTGATTGTGTCCTGGTCGGTGCCGGCAATGCCGGGAAACCCGCAGCCAGAAAGCGTCAGAACAGCCGTCGCCAGCACGAGAAAAAGTTTGGTGAACTTCTTCATTGCTCGGCCTCCTTCCGACTGGTCCGCGGGGTCAGCCGCTTTTCCAACTTGCCCAAAAGCCAATCGACCGTCAGCGCCAGGAGCGTGACGGGAATGGTGCCGCCGATGATCAGATCCGGCTGAAACAGGTTCAGCCCGCTGAAGATCAGGTCGCCCAAACCGCCGGCCCCAATATAGGAGGCCAGCGTCGCCAGGCGATCACGTACACGGCTGACAGGCGAATGCCGGCCATGATCACCGGCATCGCCATTGGCAGCTCGACCTGGGTGATCGACTGCACGGCGGTCATTCCCATGCCTTTCGCCGAATCCAACAGTGCCGGGGAAACGTCTTCCATCCCGATGTACGTGTTGCGCAGAATCGGCAGCAACGAGTAAATAAACAGCGCAACAATCGCCGGCAAGCGGCCGATCCCAAAGAGCGGGATCATGAGCGCCAACAGTGCCAGACTCGGCACCGTCTGCAGCATTGAGGCAATGGCGATGACCACTTTGGCCGTGCGCGGAAAGCGCGTGAGGACCACACCCAGCGGCACCGCGACCAGAATACCCAAGCCCAGCGAAATGCCAGAAATGTACAGCTGTTCCCAGGTTTTCACAAGCAGTTCGGTACCGTGCTGCGCCAAAAAGTTAACCATTCTGGTCGCCTCCCACCTGCGGCTCGGCATCGGCTTTCGGCGCCTGCTCGCTGTGATCGGCGCTCTCCCCCCAGATGGTGTCGTATACCATGTCGACCAAAGCCGCCCGGGTAACGATGCCCTTCAGCTTGTTATCCTGGTCGACCACCGGGACGTACTTCAATCCGCGCTTGAGAATGCGGTCGACCGAATCACGCAGGAGCGCAGACTCCTGAACGTAAAAAAAGCTTTTTTTTGCATGATGTCGGCCACGGCAGTCGACTTCGCGTACTGGCGCGTAAGGGACTCAATGTCGATAAAGCCCTTGAGGTAACCATTGTCATCAACCACCAGCAGGGTGTCAACGCGCCGGTCACGCATCAGCTTGATTGCCTCGACCAAAGACTTCCCAGGCGTGATCGACACTGGATCCTTCAGCATGATCGCGCCCACCGTCGTGACATCCGCACGGGCTTGGATCAGGCGTTCCTCGCCAATCAACTCCCGCACAAATGGCGTCGCCGGGTGCTGCAACAGTGCCGTTGGCGTCGCGGTTTGAATGATGTGGCCACCGTCCATGACCACGATTTTGGTGGCCAGCTTGAGCGCCTCGTCCATGTCATGGGTAACAAACACCACCGTTTTGCCAAGCGTTTGCTGCAGGTTCTTGACCAGGTCTTGCAGGCTTTCACGGGTGATTGGATCCAGGGCCCCGAACGGCTCGTCCATCAGGATCAAGTCCTGATTCGCCGCCAGCGCTCGAATGACCCCAATGCGCTGCTGCTGACCCCCGGAGAGCTCGGCCGGGTATCGATCAAGATAATCGACCGGCAAGTCGACCATTTTAATCAGCTCCTCGGCCTTGGCCCGGCGCTTTTTTCTCCGGCCACTTCAGAAGCTTGGGCACCAGTGTGATGTTCTCGTACAGGGTCATGTGGGGCATTAAGCCGATGTTTTGAATGACATAACCGATGTGCCGCCGCAAATTGACCGGGTCCTGCTGGTGGATGTCCTGGCCCTTGAATAAAATGGTGCCACCGGTCGGCTCCAGCATCCGGTTGATCATCCGCATCGTGGTCGTTTTGCCCGATCCGGAGGTGCCGATGAGGCAGACAAATTCGCCCTGATTGATGGTTAAATTGATGTGTTCGACCGCCACGTTGCCGCCGCGGTACACTTTGTTGACGTCCTGATACTGGACGATGGGTGTCTTCTCAGTTGCCATGTTGAACCTCCCGTTTTCCCGATTTATACACCCTCACCTTATCATGAACATTTCAAATGACCGTTTTCATTGTGCGCAACCGCGGCCCTACCGCCACTTTGACCAAGTTTGACAGCCAAAATTTTCAGAAAAAAAAGCACCAACTTCAAGAAGAAGTCAGTGCAGTTTGATGTGCTTGTTTAGAATGCCGAAACGTCAACCTTGACCCCAGGGCCGAAGGTTGATGTCAGCGTCAAGCTTTGGATGTAAACACCCTTAGTTGACGCAGGGCGAGCCTTCACGATGGTTTCGTTGAGCGCCTTGAAGTTCTCGAGGAGCTTCGCGTCGTCGAAGGAAACCTTGCCGATCGGGGCGTGCACGATCCCGGCCTTGTCGGCGCGGTATGCGACCTGCCCACCTTGACGTCGTTGACCGCCTTAGCAGTGTCCATCGTCACAGTGCCGGTCTTCGGGTTAGGCATCAAGCCTTTTGGCCCGAGGACCCGGCCCAAACGACCAACCTTAGCCATCATTGGCGGTGTCGCAACGGCAACGTCAAAGTCGAGCCAGCCGTCCTGGACCTTTTTAACCAAGTCGTCGGAACCGACTTCATCGGCACCGGCATCTTTGGCAGCCTGCGCTTGCGGGCCTTCGGCGAAGACGATAACGCGCTGCGTCTTACCAGTCCCATTAGGCAGCACAAGTGCGCCACGGATCTGCTGGTCAGCCTGCTTAACGTCAATGTTCAGGTTGTATGCCACTTCAACGGTTGCGTCGAACTTGGCAAAATCGATCTTCTTGACCAAAGCAACTGCGTCTTCAGGGGTGTATGCCTTGGTGGCATCTACCTGCTTGGCAGCGTCTTGGTACTTCTTTGCTTTCTTAGCCATACTGGAATTTTCCTCCTTGCAAATGTGGTCAGCGGGCCGAAGCCCTTCCACTTGATTCATTCAGCTTTCGCTGAAGATCCGGACATGCATTAGTCTTCGACTTCGAAGCCCATGGAACGTGCTGTCCCTTCAACCATGCGCATCGCAGCTTCTACATCTGCGGCGTTAAGGTCTTGCATCTTCGTTTCCGCGATCTGCTTCACTTGGTCCTTGGTGACCTTCGCAACCTTCTTGGTGTTCGGTTCGCCAGAGCCGTGCTCTACGCCAGCGGCCTTCTTCAGAAGAACCGCTGCCGGCGGGGTCTTGGTGACGAAGTCAAAGGAACGATCTTCGTACACGGTGATGACAACTGGAATCAGCATCCCATTTTGGTCTGCGGTCCGCGCGTTGAAATCCTTGGTGAAGCCCATGATATTGATCCCAGCTTGACCCAAAGCAGGGCCAACAGGCGGAGCTGGAGTTGCTTTGCCCCCAGGGATCTGGAGTTTAACGATGTTTGCTACTTTTTTAGCCACGAAACATAACCTCCTTAAGTCCGTGATGTGGTCATGATGGGCAAGGTAATTTTGCCCTCCCACGCGTATGCCAGAACATACTCGACTAAGTTACCATGATTCAGCCCTAAAAGCAAGATGAATCGCGCCTAACCTGCTGTCTCGTGCAGCGGCCACAGGAACGTGGCCACGTCTGCATCGACCAGTCGGTTCTCGTGCAATAAACTGTGCGCCGCCCGGGGGCCGCGAATCACGACTTCGGCGTACCGCGCCACCCGGTTCTGCGCCAGGTAGCGGATCGCCAGCGCGGAATTCACGCCGACCGCCCCGTCGTGCTGCGACCCGTTAAATAAATCGCCGGCCACGTTCAGCCAGCGCAGCGTCTTTGGCAGGTCCTGTGCATGCGCCTGGAAAAAGTCGTAAATCGGCGCCGTCTGAGTCGGCCCAGCCGGGCCCAGCGGCCAATTGAAGATCTTGCCATTCTTGGCCACTTCCCGGTCGTTGTACGGCGCCGCCAGCGAGATCAGTGTCGCCACAGGCACCTTCGGCCTGCTGACCGTGTACAGCAACGCCGTGATCCCGCCCATTGAGTGTGAAACCAGGTTGATCGCCGGAAAAGCTGCCTGCTGCTGCAGCGCTGCGATCACGTTGGTCAAACCGGCGAACTGCTGCTGGGGGCGGATCTGCTTGTCGACAAAGAGCACCTGCACGGCCACGTGCGGACCAAACGCCAGCCGGCCCCGCAAATGCACGGCGCCATTGCGCCGAACGATTGCCACGACCTGCTTGTCAACTGGAAGACGTCGCAGCATGTGCCCGAAGGTGTAACGGGTGCCGAAGTAGCCGGGCACAAACAGCGTGGGGATGTGATCCGCCACCGCCACCTTGCGCTGCTTGTCCGGGTGCCCCAGCGAGTACAAATCAAGGGCGAAGGCGATCAACGCCCCGCCCCCGATCACAATGAGCCAAATCATCTTAAAGTTTGTCGACCTGATCGTAGTCCAGGTCGGCGGACACTTCACGTTCGAACATGTTAATGGTCGCCTTCAGCTTCTGCTTGTCCGGATCGTTGGCCGTGATTTTGCCCTTCATGCCAGCAAACGCGCCAGCGATGATGGTGATCGTCTCGCCCACTTCAAAGGATAGCGTGGAATGCGTGGTGGCCATGCCCTGTGAGTGCAAAATGCTGGCCACTTCGTCCGGCATCAGCGGATTGGGCTTGGAGCCACCGCCGTGAGAGCCGACAAAGCCGGTGACGCCTGGCGTGTTACGCACGACGAACCAGGATTCGTCGGTCATGACCATTTCGACCAGCACGTAGCCGGGGAAAATCTTTTCCATCTTGACCTTGTCCTTGCCGTCCGTTTTTTTCGTGCTCTTCCTCTTCAGGAACGATCACTTGGAAAATGTAGTCTTCCATGTTCATCGAGGTGACCCGAGACTCAAGGTTCGCCTTGACCTTATTTTCGTAACCAGAGTAAGTGTGCAGCACGTACCAGAGCTTTTCAGCTGATTCAGCCATTGTTTTTCTCCTTTTTTATGACAAATAAAACCGTCGCCAGAAGGCTTCGGTTTTTGCGCTGAGTCCAGTATACGCCAGAGCCAGCCTTGATATCAAGATTAAAAAAATGAACGCCTTCAGGATCAACAGGATGACCCAGTCTGCCAGAGCAAAGTAGGCAGCGAACAGAAGCGACGTGATGATGACGGTGGTGGTGTCGCGCCGGGTTTCCTTGGCGGTCGGCCAGGTAACCAGGGTCATTTCATGAATCACACTTTTGATAAATTTCATCGCTGGTACCTCCTACTTTGTCTCGCGGTGCTCTGTCTGGCGCCCGCAGTACTTGCAATACTTATTTAACACCAGGCGCTCGGTCCGCCGCGGGTTCTCCGGAACAAAATAATTCCGGTGGCCACAAACGGCACACGCCAAGGCGACTTTTTTTAACGGACATGAAGCACCCCTCCTAGCTTCAAACCATGTTATCAGAAAAAGCCAGGCACTGCAAGGTCGACCGCGATGCAAATGAGCAGCAGCACGGTTTCGCTGCCGAACGTCAGCAGCAGGTTGGCCACCGCCGTGTTGAATGTTTTCCCCTTATCTTGCACCGCTAAAAAAGCGTTGATGTTCTGCCGCACTCGCGGCCACATGAACACCACCAGCAGGATCGGCCACGGCAGCAAGCGCAGACCCACGGCCAGCACAATGGCTAGGTAAGCGGCTGCGGGCAGCCACGGGTAAATTTTCAGTGCGCGTGCCTTGCCCAAGTAATACGGCAGGGTGAAGCGCTGGTTGCGCTGGTCCTGCGCCAGATCGCATATATTGTCCGCAAACATGATGGTTCCATCGAGGATGACGATCGGCAGCGCGAGGAAAAAGAGTTCCAGAACCAACGGCACATTGCCGCTCAACACAAACCGATTCCCAGTCAGCGTCAGCACGATCGGCTGGGGCACGATATTGACAAACACCGCGATGAACACGGCGCCAAATCCTTCCACCGTGCCTGACAACACCTCGCCGGAAGGAATCCGCGAGAGCGGCACCGGCCCGAAAGTGTAGAAAATTGCCACGAAAATGCCTAGCCCGCCAATCAGCAGCAGGCTGAGGTTCGTGCGCCACACCAAGATCAGCCCCGCGGCAACCGCGATGGTCAGGAAAAGCCCCATCAGGGCCAAAACCCGGCGCGGCGACAGGTGCTCGCGGCCGATGATGTTTTGCGTCTGCCGGTAGTGCTCGTCTTTAGCCTTGTAAAAGTCCTGGACATTGTTAAACCCGGTGACGAACAAAGCGATGCTCATCTGGCCGACAAAGTACACCAGCGAATTCACCCAGTTGAACTGGTGGAACCCCCACCACGCGTACAACACACCAAACAGGTAAGGCAGAAAACTGCACAGCTTGGCCGGCAGCCGAATCAGCTCAAAAAAACAGCGGCCAGGTCAGCGGCCGATACGCACCGTGAACCTCTTTACTCATCGGCTCACCCCCCAGCAGACGGCCAGCCCAAGCATCAGCGCCAGATTGGCGACCGTCATCGTCCGCAGCGCCAGACTAAACGTGGTGGCCTTATCAGGGTGTGCAGTGAAGCGCCGCGCATCGCGCCACACCAGCGGCAGTGGCAAGAGCGCCAGCAGGATCGGCCACGGCAGCAGCCGCAGCACAGCTGCCACCAGCACCGCCGCAAACCCCACCAGCGCCAGAACCAAGTACAGCCAAGCCGCATATTTTGGCCCCAGGTACATGGGCAGCGTCACCCGGTGGTTGCGCTTGTCCTCCTCGATATCAGACATGTTGTTGGCCAGCATCACGTTCGCAATTGTAGCCATCGGCGTGATGCACACCAGCCCCAGCGAAAGCAGCGCCAGCCAGTTGCCGCTCAGACTCAGCGTCGGCCACGCCAGCTGCAGGTTTAGCAGCCGACTGGCATCGACGTTCACATAGGTCGCAATCAGCGGTATGCCCAGTCCCATCGTGAGGCCGGAAAACACTTCGCCAAGCGGCAGGCGCGACAACGGCAGCGGACCAAACGTGTAGAAGATCCCGATGGCAAAACATACCACGCCGATCAGCAGGAGCAGCCAGTCCGTGCGGGCGCTCAGGACCAGACCCAGCCCAGTGGCCAGGATCAACAGCGCGAGCACGATGCCGCGGACTAGGCCGACTGACAAATGGGCCTTGCCGATGATATTCACGGTGCGGCGGTAGTGGTCATCCTTGGCTTTCTGGTAATCCATCAGGTTATTCAGCGCCGTTGTCATCATGTCAAACGCCAGCATGGCCACAAAAAAAACAGCCCGGTGTTCACCCAGTTGAGCTGGTGATAATATGCCAGCGCGAACAGCGTGCCAACGCCGAACGGCAGAATGCTCGCCAGTTTGGTGCGCGCTTCCACCAGCGTCAAAAACTCTTGGACAGACATCAAACTCCCCCAGTGTTATTTCAGTGTCGCGAGCTGATAGCCCGAATTCTTCAGCAGCTGGAACCTGTTCTTCAAGCCACTGGAGACGTAAACCTTCTTGTCCTTAGTGATGAAAATTGCCTCGGCGTCCTTCTGCTTTTCGATGAAGGCCATGCCATCACGCAGCCCTTTGTCGAAGGTCGCGGTGGACAGCGCGTCCCCGTCGACTGACTTTTTAGTGACGATCGACACGCCCATCAGATTATTTTCAAACGGGTAGCCGGTGCGCGGGTTCATCAGGTGCGAGTAGTTGTGACCGTCCACCACTAGGTGCCGCTCGTAGATTCCCGAGGTCACCACCGTCAGATTCGCCCCTGGCACCGTGCCGATTGAGGTGCCGCGCGGCTTCTTGGGGTCCTGAATGCCCACGGTCCACGGGCGGTTCTCCGCCTTGGGACTGTGCCCCATCACAAAAATGTTGCCGCCCAGGTCGATGATAGCCGTATTGACCCCGTCTTTTTTTGAAGACCTTCACGACCTCGTCGGTGATGAAGCCCTTGGCGATGCCGCCCAGGTCCAACTGCATCCCCTTCTTTTTCAGGTACACGGTCTGCTTGCTGGGATCTAGGGTCACGTCAGCGTAGTGCACCAGCGGCAGGACGCGGTCGATCTCGGCCTGGCTTGGCTTGCGCGCATCGGGGAAGCCAATGTGCCACAGGCTGGTGACCGGCCCAATCGCTAGATCAAACGAACCTTGCGAGCGCTGGCTGTACGACTTGGCGTATTGAATCAGCCGGAAAACGTCCTTGGAGACCTTCACCGGGCGCTCCCCGGCCGCCTTGTTCACGGCGTCGACCTCAGAGCCTTTTTGGTTGACGGTAATCTTCTTCGCCAGGCTCCTGACCCGCGCGAAGCCGTCGGCCACCGCGCCGGCTTTGCCCTTATTGTAAACACTGAGCGTCACCACAGTCCCCATCAGGAACTCAGTCGACTGGTGCGGTGTTTGGATCACTGCTGCCAGTTTTGGCTTGGGCGTGGTCTTTTGACCGCACGCCGCAAGCGGCAAGGCCAGCGCCAGCAGTACAAGCAGCGCCTTAACACTTTTTTTCATGATGCGCCCCCTTCACGTTTTCTTCTATTATACAGAGATACAGAAACCAGCCAATAAAAAAGCAGCATCCGCGAGGACACTGCTTTCGCACTCGGTTGAGTGAACTTATTCAGCGTACACGATGTTCGAAACCTTGATTGGGGTCTTATTGCCGGCCTGAGCCGCGTTGATCAGCTGTTCAGCGTAGAGGATGAAGGTATCGGAACTGTCAGTCGCACCGGAAACCACATCGACTTCGGCAGGCTTTTGCGTCTTGACCAGCGCGTCGTTGAGCTTCTTGGTGTACTCCTTAGGCCCAACGCCGTTGACCTTCTTCATGCTCTTTTCGTACTCAGCATCTTGGGTCTTGGACTTGCCGTTCTTGTCCACGTTGTCGTACTTGCTTTGCGTAATCTTGCCGCCAGAAACGACGATGGAGAAAACGGTGCGGTAGCCGTGGGAGTAGTTTTCCTGTTCCAGCGTGTAAGTGCCATCCTTCATCTTTGCAGTGTTTTGAACTTCGATCTTCTTGGTGTTGCCAGCCTGGGCCGCCTGAACCAGCTGCTGCGCGTAGTTCTTGAAGGTCAAACTGGAATCAGTGGCACCGGAAACCACGTCGATGGCGTTCGTGTTGGTCCCGTTCTTCTTAAAGGAATTGTTCAGTGCCGGAATGTATTCCTTAGGGCCAACGCCGGCCTGCTTCTTCATGGTCTTTTCGTATTCAGTGTCCTTGGTCTTGGACTTACCATTCTTGTCCACGTAATCATAGGTGGTCTTGGTGATCTTACCATTGGCAACGGTCATGCCCATTTCAACCTTGTAGCCGTGGTCGTAGCCGGTTTCATCAAGCGTGTAATCCCCGTCTTTAAGCGGTGCGCCAGCGGTTTGCTTTTGGGCCTTGGCACTGGATGAAGACTTCTTGGCAGTCTTGGACGACGTCGTCTTGCTAGACGAGGAGTCCTTGCTGCTGGAGCTGCTGCCGCAAGCGGCCAACGTCAAGGCAGAAAGCGCGATGATGGAGATGCTTGCCAAAGTCTTAGATAATTTCATTTTCCGATACCCCTTTTGAATAAAATTGGCGAACTTTGTGTTACATTTCACACAAACCAAGTGTAAACACCCGAGTCGTAAAATGCAACAAAAGCCGAACATTTATGAGCGCTTTCTCATATTTTTAGGAATCCGTTTGCATTGCTTGACTATCAGTGATGGAAGTGCTATTTTCCCGCCTTTTTAATGTCGTGACACCGTTCAAAACTGATAACCAGTCGGACGCGAATGCATAGACAACAACCGGGTTTTAAATGTATAATCGGTGTTGCAATTTAATTGTTTTGCGGAATTATTCACATCTAAGGAGTGTTACTCATGGCGCAAAAAAATATCGTCATCGTGGGTGCCGGATTTGCCGGTGTTTACGCGACGAAGCGATTAGCCAAACATTTTAAGAAGGATAAGGACGTGACGATCACCCTGATCGACCGTCACTCCTATTTCACCTACATGACCGAACTCCACGAGGTCGCCGCCGACCGGGTGCCGGAAGACGCGATTCAGTATGACCTGCAGCGGCTGTTCGCGCGGCGTAAGAACGTCAAGTTGGTCACCGATACCGCGACGACCATCGACCGAGAAAAAAAGCTGGTCAAAACCAAGCACGGCGCATACCCGTACGACTATGTGATGCTGGGCATCGGCTCTCAGCCGAATGACTTCGGGACCCCTGGCGTCAAGGATTACGGCTTTACCCTGGCTCCTGGGAACACGCCATCGCGCTGAAAAAGCACATTCAAGACGTGGTCCGGCGCGGTGCCGAAGAACACGACCCGGCCAAGCGCAAGGCGCTACTGTCCATCGTGGTCGTCGGCTCCGGCTTCACCGGCACTGAAACGATCGGTGAACTGCGCGACTGGCGTGACAGTTTGGCCAAGGAAAACAAGCTTGACCCGAGTGAGATCACGTTCACGCTGATGGAAATGGCCCCGACGATCATGAACATGCTCGACCGCTCGGATGCCAACAAAGCGGAGCGCTATTTGCTTAAAAAAAGGCGTCAAGGTCATGAAGAACACCGGCGTGGTCGGCGTTCACGAAGACCATGTCGACCTGAAAGACGGCTCGACCTACCCGACCTCAACGCTGATTTGGACCGCCGGCGTCAAGGCCACCGACGAAGCTGCCAAGTTTGGCCTGACCCAGGCGCGCGCCGGCCGCATTGTCGTCAACTCGCACATGGAAAGCCAGGACGATCCGGACGTTTACGTTGTCGGCGATGTTTCCTTCTTCGGGGGCAACTCCGACCGCGGCGAGCCACAAATCGTCCAAGGCGCCGAAGCCAGCGCTAAAACTGCGCTGACCAACATTGAAAACAAAATGGCTGGCAAGCCCGGCGATGTGGATTACAAAGCCTCTTACTCCGGCTTCATGGTTTCGCTGGGTTCTCGTTACGGCGTTGCCAACCTGATGAACATTTTCCATCTGTCCGGTTTCTTCGCCATGCTGATGAAACACCTCGTCAACATGCTGTACTTCCTGCAGAACTATAGTGGGTACTACTTCTTCCAGTACCTGATGCACGAATTCTTCCGCACCAAGAACGACCGCAACCTGATGCGCGGTCACACGTCTCGTCAAGGCAACGTGCTGTGGGCAGTGCCCGCCCGCATCTTCCTGGGCCTCATGTGGCTGGTCGATTGTGCCGGTAAGGTCTCAGGCAAAGAGTCCTGGTTCCTCGACAAGCTGCGCCTGCCGTTTGACTGGCTGCAGCCGGCCACGACCAGTGGCGCTTCAGCCGCCGGTGCCGACGCGACTTCCGCTGCCAGTGGTGCTGCCAAAGCTGCGGCACCGGCAGCCAAAACCGTCTTCTCCCTTTCTTATCAGTACGGCAAGGAACCGATGATGGTCTTTGACAAGATGCCAAACTGGATGTACACGATCACCAAAGCCATGATTCCAAACCAAAACGTGGCCTTCTTCATGCAAAAGTCGATGACGATCATTGAGATCCTGATCGGCTTGGCACTGGTCGCCGGCCTCTTCACTTGGCTGAGCGGTGCGGTATCCGTCGCGTTCACCGTCATCTTCTGCCTGAGCGGCATGTTCTACTGGGTCAACATTTGGATGATCCCAATGGCCATCGCCGTTATGAACGGCTCCGGTCGGGCCTTCGGGTTGGACAAGTGGGTCGTGCCTTACCTGCAGAAGACCTTCGGCAAGTGGTGGTACGGCACACCAAAGGCCTTGTACGGCAGCGATACACCGAAATAGGTGACGTTGCCAGGGCTGAAGGTTCTGGGGTAGACTAGCCTCGGAACCTTTTTATTTGGCGGAGTCGACTGCGGCCGGCTCCGTTGCTTTTTGAAGATGCAGAAAGGAGGCAGTCAGCGTGAAGCACAACAAGTATTTAAAAATGATCCGCCCAGGCGACATCATCATCATCGTGCTTCTGCTGGCCGCCTCGTTCATTCCCTACCTGGTCTTTGCGCGCCAGCAGGCAAAAGCGCAGGGGCCTTCCGCCGGCACCCGCGTTCTGACCGCCTATGTCACTCATGACGGCAAGCAAGTGTACAAAATTCGCCTCACCGGCCACCGCGGCACCAGCCGCTACCACTATCAGGCCGGCAGCGAGTATAACGACATTGTGACGACCGGCGACCAGATTCAGATCATTGACGCCAACTGTCCGGACCAGGTCTGCGTGAAAAAAAGGCAGGATCTCGAAGCCCGGTCAAACCATCGTGTGCCTGCCGCACAAGCTGCTGGTCGAAATCAAGTCCAGCACCGGCAGCGGCACTAACGGCGGCGGGATGGTGACGGAATGAGGCGGCGCGAGTACCGTCCAGAGCGCACCCGCCAAGTCATTTACATCGCGCTCCTTTGCGCGCAAGGCGTTATCATTGGGCTGCTGGAGCGCATGATCCCGTTTCCGTTTGCCTTTGCGCCTGGCGCCAAGCTGGGCCTGGCCAACCTCATCACCATTGTGTCGCTGTACACCATGAGCGTGTCGGACAGCTTTTTACTGATGGTGCTGCGGCTGCTGCTGACGACGCTGCTTGGCGGCACCCTTTCGACTTTCATGTACAGCGGGGCGGGCGCGCTGCTGTCCTGGCTGGGCATGCTGCTGCTCAAGCAACTTGGCGAAAAGCGCGTGTCGATGATCGGAATCTCCGCGGCCGGCGGCATCCTGCACAACGTCGGCCAGCTGCTCGTCGCCAGCCTGATTGCCCAAAGCTGGACGGTCATGCTGTACCTGCCTGTGCTGTCGTTCATGGGGATCCTCGCCGGGCTGGCAGTTGGTATCGCCGCCAACTTTCTGTTCGAACACATCGACACGCTGAGACGATTACGCTTTGACCACGCCAAAAAAAGGAGTCACACATGAAGATCCACGCCATGTGGCAGGACTACCCGGAGCTTGCCCCCGACCTGACTGCCACGCTTGATTTGATTGATCAAAACATCCATCCCGACAACCCGAAAGTGGCTAAGGCGCTGGTCCAGATGATCAACGCCGGCGGCAAGCTGCTGCGGCCCGCCTACTGCCTGCTTTTCAGCCAGTTTCATGCGGTTGATCACCAGAAAATCATCGCGCTGGCTGCCGCGGTGGAAACCCTGCACACGGCCACGCTGATTCACGATGATGTGATCGACAAGTCCCCGGTGCGGCGCGGCGATGCCACTATCGCCGCTCAGTTCGGCAACGATGTCGCGGTGTACGCCGGCGATTACCTGTTTGTGGTCTGCTTCCAGCTGATCGCGCATTACGCCTCGGACCTGCGCTCAGTCCAGCAGGACTCGGCCTCCATGGAACGGATTCTTAACGGCGAAATGGCGCAGATGGCGCGCCGCTACAACCTTGACATGACAATCAGCGACTACACCGAACAGGTCACCGGTAAAACCGGCCAGCTGTTCGCCTTAGCAGCCTTTATCGGGGCATACGAAAGCGGACAGCCGCTGCACTTCGCCAAGAAATGCGAGACCATCGGGCTGAATATCGGCATCGCCTTTCAGCTGATGGATGACATTCTGGATTACACCAGCACTAACAGTGCGATGGGCAAACCCGTCCACGAGGATATCCGCCAAGGCGTGTACTCAGCACCGCTGATCCTGGCAATGGCAGATCACCGCGCCGAGTTTGCGCCACTGCTAGCCAAACAGGCAGCCATGACCCACGCGGACGTTCAAACCGTGCTGGGCCTGATCGACCGTTACCACGGTGTGCCTCAGGCGCAAGCCCTGGCCCAGCAGTACACAAAAAAGGCAGTGGCTGGCCTGAGCACCCTGCCTGCCATGCCCGCCCGCGCCACCTTGATTCGTCTGACCAAGCAACTGCTGACCCGTCAAAACTGAGCGGCTAAACGAACGCCCCTGCGACTTTTTAAAATCGCAGGGGCGTTTGCTAGTTCAGCTGCTCATCAAAGTACCGGGTCAGTTTCACCTTGCTGCGTTCAATGGCCCGCCGGTAGGCTTGCCTGGTGGCCTGGTCTGAGTTCTCCAGGACCACCAGTAGCCCTCGCCGCTCCAACGGGCTCAACCCGTCAACATAGCCCGCCAGTTCTGAACGCAGCACGAGGTTATCCTCGATCCGCTGCCCAGACGCAAAGCTGGGCGGCAGGATGGCGCCAGGATTGGCCATGACCATCGCAGTCGTATCCGCGGCCCGCTTTTGCGCCAGGTGTTTGCGCAGCAACGAGCGAATGTGGGACAGCAAGACCAACCGATAAAACGGGCCGAACTTGGAGCCTGCGGTCCCATCATACCGTGCGATGGCCTTGAGCATCGCGATTCTCGCCTCCTGGAGCCAGTCATCCCGCGTGTAATCCCGAATGTAATAAGACTTCAACACAGTCAGCACCAGCGGCTTGTACTGCGCAAACAATTGTGCAAACAAATCCGAATCGGTGGCTGCCTGGTGGATCATCAGTATCTCCTCTGGTGTCATGATCTGCACTCCCCCTCACTTTTTAAAAGCGCTTTCATTATATCAAGGGGTTAACTGATTGCCTACGAAACGGGAGTTTGCCATTGCTTGTGAGCAAATGCTGTGCAAGCAAAAATCTTCGTGCGGCGGCCTTTTAGGGAACGGTCGATCCGCTTGGGCTAACCATTTCACAAAAACATTTTCAATTTTTACATGATTGCAGAGATAAGCACGAAATGATTGGACTTCAGGAAAGCCGTTGGGAGGACACACACCCTGATGAGGCCGCACAATTTAGCGTTTTCATTCTTTGAGTGATTTTGAGCAGGCCAACACATTTTAAGTATGAGCCCTTGGCTGACCTGAAAACGCCGGCTCCAAAGCATTTACAATCATTTTTTAGAAGGCCTAAAATGATTTTTATCAGTGCTAACTTAGCTAACTCTTAATATTTTCACATAATATTCAATTTTCATCGGTAAGATTGCTTCATCAGTCTTAAGGGGGATGTATTCATGGACCAAACGTCCGACTCGTCCGCGGGAAACCCGCGGTCTTTTACTGTTAAATGGCGGAACCTGCTGCGTGGTTGATTCCGGTGATTCTGATCTTGTTCTGGCAGCTGGCCGTATCCGCCGGCTGGGTCAACTCGAAGCTGTTGCCCTCACCGCTAGCCGTGGTCCAAGACGGCGTGCACTTGTGGCAGACGGGTGAGCTGCCGAAGAACATCAGTATTTCACTTTACCGCGCCACGACCGGCTTTGTGATCGGTGGCCTGGCCGGCTTCATTCTGGGCCTGGCCAACGGCTTATCCAAAATCAGTCGGCTCCTGTTTGATTCCACCATTCAGATGCTGCGCAACATCCCTCACCTCTCCCTGATTCCGCTGGTGATCATCCTGCTGGGCATCGGGGAAACGGCCAAGATTTCGCTGGTGACCATTGGCGTGATGTTCCCTATCTATATCAACACGTTTCACGGCATTTCCACCGTCGACCCGAATCTAATCGAAATGGGTAAGTCTTACGGCCTAAGCAAGCGTCAGCTGTTCACCAAGATCATCTTTCCCGGCGCCCTGCCAACGATTCTGGTCGGCGTCCGCTACGCCCTCGGGGTCATGTGGACGACTTTGATCGTGGCCGAGACTATTTCCTCAAACTCCGGAATCGGCTACATGGCCAGCAACGCCCAGGAATTCATGGACATGGAAACCGTCCTGCTGTGCATTGTGATTTACGCGCTACTGGGTAAGGTCTCTGATTTGATTGCCAAGGCGCTTGAAGACATCTGCCTCGACTGGCAAAAGAAGGGCGGTGCCGTCAATGACTAAGCCAGTGGTAAAACTCTCCCACATTTACAAGCAATACGGTGACAATCATGCACTGCGCGACGTTTCCTTTGACCTGCAGCCCGGTGAATTTGTCGCGCTGGTCGGCATGTCCGGCGGCGGCAAAAGCACCCTGCTGCGGCTGATTGCCCAGCTCGAGCTGCCCACTGCCGGAACGATCGAGTACGCCGACGAAAACCTTGTGACCAGGGTCATGTTCCAGGACGGCCGGCTGCTCCCGTGGATGACGACCCTCAACAACGTCTCCTTTGCGTCCCACGACGCCAAGGTCCAGGCCCGCGCCCAAAAGACGCTGGCCGCCGTGGGCCTGGCAGGCTTTGAACAGACCTACCCGACAGAACTGTCAGGCGGTCAAAAGCAACGGCTGGCGCTGGCCCGCGCGCTGATGGCGGACCCAGAGCTACTGCTGCTTGACGAACCGCTGGGCGCTTTGGACGCCCTGACAAGGCGCAACATGCAGTCCTTTATCACAAAAATCTGCGATGACAGTCACCTGACCACGCTGCTGATCACCCATGATGTTGACGAGGCCGCCCGCATGGCCAACCGCGTGATCGTGGTCAAAAATGGCCGTGCAGTTTACGAAACGGCTGGCGCCAAAGGTCAAACTCCCGAAACAGTGGCCCGCGTGGCCGACCAGGTCCTGAAAGTGATCCTGGCCCCAGACGAAGAAGCAAAGGAAGGTGAACGGCTTGGCTGAAACGGCCCCCAAGAAGAAACGTAAATACCTGTACGAAGTTGATATCATGCGCATCATTTTCATCTTCGGGGTCTTACTCAACCACACGACGACCGCCTTCACCCACGCGATGACCGACGCCACCGGCTGGGCGCACACGTCACTGCTGGCCACCCATTTGCTGATCCACTTTACCCGGATGGGGTTCATGTTCATCACCGGGCTGGTGCTGACCCTAAATTACTACCACCGTGACGATTGGCCGACGTTTTTCAAGAAGCGCTTTGCCGGCTCCGGCTGGCCGTACCTGCTTTGGAACATCATCCTGCTGGTCGGTAGCTGTCTGCTCGGTTTGCCGCCGTTTACCTGGAAGACCTTCTGGCCGACGCTGACCTCAGCGATTCTCCACGGCGACCAGTTCTATCTGTACTATATCGTGGTGACTCTGCAGCTTTACGTCTTGTTTCCGTTCATAGTGCTGCTGTTTAAAAAGGTCAAGAACCATAATGCGATCCTGGCCGTCTCGGCGCTGCTTCAACTGGCCATTGTGACTTTCATCAAGTACCGCTACCAGTTTATGGACCGCTCAAACTTGCCGTGGTGGGTGGCTTCCTACGGCATTAATGTGTTCACCTACCAGTTCTACTTCATTTTCGGCACCTACGTCTCGCTGCACTACAATGCCGTGCTAGCATGGCTGCGCAAGTGGCACCGCTGGGTCATCGGCATCACCATTGCCATGTCCTTTGGCACGGTGCCGTACTACTTCTGGAACCGCGACGTACTCGGCTATGCCCACAGTTATGCCGTTTCGCCGCATCAGCCGTACATGTTCGTTTACGACACCTTCATGATCCTGACGGTGTTCTTCATCGGCCTGAAGTACGCGGACTGGCGCAAACACGGCATCCCCAAGGGCGTCGAGACCTTCGTCAAAAACGGCTCAAAAGTCTCCTTTGGGATATACCTGGATCAGACCATTGGCTTGACGATTCTGGGCTACCTGATGCCGTTTCTTCACCTGCCCGATTGGGGCTACCTGGTCCTGATCCCGGTGGGCTACGCACTGGTGTTAGGCATTTCGTTTGCCTTGGCCTGGTTCTTCTACAAGGTGCCGCCGTTTGGCATCCTGATTGGCCGGCCGCAGTGGCACATTTTGAAAAAGAATCGTAAACCTAAAGGAGCAATCGCAAAATGACTCGTGTCAATGACTTACTTGCACAACAGAATCAGCGCCACAGCGCAGACCCCATTCTGAAAGATCTGACTTTGGACCGGTGGTTCACCGGTGCCGATTTAGATCAGGATATTGAAACCCTTCAGCAGGCCTTCGCTGCAGCCGGCCTGGGCCGCGGCGACGTGCTGACGGTGTCGCTGGCTAACTCGGCAGCCTACTTCACGATCGACCAGGCCGCCTGGCAAAAAGGCATTGCCGTCCACCCGTTATCCCCGACCACCCCAGTATCCGAACTGGTTGCCGACCAAACCAGCCACGACTACCAGGCCATGCTGGTCGAGCCGGCCATGGCTGAGCAGCTGCACGGCGCTCGCTACCGCAAAACAGCCCTGTCTCTGCTCACTTTCCCAAGCCTCGTGCTGATCACCCTGCCGGCCGAGCTGCAGGACAAACCGGATCAAAGTGCGCCGACTGAAGAGGACGTTGCGCTGATCATGTCGACCTCTGGCACCACCGGCAAGCCGAAGCGCGTTGGCCTGTCGCAGCGCATCGTGTACAACGCGGCCAGCCACGATGCCCCAAGCAATCGCATGAGCGAAAAGTCCGTCGCGCTCATCACCATGCCGCTGTTTCACATCAACTCCCAGGTCATGGTCGGTCTGTCAATGCGGTACGCAGACGCCAAGATCGTGGTCGCACCGAAGTTCTCCGCCTCGCGTTACTGGGGCTGGATGGCGCAAGACGGCGTGACCTGGACGGCTGTGGTGCCGACCATGATCTCGATCCTGCTGCTGAACGACAAGGCCAACGCGGCCTACCAGGAGCTGAAGGACCAGGTGAAACTCGAGTTTGTCCGCTGTTCCTCATTTGCCTTGCCGGAAGATCAGCTGGTCGAGTTCCAGAATCGGTTTAACACGCGCATTATCGAAGGCTACGGCATGACCGAAGCTTCCAGTCAGTGCACCATCAACCCGTTTGACGCGCCAAAATCGGCTCGGCCGGCAAGCCAGTCGGCACCGACGTTGCCATTCACCACGCCGATGGCAGCTTTTCCGCCGCTCCCGGCACAGTGGGTGAAATCGCGATCCGCGGCGATCACGTCATTGATGCCTACCTTGACCCGCATCCGGATTCTTTTAAGGATGGCTGGTTCCTGACGGGCGATTTGGGCGAGTTCGACGCAGACGGTTACCTGTTCGTGAAGGGCCGCACCAAGGAAATCATTTCCCACGGCGGTGAAAAAAGTGGCCCCTGCGCACGTGGAAAACGTGCTCGACGAACTCGACTTTATCGCCCAGCTCTGCGTCATCGGCACGCCGGACAAGCTCTACGGTGAAGAAGTGACCGCAGTCATCGTGTCCACCACGCCTGGGGCCAATGAGGACGCCCAGCGCAAAGCCCTGCTCGACTATGGCCGCAACCACCTGGCTAAATTTGAAACGCCGACCCGGGTCATTTTCCTGGATGATTTTCCGCGCAATCAAACTGGCAAGGTCTTGCGGCCGCAGCTGAAGCAATGGATCGCGGAGGGTAAGCATGAAATCTAAACGTGTCAAAGTCAGTATTCTGCTGGTGCTGCTCGCGGCCTGGCTGGGCGTGGCCGGCTACGGCTACACCCAAACCCGCCCCAGCAGCAGCAAGACCCAGCTCACCCGGGTCGTCATCGGCTACCAGAAAGCCGATCCCGCTGACATTTCCCGTCAGCACGGTGAGTTAGCGAAGAAGATGAAGGCTGACGGCTACCAGGTCGTCTTCAAGGAGTTCCAGGACGGGGCCGCGCTCATGACCGCCTTAAAGTCCGGCAACATCAACTACGCACGGCTTGGTGACACCCCACCGGTCGTCAACCAGGCCAACGGACTCGACCTCGTCTACATCGGCGCCGGCGCCTCGAAAGAGTACGGGACCGGCGTGCTGGTCAAGAAAAATAGCGGCATCAACACCCTGGCCGACCTGAAAGGCAAGCGCATCGCCTACGCCAAGGGGACCGCGGCACAGTTCGCCATCATCCAAACGTTGGCCAAGGCCGGGCTATCCCTGAACGATGTCAAACTCGTCAACATGGACCAGGGCGCGGCCTCAGTCGCGTTTGCCAAGGGTAGCGTCGACGCTTGGGTCACCTGGGATCCTTACACCGCCACCGCGCAGGTGCAGCAAAACGCCAAGCTGTTGACCAATGCCAAGGGCCTGGCGAAAAACCGCGACTTTGTGGTTTCCACCCGCAGCTACGCCACCAAACACACGGCGATTTCCAAGGCGCTGATCAAGTACATGAGCCAGGACATGAAATGGGCCCGCACCCATCACACTCAACTGATCAACATGCTGAGCAAGACGCTCAAGCTCTCGAAACCCATCATCAAGATGGACGTCGAGCGGCGCACCTACTCCATGACACCGGTCACCGACGACATCGTCAAGGAACAGCAAAAGATTGCCGACGTCTTTTATGAACAAGGCCTGATCAAAAAGAAGATCCAGGTCAAGGACGCGCTGCTGAAATAACGCTCGCCCAACTGATGCAAAATGGCGGCGCCTCGCGATTGCGAGGCGCCGCCATTGTTATTTATGGCCATTCTTTTTGTCTTCGGCTTCACGGCGCGTCAGTTTGCGCCGGGCGTGGTCGAGTTTTTTTCAGCTGGTCCTTGCTCCAGATTTGGTTACGCTTAGGCTCACGCATGATGAACGGGTCAGTGGAGTGATTAAACTCGCGCTCCGAGCGGCGAATCTCCTGGTAAAATTCGCGCGAGGAGATCCGCAGCGCCCCGCGAGAAAACACGGTCCACTGCTCCGCCTGATCCGAGGTCACCACCGACAACTGCACCAGCGGGCCATTCAGGTCGTTGGCCAGCCGCTCGATGTAGGAATCGGCAGTTTCGTCCTGCTGGGTGAACACCACTTTGAGGTTCCACTTCGAGTAGTTCTCACCGATGCCTGGTACGTACATGGCGTCAAACACCACGATCATGTCCGCATTTTCATGGGCGCGGTACTCCGCCAGAATGTCCAGCAGCCGGTCGCGCGCGGCGTCAAAGTGACCGGTAGCCTTGAGCTTGGCGAGCTCAGGCCAGTTGCCGATCACGTTGTACCCGTCCACGAGCAGCAGGTGCCGGCGCATCTACTTGCCTCCGCGGCTGGTAAAGCCTGATACATCAGGATCCCCGCCGCCACTGAAGCGTTGAGACTCTGCACATGGCCCACCATCGGAATGGTCAGTGTCGCATCCATCAGCTTGGCCAGGCCCGCTGATGCCCTTGCCCTCGTTGCCAATCACCAAGGCGACCTTTCCCTTGGCGTTCCACTGCCGAAAGTCCTGGCCGTCCATTGCGGTGCCAAAGATCCACAGGCCGCGCTCCTTGAGCGTTTTGATGGTTTGCGCCAAGTTTGTGACCCGAGCCACCGGGACGTGCTCGATTGCGCCGGTAGAGACCTTGGCGACTGTGCTGGTCAACCCGACCGCGCGGTGCTTGGGGATAATGATACCATCCACGCCCACCGCATCGGCGGTGCGCAGGATCGACCCCAGGTTCTGCGGGTCCTCGAGATTGTCGAGAATCAAGAAAAACGGGTCGTGGCCTTCGGCGTGCGCGAACAGCTCATCAATGGTCGCATACGCATACGGGGCCATGGCCACCATCACGCCCTGGTGATTACCGCCATCCGTCAGCAGGTCCAGCTTAACTTTAGGCACCTGCGAGACCAGAATCTTTTGCTTTTTGGCCTTTTCGACGATCACGCGCACGGGATCAGAATTGAGATCCTTTTGCACAAACAACTTGTTGATGGTCTTGTTCGACCCCTCGCGCAGTGCCTCTTCGACCGCGTGGCGGCCGAACACGAACTCGTCCTGGTGCGCCTCATCGGTCGGCTGATCGCGGCGCGGATCATTTTTCCGCGGGTTTGATTTGACCATGGCCAGTGCCTCCTTCTTCAACGTAATCAATGCACCAAACCGCCAGCTGCTCAATGCGGTCGGCCTGCCCGGTTAGCTTCAGGTAGCCGAACAGCGCCTCAAAGCCGGTCGAAATACGGTAAGTCACCACGTCAGTGTGCTTGGCGTGCGTATAGCTTTTGGCGTTGCGCCCACGCTTGTAATAGTCCCATTCCGTCTCCGACAGCAGCGACTGCGCTTCCATGCCATCGATCAGCTTAGCCTGGGCCTTGGCCGACACGAAGGACTTCGCCGCCTTTTGCAACTGATTGGGCCGCACCAAACCGCGGTCCAGCAAGTGCTGGCGCACATAAACTTCCCACACGGCATCCCCCAGGTAAGCCAGGGCGATCCCGTTCAATTGTTTTGCATCTGCGCTCATTTGCGGCGCCACCTCGTTCCTTGTGCGGTATCTTCTAGTAAAATGCCCTGCGCTTGCAACTCATCGCGAATTTCGTCACTCTTGGCAAAGTCCTTGGCCGCGCGCGCGTCATTGCGGGCTTTGATCAGCGCTTCGACGTCGGCATCCAGGAGGTCTTGCTTGAACGCGATCCCGAAAATGGCCAGCCACGCGGCCTGCTTGGCCAACATGTGCTGAAGCGTCGTTTGGGCGACCGTATTGGCAGCCGCTGTTTCATTCATCAACTTGGCTAGCTCGTAAACCACGGCCAGCCCATTTTGCACGTTGATGTCGTCATCCATTGCCGCGACAAAATCATTTTCCAGCCCGTTCAGCTTGGCCTCCAGCGCGGCATCGGTGCCAGCCGCGGCATTTTTGAGCCGGTAGCTGACCGCATCGCGCGCGATTTTCAGCCGCTCCAAGTTGCGCTCGGCCTCTTTCAGCCCGGCCTCGGAGTAACGAATCGGCCGCCGGTACTGCGTTGATGCCATCAAAAAGCGTAGGACCTGGGGGTCGACTGTCTTCACAATGTCATGCACCGTGATGAAGTTGCCCAGCGACTTGCTCATTTTCTCGTCGTCTTCGCCAATGGTCACAAACCCGTTGTGCATCCAGTAATTAACGAACTTCTGACCGGTTTCGGCCTCGCTTTGGGCGATCTCGTTTTCGTGGTGGGGAAATTCCAGGTCCTGACCGCCGCCGTGAATGTCAATGGTCTTGCCGAGCAGCGTCGTGGACATCACCGAGCATTCGATGTGCCAGCCCGGCCGCCCAGCCCCCCAGGGAGAATCCCAGGAGATCTCACCAGGCTTGGCCGCCTTCCACAGGGCAAAGTCGATGGGATCCTCCTTGCGTGCGGTTTCCTCATCGGCCACGTGCTGCGAGGCGCCCTGCTCCAGCTCATCGACTTTCTTGTTTGAGAGCTCCCCATAACGGGCAAATTTCCGCGCACGATAGTAGACGTCACCATCGGCTTCGTACGCGTACCCTTTTTTTTGATCAGTCTGCGACAAACGTGATGATCTCAGGAATCATCTCACTGGCGCGCGGGTGTGCCGTCGCCGGCTCGATGTTCAGCTTGGCCGTGTCTGCCATGTACGCGTCAATGAAGCGCTGCGCCAAAGCCAGCGGCGCCTCGCCGGTCTCGTGCGCGGCATTGATGATCTTATCATCCACATCGGTGAAATTTGAGACGTAATCTACCTTGTAGCCGCGGTACTCAAAGTAGCGGCGGATCGTATCAAACGCGATCGCACTTCTGGCGTTCCCAATGTGGATGTAGTTGTATACCGTGGGGCCACAGACGTACATTTTGATCTCCCCTGGCACCAGCGGTTTAAACGGCTCTTTGTGCCGCGTTAATGTGTTGTAGAGCTGAAGCATAAAATGGCCCCTTCCTTTAGTCGCGCTCAAGCCAGCGCTGCGCTCGCTTGAGCAGCCTTCTTTATTCTACGCGATAAACCTTGGTGTGACTAGCTTGCCGCCAGCGCCTGGAGAAAGACTTTGCCGTATTTTTTTTCAGCTTAGCCTCGCCGACCCCTTTCACGTTGAGCATTTGGGCCTCGTCCTGCGGCTGAAGCAGAGCCAACTGCCGCAGTGTGTCATCGGAAAAAAATGACGTAAGGCGGTACGCCTTGCTTCTGCGCCAACTCGTAACGCAGTGCCCGCAGTTTCTGGAACAGGTCGTCATCCACGGCGACGCTCGCCCGCGCCTTCACTGCCTGCTTGCGCGAGACTTTGGCGCCGCCGCGCAGCACATCGGCACCGAGCTGGGTGACCCCGAGCGTCGGATACTGGCCGCCTTGCGCTTCCAGGTACCCGCCTGCGGTCAGAAAGTCGATAAAACTGGCAATGTCCTTTTTGCGCATGCTGGCCATCAGCCCGTACGTGGACAACTCGGCAAAGCCAAACTGCCGGATGCGCTGATTGTTCGAGCCAGCCAGAACGTCGGTGACCATGCCCTTACCAAAACGGCCGTGCAGCCGCACGACACAGGACAGGACTTTTTGTGCGGACTCGGTGACGTCCACCGCCTCGCGCGTGTCCAAACAGTTCGAACAGCGCCCGCACGGCTCAGAGGCCTGACCGAAGTAGCGGAGGATGAACTGCTGCAGGCAATCACCGGTGTTGGCATACTGGTTCATCACCTGGAGTTTGCGGTACTCATTTTGCTTATAGTCTTCGTCGCCGTCACTTTGATCGATGAAAAATCGGCGAATGCCCAAGTCGTTGGGCGCGTATAGCAGAATGGCCTCAGAGTCCAGGCCGTCACGACCGGCTCGCCCGGCCTCCTGATAGTAGGATTCCAAGTCGCCAGGCACCTGCGCGTGGATCACAAAACGCACGTTGCTCTTGTCGATGCCCATCCCAAACGCGTTCGTTGCGACCATCACCAGCTTGCGGTCAAACAGAAAATCCTCCTGATTGTCGTTGCGCTCAGTTTCCGGCATGCCCGCATGGTACTTGGCCACGCTGATGCCGTGGCGGTCCAATAGCAGGTACAGCCGCTCGACCTCCTTGCGCGTGGCGCAGTAAACAATGCCGCTTTGGTCCTTATTCAGTTTCAGATAATCGAGCAGGTAAGCGTCCTTATCCTGCCCCTTGACCACCTGAAAACTGAGATTGGGCCGCGCAAACCCGGTGTTGATGAACCCGGCCGGTGGAATGCTCAGTCGCTGGCCAATATCTTCTGCGACGCGGGTCGTGGCTGTGGCCGTCAGCGCGATCACCGTGGGGTGTGACGGCAGCTCCTGCGCGATACGCGTCAGTTCCAGGTAGCTGGGGCGGAAAGCGTGACCCCATTGCGAAATGCAGTGCGCCTCGTCCACCGCCAGCAGGTCGATCCGCAGCCCGCCCAGCTCCTGCAAAAAGCCGCTGAGCTCGAGCCGTTCCGGTGCCACGTAGAGCAGCTTGTACTCCCCGCGCCCCGCAAGGTCTAACCGGTAATCCGCCTCGCGCGGATCGACAGTCGAGTTGATGTAAGTGGCCGGGATCCCGTTTGCGTTCAGCGCGTCGACCTGGTCCTTCATCAGCGCAATCAGCGGCGACACCACCACCGTGAGGCCGTCTTGCAGCAGCGCCGGGATCTGGTAACACAGCGACTTGCCCCCACCTGTCGGCATAATCACGAGCGTGTTTTCATGGTTGAGCACCCGCTTGATCGCGCGGCCTTGGCCCGGGCGAAAGTCGTCATACCCGAATTTTTCTTTTAAAATGCTTTGCGGAGTTGCCGCTGCCATGGTCCATCCCCCTGTTCGTATCTCACCATTTTACCCGTGAAAAGTGGCCCTGTACACCTGACAGATTCCGTCATTGCACGCAAAAACCGCTCACCCGTGGGCAAGCGGCAAAGCCAAAACTTATTTTTCCAGGGCGTTGATGACGTAATCCATGTTGGCAAGCACTTTCTCGCGGCCCATCAGTTCGATGGTCTCGGCGAGCTGCGGCCCGTGCATTTCGCGCGTGGTGGCGATGCGGACGGGCATGTAAAGCTTGCGGCCCTTCACGCCGGTTTCAAGCCGCACGTGGTAGACGGCCTGGTTAATGTAGTAAGCGGAGAACGTCGGCAAAGCACGCAACTTCTCCTGTGTCAGCTTGAGCACCTGAAGAGCATTGTCGTCAGCAAGCTCCTTCATGTCTTTCTCATCCAGTTCCTTCGGCTGTTCGAAGAAAATAGTCGCTAGGTCACTGATCTGCCCGGTGTAACTCATTTGCGGGATGTACAAGGAAATCAGCTGACGTGCCCACTCAATGGTCGAAGGATCCGGGTCCTTAGCCAGGCGGCCGGACTCGATTAAGTTATCCACGGCCAGCGCCGTCAGCTCGTTGGGATCGGTCTTCTTGATGTACTGGTTGTTGACCCATTCCAGCTTCTTTTGGTCGAAGCGGGCAGGCGACTTGCTCAGGCGAGTTTCGTCAAACAGTTTGATGAACTCCTTGCGCGTAAAGATCTCATCTTCACCTTTTGGCGACCAGCCAAGCAGGGTGATGAAGTTGAACATCGCGTCTGGCAGGTAACCGAGTTCTTTGTACTGCTCAATGAACTGCAGCACAGACTCGTCGCGTTTGGAGAGCTTCTTGCCCGTGGCCCCGTTGATGATCAACGTCATGTGACCAAAGACTGGTGGCTGCCAGCCAAAAGCTTCGTAAATCGCCATTTGCTTTGGCGTGTTGGCGATGTGGTCGTCGCCGCGCAGCACATGGGAAATCTGCATCAAATGATCATCGATGACCACGGCAAAGTTGTAGGTCGGCATCCCGTCAGCCTTTTCGATGACAAAATCGCCGCCAATAGTGTTGCCATCGATCGAAATGTCACCCTTAACGATGTCGTTCCACTCGTACGTGTGATCCGCTGGAATGTGGAAGCGAATCACTGGCTTCAAGCCCTTGGCTTTCGCCTCGGCGATTTTGGCCTGCTTTTCGGCCTCAGTCAGCCCTTCGTATTCGTAAACGTAATGCGGAGCCTCGTGAGCGGCCTTTTGGGCGTCGCGGTCGGCCTGCAGCTCTTCCTCAGTCTTGTAGGACTCGTAGGCGTCACCCTTGGCCACAAGCTCTTGGATGTACTTGTGGTAAATGTCCTTGCGTTCAGACTGCCGGTACGGGCCGAAGTCGCCGCCCTTGTCAGGGCCTTCGTCCCAATCAATGCCAAGCCAGTGCAGGTTATCGATCTGACTTTTTTTCACCATCCGCAATGTTGCGCTTGGTGTCGGTGTCTTCGATCCGCAGCACCATTGTCCCGTTGTAGTGACGGGCGAACAAGTAGTTGAAAAGCGCCGTGCGGGCGTTGCCGATGTGCAAGTGGCCGGTTGGACTTGGTGCGTAACGCACCCGAATTGGTCGATCTGACAAAATATGATGCCTCCATTTTTTGTGTGTCTTGTAACCGTCCCGAGTTTGCGCCCAGAACATGCATTGCTAGTGTACCACAAGGCGCAGGGCCTTTCAGTGCACCAACTTAAAAAGCCCGCGCCAGGCGGACTTTCAGTTTACTTTTTGCCCTTACCATTCTTAGAGCCAGACTTCGCCTCGTGCTTTTCATCCTCAGCTTTCAGCGACTGCTGCTGATGGGCAGGTTTAGCAAAAATCATCCGGCCGGCAGCGGTCTGAATGGCCGAGGTCACGATGACCTCCAGCGGCTTATTCATGAAGTACTGGCCGTCCTCAACGACGACCATCGTGCCGTCCTCTAGATAGGCGACCCCTTGCTGACGCTCAGTGCCTGACTTGATGACAGTGACGGTCATGCCTTCACCAGGAATTAAGTCGGGTTTCAAGGCGTTAGCCAGCTCGTTAATATTGAACACTGGCACATTCTGGAACTGGGCAACCTTGTTCAGGTTGAAGTCGTTGGTGACGACCACCCCGTCCAGCATTTTGGCCAGCTTCAACAGCTTCGAATCGACTTCGGTCATGTCCTCAAAATCCCCGTCGTACATCTCGACGTTGATCTCAGGATCTTCCTTCATCGAGTTAATGATGTCCAGGCCGCGCCGGCCGCGGCCGCGCTTTAACGCGTCGGCGGAGTCGGAGATCAGCTGCAGCTCGTGCACAACGAAGGTCGGCACCAGCAACGTGCCTTCCAAAAAGCCCGTCTTGGCAATGGCCTGCACCCGACCGTCGATGATGACCGAGGTGTCAAGGAGCTTATACTTGTGAAAGTTTTCCCCGGCCTTGCGATCCAGTACGGACTGACTGTTGTCATCCGGCTTTCTGTCCCGGTTGCGCACACCGAACAACCGGCGCCATTCCTCACGACGCGTCGTGCCGATGCGAAACCCGAAGTAGCCGAAAATCAGCATCAAAATCAGCGGCAGGATGGTGCCCAGAGGCGCAGGAAGTCTGGAAAAGAAAAGCGAAATAATGGCTGCAAACACGAGGCCAATGATGGTACCTAAACTGCCAAACAACAGGAACGATGGTGACTTTGCGTTCATGGCTTTCTCGGCTTGGTCAAGCTTGCGCAGAATCCAGCCGGAAAGCAGCTCAGAGAGCATCAAGAACACAACAATGCCAATCAAACTGTCAACAATGACATTATTCAACCACGCGATCTGATCGAGCTTGACCAGCCCCCACAGCAGTGGCATTACGCTGGCCCCAACGCCGATCCCGATCAACGCGAACAGAATGTTGATTACACGTTTTTTTTCATATCGTTCCTCCTTTCTTTTTATTTTATAAACACGCGGTCCAGCGCGTCAGCAACGCTCGCCACACCGATTACTTTGATTTTATCACGCGTCGGCAGCCCCTGCAGGTTATTCTTCGGGATAAAAATCCGTTTGAACCCGAGTTTGGCAGCCTCCTTAATGCGATCCTCGATGCGGTTCACGCGCCGCACCTCGCCAGTCAGCCCAATCTCCCCGACGAAACAATCAGTGGGTAAAATCTCGCTGTCCCGGTACGAGCTGGCGATTGCCATGGCCATGGCCAAATCGATGGCCGGCTCGTCCAGCCGCACCCCGCCGGTCGCCTTCAGGTAGGCGTCCTGATTCTGGAGCATTAAATTGGCCCGCTTTTCCAGCACTGCAATGATCAGCGACACCCGGTTGTGATCCAGGCCGCTGCTCGTCCGCTTGGCGTTGCCATACATGGTTGGCGTCATCAGTGCCTGAATCTCTACCAAGATCGGCCGGGTGCTTCCATCGACACCACCACGGCCGAGCCCGTTGCGTTGGGCAGCCGTTCGTCCAAGAACAGCTCCGAAGGTTGGCAACTTCCTCCAGCCCGTCTTGGTGCATCTCGAAAATGCCGATCTCGTTGGTGGACCCGTAACGGTTTTTCACCGAGCGGATCATCCGGTAAGTGTGATGCATGTCGCCTTCAAAGTACAGCACCGTGTCTACCATGTGCTCAAGGATCTTGGGCCCGGCGATCGCGCCTTCCTTAGTGACATGGCCGACGATGAAAATGGTAATCTGCTCGGTCTTTGCAATCTTCATCAGCTCTGCCGTCACCTCGCGGATCTGGCTGACTGAGCCGACTGCCGAATTCATCTCGGGAACGTTCATGGTTTGCACGGAATCAATGATGACGTAATCCGGCTGCATGTCGTCTATTGCCTGGGAAATACTTGGCATGTCCGTTTCCGGATACAGGTACATGCCTGAATTACCCACGCCCAGCCGCGTCGCGCGCAGCTTGATCTGGGCGGCACTTTCCTCCCCGGAAACGTATAACACCTTGGCGCCTTTGCTGGCAAGATGACCAGAGACCTGAGTCAGCAGCGTCGACTTGCCAATGCCAGGATCGCCGCCGATCAGAATCAATGACCCAGGCACGATGCCACCGCCCAGCACGCGGTCGAGTTCCCCGAGATCTGTTTTGACTCGCGGCTCTTTCTGCATCGACACTGCGCTCATCAGCATCGGCTTGACCTTGTCACCCGCACTGGTCCGGCGCGGCGTCGCGGCGGCCTTCGCCGGTGTCTGACTTTGGGTTTCTTCCACTAAAGAGTTCCAGGCCCCGCAATTAGGCAACGGCCAAGAAAGGTGGCTGAAATGTAACCGCAGTTCTGGCACACGTACTGAGTTTTAACTTTGGCCATGGGCCGCCTTCTTCCTATTCTTTGTGAGCCGCTTATCGCCCAGTCGACCCAAACCCGGCAATTCGCTTAGCGCCGGTGCCGGTGTCCCCATCGGCAAGCAAATACGGCATGAATATGCCTTGGCCGATGCGCTCTCCTTGCTCGATCACGACGTCGCGCGGAGAAAAATTCACCATCTGGATAAAAATTTCGCCCTCGTTGTCGGGATTCCCGTAATAGTCCGCATCAATCACGCCGATCCCGTTGGGAATCACCAGTCCGCGCTTCAGCGGATTGCTGGAGCGATTGGCCAGGATCAACACCTCATTGGGCTGCATGTAAGCCTTAACGCCAGTCGGCACGAGCAGGGGCTTCAGAATCTTGCCTGCCCGCTGCAAGTCACTATCCGTCAGCGGATGCTCGTTTTTGATCAGCCGAAACAGTCGAATAAAGTCGTAGCGCCAAATGCTTTTCAGCACAAAGTCTTCACGCGCGAAAAAGTCGTACCCCGCCGCGTTTTTTGTCTGCCGTGCGGGCAACTTGACCCCGGCATTTTGGTAGGCTGAAACAATCTCAAATCCTCGAGTGCGCATAGTCCCCTCCATTTTTTCAGTGTGAATCTATCATACCACCTTACGTCGCCTCGGCGGCTTTTTGAAGCGGTTTCTTGGCTTAATCCTAAGGAATTGATATAATTATTGTCATTAAGAGAGGAGTGGCAAAATGGCGTTTCAACATGAACCAGGCCGGTATTTCATGAACGACGAAAACGGCAAACTGATTGCTGAAGTCACTTACCAGGAGATTGACGATGGCCAGAACTTCGTGATCGACCACACCTTTGTGGATCCGGTGCTGCGCGGCCAAGGCATCGCCGGTAAGCTCGTGCGGGCGGTCGTCGACGAGGCGCGGGCCACAGGCAAGAAAATTGAACCCCTGTGCACCTTTGCCCGCCACGAGTTCGCCACCAAAGAGGCGTACGCTGACGTCCTGCGCCCCACCCCGACAGATTGATCAGGTCGACCGCTGCGGTGGTCGGCCTTTTCTTGAGTGCCCCTCTTCAAACTGTGAGGGCGTTATGCTAAAATGTGGAAGTCTGTTAATATTTCATCATTTTCTAATGAAAAAGGAGTGAAGTGCATATGTCAAAGGCAGTTACTGCTGAAGACCTCGCAAAGTACCAACAGGATCTTGAAAAGACCCCCGCTTCTGCCGCGATTCAAAAAGCGGTCATGAACAATGGGGTGTTGAAAAGTGCCGAGAACACTGCAAGTCAAACCACGATGACTCAGACCTTCTCCATTGATTTGAGTACTGGCAAGGTTGCGGACCAGAAACAGTCTGGGCGCTGCTGGATGTTTGCCGCGCTGAACACCATGCGCCACAGCATTCAAAAGCAGTTCAAGATTAAGGACTTCGAGCTTTCCCAGAACTACACATTCTTCTGGGACAAGTTTGAAAAGTCGAACTACTTCTATGAAAATGTCATCAAGACGGCCGACCAGGACATCGATTCACGCAAGGTGGCTTGGCTGATGGCCAACCCTCAGGGCGATGGCGGTCAGTGGGATATGCTGACGGCCTCATCGACAAATACGGGATCGTGCCGAAGTCTGTGATGCCTGAAACATACTCCTCCAGCAAGTCCAACGAAATGAATTCGGTCTTGAACCTGAAGCTGCGCAAAGACGCTGTCACCCTGCGCAAGTTGGTGAAAGACAAGGCTTCCGACGCCGACATCGAATCAGCCAAGGACAAGATGTTGTCCGAAGACTACCGGATCCTGGCCTACACGCTGGGTGTGCCACCGACCAAGTTCGACTTCGAGTACCGCGACGATGACAAGAATTACCACATCGACCGCGACCTGACTCCCAAGGCGTTCTTCGCCAAGTACGTGGGCTGGGACACTGATTCCTACCAGTCACTGATCAACGGCCCAACCGCCGACAAGCCATTTAACCACCTGTACACGGTCGAAATGCTCGGCAACGTTGTCGGCGGCCGCGAAGTCCGTCACTTCAACGTTACTTCCGAAGAAATGAAGCGACTGGCCATCAAGCAGCTTGAAGCCGGCGAAACGGTCTGGTTCGGCTCTGATGTCGGCAAGTCTTCTGATAGCAAGCTTGGCATCATGGATCCAAAGCTGTACGACAAGAACGCCCTCTTCAACACCAGCTTTGACATGACCAAGGCTGAGCGTCTGGATTACGGCGAAAGCCTGATGACCCACGCGATGGTCCTGACTGGTGTCGACATCGTTGACGGCAAGCCGACAAAGTGGAAGGTCGAAAACTCTTGGGGCGAAAAAGCCGGCCAAAACGGCTACTTCGTTGCTTCCGACGAATGGTTCTCCGAATTCGTTTACCAAGTCGTCGTCAACAAGAAGTATTTGTCCGCTGACGAACAGGCCACAATCAAGGCTGAATACGATCACCCAACCGTCCTGAAGCCTTGGGATCCGATGGGCGCTTTGGCTTCCAAGTAAGCCAACCCACCAAAAAACTGCGAACACTTTAAATGTGTTCGCAGTTTTTCTTTGCCTAAAATCATGAGACGGTCAGAATGTCTTTGGCCAAGATGTTCAGCTGAGCGTCCAGCGTGTAAATAATGGGCTGGGCGTTTGCGACCTCGACGCGGTCGATCCCAGTGTCGGAGATTTGCTCCAGGTACTTGATGAGTGCCCGCAGGGTGGACCCGTGGGCGACCACCAGTTGATTTTCTCCAGCAAGCAGCCGCGGGGCGATTTCATCCAGCCAGTACGGAATGAGCCGCCGCTCCGCGTCCTTGAGGCTTTCACCCCGGGGAATGATGGTCACCGGAAAGCTCTGGTAGGCCCGGCTGCGCCGCG